>JBCCER010000206.1:0-7102 GCA_039030175.1 Pseudomonadota bacterium
ACCGCTGAGCGGGCTGGTTTCACCGCCTGGGTTGATGATTTCGTCGACCGACATGGTCGTCCAGCCAATCCGTCCGCCAACGTCCAGCGACCAATAGTCGTCTAGCGGGAACCGCACCCCGATTTCGCCGGCGACACCGCCGCCGGTTCCCAACTCCAATTCCTGAGTGTTGCCGATTGAGGGATCGCTGGTCGGGATCTCAAATCCACCCTCTAGCCGTCCGTAAAGAGAAGGCCCGGTATCCGCCATCCGGATTTGCGGCTCGACGAAGATCATGATCCGAGCTCGGTCGAGCCGGTCCTGAGCCTCTTCAAGACGCCGTCCTTGGTCGTCGAAAATCGCATCGACCGCCTCAAATTGCGGCCGATAGGGGGCGGCAACTTCAGGCAGCGAGGTGCCCGGGCCCGCCTGCCCCGGCAGATCCAACGGCAGCGGCTGACGGTCCAACGCGATATCGAGAATTCTGCCCCAGCAATCAAGAATGCGTTCTGCCTGGGTAATGGCTTGCTCGACGGCGACCGCCTGCTCCTCAAGAAAGCCCACGAGTTGCATGTTCGGGCCTTCTTCAAGCGCCATGATTTCACCGATCGAGGTCTCGATATCGACCAGGAAACCCTCCAACCGATTGGCGTTCGCCTGCGCCTCGAACAGCAACTCTTCAGCCAGGGCAATATCGGGCTGCGCCGCAGTGTTGACCGTCAGGCCTTGATAGATGCCCTCACAAAACTGCTCCGCCTCATCAAGGGTCATGCCTAACTGGCCGTACGCCGGCCCGCCAAAGCCGGCCGTGCAAACAACGGCAAGTCCAAAAGCGAGTCGCCGGATCATCTTACTCCATCCCCCACAAATGCCGGTACACAATAGCATTTTGTCGAGTATTACTCACTATTTGATTTCCAGTGAGAGCAGCCCCCACTAATTTTCAACAGAACATTGATATATTCTCGTTGGCTATTCGTTATTGTAGTTTCCCAGGCTGCTTTCTTGACGGTGGCTACAGCAGCCGGTGTTTTGGAGACGATGAGTGTTGCCTTTGAACGACGGGTAGGTTGGTTCGCGCGGCGTTGATCAACTAACATGATCAAAATCGGCTTCCTCGCAATATGAGAAGTCGCGCCGAGAATGGGGAGGGATCGACCCATGACAGGGTCAGCTGAACTTGGGTTGGGCCGTCGCACTCGCTTGGCCGGCATGATCGGAAATGCCCTCGAATGGTACGATTTTGCAATCTATGGCTATTTTGCCGCCACCATCGGGCAGCATTTCTTCCCGGGTGACGATCCGGCTGTCTCGTTGGTCGCTTCGTTCGGCGTGTTCGCCATCGGCTTCCTGGCGCGGCCCGTGGGGTCGATCGTTTTCGGCAATCTGGGTGACCGGGTCGGCAGGCGCCAGGTCTTGGTGATCTCGGTCTTCGTCATGGCCGTGCCAACCGCATTGATCGGCCTGCTCCCGACCTACGAGACGATCGGCGTGGCCGCGCCGATCCTCCTGATCGTCCTGCGCCTCTTGCAGGGCCTGTCCGTCGGCGGTGAGATGACCGGTTCGATCACTTTCATGGTGGAAAACGCGCCGCGGGACAAGCGCGGGCGTGCAGGCAGTTGGTCCTATTTCGGTGTCGGCGGCGGCTTCCTGCTTGGCTCGGCTGCCGGCTCGCTTGTCACCGGCCTGCTAACAGCGGAAGACGTCGCAAGTTGGGGCTGGCGGGTGCCATTTCTGTGCGGCGTCTTGATCGGCGTGTGCGGCTACGTTATCCGCCGAAAGGGTCTGGCCGAACAATTCCGCCCTAGCGAAACGAAGGAACCCTGGTATCGCGGCCCATTGCGCGAGGCAGTCACCGTTCATACCAGACAGATGTTTCAGGCAATCGGCGTTGCCGCGTTCTTCGCAGGCGGCTTTTATCTGATCTTCGTCTATCTCACGAGCTACGTCACAGAAGTCGTCGGTGAATCATCGTCAGACGCTCTGACGATCAACTCCATAAACATGGTTATATTTGCTATTTTGTCGATCGTTGGAGGGGTGACCGGCGACCGGTTCGGCTTTCGCCGCGTGCTGCTGGTTACGGCCATCGCCGGTTTCGTCTTGGCGCTACCGCTCTTTTGGTTGGTCGATCATGCCGAGCCGACATTGGTGTTCCTCGGGCAGTTGGGCTTCGTGATCATCCTGGCTCCCCATGGTGGCCTGTTTGCCACCACCATGGCCCTTCTGTTTCCGCCCAATGTTCGCATGAGCGGCTTCTCGGTCTCTTACAATCTCGCTTTCGCCCTGCTGGGTGGCACCGCACCACTGGCCGCCAGCTATCTGATCAGCCGACAGCATGGCGATCTGTCGCCGGCTTATGTGCTGATGGTCTGCGCCGCCATTTCCATCGCCACGATCGTCTGGGCCTGGCGGGATCTTCCGGGGCAAGAGGCGGACGGGAATCGAGCTTGACGAACTATTGCCCCTACCGAACGTAACAGGCCGTTCTTTAGTTTCGCCAATCGCTGACTTGGTTCACACTGTCCCCGCGCGCAACCATCCGGTGCCGAGGACAAAAAACGATGCAAGAAGATTTGAACCCCGGTCCGGCGGGCAAGCGCCGGCGGCCGCTGACGATGGGCAGCCCGCAGCTGGGCGCCTTCCTAACGATACCAAACACCTACTCAGCCGAAATCATGACCCGCGCCGGCTGGGACATATTGATCATCGACATGCAACACGGCGCGGCAGACTATTCCGACGCGCTAACGATGTTGCAAATCATGTCTTTGGGGACAGTGCAGCGCTGGGTCCGCGTACCGTCGCTGGACTCCGACCTGATTGGCCGCATGCTGGACGCTGGCGCGGAGGGCATCATTGCCCCGATGGTCGAAACCGCCGATGACGTCGAACGGCTTGTCCGCGCCTGCACCTATCCGCCACGCGGTCAGCGCAGCTTTGGCCCTCTGCGGCCGGCATTGACCGAGGATATGACCGCGTATGGAGCCAGCGCCAACGACCGTATTCTGCCCATTGCTATGATCGAAACCGCAGCGGCGCTGGAGCATCTCGACGACATCTTGTCTGTCGACGGGTTGGGCGCGATCTATGTCGGCCCGACCGATCTCGGCATCAGCCTTGGCCTGCCGGCTGCCGTCAACCGAGAGGATGAGGTTTTCGAGGCCGCCTTGGCGAATATCGTTGAGCGGGCCGCCAGTCGCGGTGTGCCGGTGTGTATGCATGCCAATTCGTTGGCATACGCCAAACGGATGGTCGGACGCGGCTTTGCCATGGTCACAGCCTGCGCGGACTCTGAACTGCTTGGTGGCGGATCGAACATGATGCTGACGGAACTGCGTGGATAAGGAGACCGACCCACGATGAGGACTTCTTTTCTCTTGTATCTCGCCATTGTGGCGACGGTGACGATGTCGATCACCCAGGCGGCTAGTGCCCAAGAGGGGTTGCCGAACCTGGAGGGAACCTGGAACATCACGGACGGTCGCATCCTCTATTTCGATGGTTCTACCAACCATTTCACCGAGGATTTCGTCTCGTTCGAAATCAGGATTATCGACCAGAACGAGGGCGTTTTCGGCGGCTATTTTGCGCCAGTGCACGAGGATAGTGCCGCGCCTGGCTATCATGGCGATGAGCTGGGCGGGGACGAAAGATATGCCTTGCTGGGCGTAATCGGCTGGGATGCGGAAACAATCATCTTCGCCGATGTCGACGACACCTCGTCGGTGCTGTGCGATTTGATCGACATTGACACAATGCACTGCACCAGCTGGGAAACAGGCGAACGCGCCCTTGTCGGCCGCATGATTCTGACCCGTGCGGTGAAGTAGGTCGACCGTCATGCGCCGACAGGCCAAGATTTCCCGGCCATATGGCGCAATCTACGGCGATCACTACCGCGATAGGGCGTTCAGCGATGGAGAACTGTTGGTCTCCATCGAGAATTCTCTAAGGATCCATGATCACGACCATCGGTTCCACAAGTCGCTTCTCGGCAGAATACTGTCCCCTTTGCTGGGTCTGGCGGACCCGCGATGGATCGAAATCGATGGCAAGCGCTTGAAGCACTTGTTTGCCCTAACCGCCGAAGCGCAAGCCGACGAGATCGCGATTGAGCATATGTACGTCATCGGCGTTGCTACGCTTCGTCGCCTTTTGCATCTGGTCGGGACACGCTGAGCTCTCACCGCGTTGTGCAGGACATAGTCTCCATTTGGGCAGCCGAGACGATGGCGGGGAATTCAGGTCCGAACAGGTCGAACTGCGCAAACGACCCAAATGTTTCCCTGACGATGGTTCGGTTTTGCGGTTCGGTTAGCGGCCGCAATTCGCCAGCGAACGCTTGGTTAACCTCGGCTTTGATATCGATCGCAAGAGGGCGAGACCGGCAAGCGAAATCCAGATTGGTCAGTTGAATGGTACCCTGGTGTGGCGAGGCGGTCGTTCCGTAGCTGATCGACCGGCGCGCTGGATCGAACACGATCTGCCAACGCGTCGAGGCTGTCCGCACGGTATCGAGCGCCGCAAAGGCACTCGCTGTCGTGACCGGCGTCGCCCCATCGCCGATCGCCAGGGCGGCATGGGCAAAGCGTACTAGGCTGTCATCCAGCGCAGTAGGGGCGCGATTGCTTGACGATGGCAAGCTCCTGTCCCCACCAAAAGGTTCAAACTCGCCGACACCGTCAATAAGCGTCGCATAAGACGCGTTGGTCAGGGCGCGGACCGGCAACGCATCGCCCTGCCGCACAACCGTTCGGCCGGTATCGAAGGCGAGGGTAGCGGTTGCGCCTTCAGCGTCGGCCAAGAAGAAGTGGATCGGGATCATGCCATCAACCCGAACTTCGTCCGCAAACGCCAGCGCTTCGTCCACGCTGCCGGCCCGATCCAGCAGAAACTGGATGAACTCCAATTCGTTGACGCGCGGCCGGTCGTCCTCCGCCTCATAGGTCCCTTCATCGTGCCACATAAGCGTAACGACCAGCCCGGCGCTGTTCATGCCCGCGGTTGGCATGCCCTGGCCCGCCTGATTGAAAGTCACGCTGCCAAACCGCGCCCGCCATGTGGCGCGCGGTGGATCGTAAAGCGATGACCGAATGGCGCCGACGGGATTGACCATCGCCACACCCACGCCGGTCGTCCGCTGATCGTAACTGTAGGCAATCAGCGTTTGGTGGGTGGGTCCCAGCGCCATTGTGGTGCAGGCGAGCGCCGTTACCGTCACCGAGAAGATTCCGGCCAGGACAGCAAACAAGCCGCAAAAGAACGAGTGTAGCGATTGGCCGCAACGGGTCATTTCGGTAGTCTCCCAAAAAGGCATCAGTGTTAGGGGTAAACTGACGAATGACCGCGATCAGGCACGGCAGCGGGCGCGATCTTCAAGCGCGGATGAGCGGATGGGTCGCGCGTTGCGCGAACAGCCCGGCACTGCAAGTGGCGCTTCGCGAAACGCGGGCAACGATAGCGGCTCGCCGACCATGGGCGGCACTCGGCGTCGCCTCTTTGATGGTCGGGTTGGTCGGACCCTTCGGGACCTACGAGATGCTCAACCTGCCGGCGCGTCTGGCTTATTGGGCGGCCAATGTGGCGGCGACGTTCTTTGCGGCAACGTTTGCAATCACCTACGCAGAGACGTGGCTCGCTCAAAGGGTCGCATTCCGACCGATTGTTTTGGTGTTGAGCGCTTTGTTTGCGGCGATACCAGTCGCGGCGATCGTGGTGGCGTTCGGCAGTGTTGCTTCAGTAAAAGGCGACGGCGCAGATCTTGCGGTTCTGTATGGCTATTGCGCATCGATTGTTCTGGGCATCGCGGTGCTTTTCGAACTGAATGATCAGCGAACGATCACAGCAAACGACGCCGACCCGCCGGCCTCAATTTTGTCACGCCTGCCCGCTTCAAAACGGGGGCGCCTCATATGCTTAGCCGCCCAGGACCACTATACTGAGGTGGTCACGACCCAAGGCCGCGAACTGGTTCTCATGCGTCTTACCGACGCTATCGCGGAGACAGCGCCGGTCGATGGCATCCATGTTCATCGATCCCATTGGGTCGCCAGTGCCGCCGTTACGGGCTACAGCCGCAAGTCCGGTCGTGTTTTCCTCAATCTTGAGAATGGCACCCTAGCGCCGGTCAGCAGGAGCCGGATCAAGGCCGCGCGAGAGGCAGGGTTGATCTAGGGCAATTGGACCCATGGTCCGGATATGTGGGAACAGCGACACGCTGCGCGTGTGTTCGAAGCACGCGATCAGGCATTTGAGGGCGAAATCTGGGAGAATCTGGAATGACCAAAACGCCATCGATCTTCTGCTGCGCAGGACTACCGACGCTATTGGCTGTCGCCGTCATGTCCACGGTCCCACATCAGCCGGCTAGCGCGAATGAGCCTGTTCCCAATCTCGAGGGAATTTGGGCCAAGACCGATGGCCAGATCCGATACTGGGACGGTCAGATCAACACATTTCCCCAGAGCTACGAGATTTCCCAGATCGAGATCACGGACCAGGAAGGCGCCGTGTTCGAGGCCTATCAGTCAAGCGTCGCTATCGAGGGCGCCCAGCAAGGCCGCCACGGCACCGAGCCGATTTCGAGCGACCGCTTGCCGATGCTGGGCGTGATCGATTGGGACGGCGTCTCGGTCAGGATTGCCGATATCGGCGATACGACCGCCTATGAATGCACGTTGGTCGATGACGACACGATGTACTGCACGCTCTGGGAGGCCGGCGACCACGCGCTGGCAGGACGGGTCGTGCTGGAGCGGGAGTAGACCCCCGGGCCGGCTCTGCCTGAACCGTACCGATCATGTATTTGGACTGACACAAGCCATGGGGCGGTGGAAGGGCCAGACCCTCTTGCGAACCATCTTCTCCTGTTTCGGTCTCCAAATGCGTAGGCGGTTAAACCCCGGACAGTCTTTTCATAAACTACCCTGTGAGAGCCGAGATGCCATCGAAGAACGTGGCAGCCGGCGTTGGTCTCCTCGAACAAGGAAGGTCGATATGGCCCTAGTGAAGAAGTTCGCCTTGGCAGCTCTAATGCTGGTTTCGTTCCTCGGGTTCGCCCGAGCCACATCGCTGGAGGAGCAAGAGGCCCTGTCCGCGCGCTCAATCGAAATGTGGGCCA
>JBCCER010000207.1:0-7041 GCA_039030175.1 Pseudomonadota bacterium
GCATTGCCGCCGAACAAGACGTATGGCTTGCCGGGCGGCGTCTCGAGCACTTCTTCAAGATCATCATTGTCCGAAGCCGTGTTGCCCCAGGTGACGATCAGATCGTCGCCGTCCTGAACGGCAATCTTTGGTGATACGTTGAAGCCCAAACTGCCGGGCAGCTTGGTGATCGTGTCGAGGTCCCAGACAATGTTGCCCGTTGTCGGATCGAGTATTCCATCGATGCTGTTGACAGTGTTTATGGTCTCGTCGGTTTCGTCGACGGTCTCTTGGACATACACCCCGAATGCGCGCCCGTCGGGCAGCAGAACGTAATCAAAGGCCTCATTGTCCCAAATGTCCGACTCAGCATCAGTGTCGCCGACAAAGATCAGCCCGTCATCATGGACATTGGTCGTGCCACCGACATTGTAATCGGCGAATAGCGGCAAGCCATTGACTGTCCCAACGCCGGTACCGTCTTCGCCAAATTTGTAACCGAGCCTAATGTCCCAAAGCCGATACAGCAGAAAGGCCAGCTTGAATTCGCCGTAACTGCGAAAGGAGACTTCATTGGGCACACCGTCATCTTCTTGCACTTGAAGACCAGCGCGGAGTGTCGCTTTGATCCCAATCCCTTCAATCAATTCAAGTGCGAGATAGGCACCGTTCCAAAATACTTTTCTATTGTCGAAACTCTGAACGCCCCCACCTTCCGGTGCCGCAACTGCGCTTTGGTCGAAGCCGTTAATCTCCTCGGCGAACGCGACGATCTCATCGAGCGTCGTGACCGCCCGAACCTCGGATTCGGGCGTGTCGGCGGTGATCGGGTTGCCGTCGGCATCCACGAAGGTAATTGGAACCGCATAGATGTCGGCATCGGCCTGCGGATCGACGTCCCGCGTGTCCTTAACAACGACAAGAAAGTCCTCTTGGGTGAACAGTCCTCCCTGCGCCCCAATTACGCCGGCTGCCTTCAGGGCAGCGCTCGTCCCTGCCGAAGCCACATCGATGGCCGGTCCGAGGAAATCGACCGCGCCATTAAACCGCAGACCGGTCAGGATTAGGTTGAGGTCCGCCGGCTCGTCGCCGACCTGTTTGGAGTACTTCCCGACCGTAAGGGATGAGAGTTTGATTTCGGGGAAGACCAGCTTGACGGGCTTGAATGCAGCCAGATCCGAGAGGTTGAAACCAACCGCGAGCGTCCAGTCGGCAGTATAGTCGTGACCGCTGCCCTGCTTGTAGAGATGGTTGGTCCTTTGGAACCAGGTGAACGAAAACCCAAGCCCAGGGAGCGAATAGCTGACGCCTAGCGCGGCGGGCCAGCCAAGGCTGACAAAACCATCCGCACCGCCGACCTCGCTACCCGTCCCGTTCAGAAACCCGCCAAGCGGGTCCACGTCGAAAAGAATGTCTTCGAAACCGGACGTGTCGCTCGACGGCGTTTGGGTAAAGACGGCGCTATCGCCGTCAAGACTGTACTGATAGGTGTCGTAGTCGTCGTAACTGCTGAAGACATCGATCTTGTTGGAAGTCAATGTCACCAGCCCGTCGCTTGTAACCTCCATGTCAACGTCTTCATCGGCGACCGCATCATCGGTGACCTGGACGGCGGGGCTGAATTCGTATCCGCCGAACCCTTGGTTCTTGGCACCTTTCGTTACGTAAACCTCAGAACCATTGCCGATACTGTCGACCCAGGCGAGATAGACATTGCCCGCCGCATCCGTCCCTATCTCAATCTCCGACGCCTGAGCTGAGCCCGCTATCAGTTGCGCCTGCGACCAAACACCGTCGATGAGAACGCTATGGTAGACACCGCCTTCTGTCGAATAGGCATAGTGGGTGATGCCAGTTGCATCGGTAGTCAGCGCAACGGCGGTCGTTTGCTGCCCGAGGTCGTTTTGTACAGCGACCGGCTCGGTATCGTAGAAACTAAGCGCGCTGTCGTTCACACCATAGAGGATGCCCTTGTCGTCCACGGCAATGTCAGACAGCTCTGTGCCGTCCAACCCTAACTCTGGCGATTGCAGCACAAAGGTGGCCAGCGGCGTTTCCGCACTGGTCAAATCGGCGGTGCTAAGCTGGTAGACTTGTCCGTCTTCGTCCAACGCCCAAAGATCATCCCCGCGCGGGCTGGCCAGCTGAACGACCTCGTCGATCCCAAGGTCGTCGGTCAGAACATCGAAGGTGAACTCGCCGTCCGTGGACGGGCTGAACTGCCGCAAATTGCCGTCCCCATCGATGAGATAGGCAGCATCGTCCTCTTTTGAGACGGCAAATGCCTTTGCGTCATCGAAGGCAATCTGGAACTGAGCCTCATTGTCGTCCCAGAAATAAAGCGTCGAACCGTCAAGCGCCCACAGCGTGTCATTGCCGATGGCGACCTGATCGAAGGTGAGCGTGTTTTCCTTCTGAACGAAGCTGCCGCTCGCCGGATCCCAAAGATAAAGAACGCCCTTATTGTCGAGCGCGACAAGATGGCCCTCATAGCTGACATCGATCGATGCGACCTTGATGTTGGCATCGACCAGTTCGAATGCATTCGTCCTAGGGTTCCAGCGATAGAGCGTGCCACTATTGGCGTCGAACCCCCAAACGTGCTCGCTTGTACCAACGGTGATTTCGGTCAGGTTCGGGAGGAACATGTCTTCAATTGCCTGGTCTGATTGCCTAACGATGGCCGGTTCGCAGCGATTGAAACAGAAAATTGCCGCACGCCATCCTATCACGCTAGCTACAGCAAGCACCCATCATCTGACACCTATCAGGAGAACATTGCCGGGTCAGACCGACCTTAGGTTGTCGAGCAATGCCAATTGTATCGCCTGAGTGACAGATCATTCGTCCATTGTTCGGATATGTGGAACAGCTTGGGCAGCTATTTGAAGAAGAGTCTAGCTCACCTGAATGAACCTGGCATTAGGGTTTGCGGCAAACACAAGACCGTTTCTGGAAGTAAGTTTATCTGAAGCAGGATCACGAGCATTGGCATCAGAACGATTGCCACGTCGCGCATTGCCCGTCGTCAGGATGAATGATACAGGCATTGTCACGGCAACGGAGCCGGGAAGCAGATTTTCCTGACAAGCAATCATATGTCATGCAACCATAACCGCTCACAGCCAGCGGCTAGTGGCTTCGGCTCGATGGTTTCGCAGTGTTTGGCAGGAGATCAGATGTCGCTGACTGTTGAAGGTATTGTAAACCGCAGAGTGTAATGACAGGAACAGCTGGGCTGATCCATGCGATTTGAACCGCTGCATCTTTCGCTCGCGGCGGCGATCTGGCTGATGGGAGACTTCAGCCCGGTTAGTCTTTCTAAGTCCCTGCACATGGCGTGCTGAGAGACCCAGATCACCGAAAGAGACTCCAAAGGAGCGCAGCTTGTCGGTTGTGATCACCTTGGGTGCAAAGCCCTGCTTCCTCAGCAGTGTGCGCAGCAACTTAACTGCCGCAGCTCGATTTCGCCGACGTTGGACAAGGATCTCAAACACCTCGCCTTCGTCATCCACAGCCCACCACACATAGAGCTGCTTTCCGGAGATTCGAATGACCATCTCGTCGAGATGCCATCGCTGACTTGGCTTCTCCCGAAGCCGTCTAAGACGGCGTACGATCTGCGGGCCGAACTTCAGCATCCACCGGCGGACCGTCTCATAGCTCACCTCGACGCCACGCTCGGCCATGAGATCCTCGACATCGCGGTAGCTCAACGTGAACCGAAGATACAGCCAAACGGCGTGCTGGATGACTACAGGCGGGAACTGGTTGCGCTTGTATGAAATAGAAGACATCAGCCGTTGCTAACAGCTATGCCGCCGATCGCCGCGGTTCTTGTGACAACGCCGTCGCGGCCGCCCGACGAGACTTGACCTATACAAACAGCGCTGTAAAGTTGAGATAACGATCACATTACTAACCATTAGTAATATATTCGAGTCGCAAACAACGAATAACACGGACTGTTTCGATGTCATTACGACTATTAAGCGATTCGGAAATCGCCTGGTCCCGGATCAATCCTCAAGCTTGGTGTAATCTGTGCCGAAGCGTGTCCGTGGCGGGTCGGGTGGAGTTAGCTAAGCTCCGGGCGGCAATTTCGTCGTTGCAAGGAAGGCTTCCGGAACTCGGAGCTTGTCTCATCCGCGAGGCACGAGGCATCAAGTTTGTCCGGTCAACGGATGCCATCAAGATACGGTGCCTAAACGTCGAAACACGCGAGGATATCGTAAGGGCAATCGAGCAGGAGCTCGCCGAACCTGTTGGCTCCGAGGGCACTCCCCTTATGAGGGTCACGCTGTTTCGAGAATCGGGCGCGGAACAAACAACGTTGCTGCTGACCTGCCATCACGCGATCATCGATCGGAACTCCGTAATGAATCTCCTAGACACGTTTGTCGAGGAGCTGACTGGGGTCAGCGAACCACAGCCACCATCGTTTCCTCCACGGTCTCAAGTTGACGAAGGTCCGCATCTCGGCTGGCCTCGATACCTGCAGAAGCAAGCACGCCTAAGGCTGCGGTCAAGCGCAAAAATCGCCGCACGCCATCGGCTGGACCAAGCCGGGGAGACTCGGATCGCGATCAGACGCTATTCCCCTGACACCATATCAGCATTGATGGACGGCGCCAGACGACGAGGCGTGACGTTGACCGGACTGTTGGTCGCCGCATCGATGAAAAGCTATGCTGCTCTGTCGCAAGGGGATCGTCCGGTCGCGTACAGCGTCGCTGCCGACCTGGCGCGCGGCGAACGGTTTGCCAGCGTGGGATCGCGCGTGGGCTTGCTGCAGGACACGCTTGACGGTGTCGTCGGCAAACAAACGGCGGAACTCGCCGCTGATGTCGTCGAGCGTATCCAAGATGCGTTGGCGCGAGGAGAAGATCGCCTATCAGCACGTTTTTTTGCGAAGGTCGCGCCGATTCTCGGATGGCTAGCAGGTCGCCGGCCGTTTCGCCTTGGCGGGCTTACGGTCACCAACCTGGGTCGTTTGGACCTGCCAAGCCCAGCGAAACCCTTCGGTATTGTCGAAACCTTCGGCGTCGTTACCAACACACGCATCTTTTATGACGTTGCCGTTCACGCCAACACTGTGGCCGACCGGCTGGTCATCTCCTTGACGACGTCCGTGCTCACGGATGCGGCTTTCAGGCAGTTTTCTGATGACCTGGACCGCCATCTCCTCCAATCCGTCGGTCTCGATGTCAGTGTCGGAGAATCCAAATCGCGATCTCCACTACAGGCGCATGCCCCTGCACCCATCCCAGAAGACCCATCGGTTGCGGCCAGAGTCGCGGGAGGTCACGCATGATGCCGCATGTCCACTCGCTTGATTAGCTTATCAAGTTCCGTGGCTCGTCCGGACCAACCAATCGCGGCCATCGATCTGTCCTCACCGATGATACCGATATTACCCTATCATTCAGGGATGCCGTAGCGACCACCAGTCATTATGCGGCCAAGCTCGCGAAAACCACACTTGCGGGCAGCTCTGTATTGCTGATGTTCCCGCCTGGGCTGGGACTCATTGTTGGGTTTCTAGCCTGCTTGATGTCCTGTCGGATTGAAGTCCCGATCTCACCGCCGAACCCTGAAATCCCCCTACCCGACCTGGGCCAGTTGAGGTCTGCAATTGGTGCAGCGCACCCGATCTTAGGCCAGTCGACAGAGGCGGTATATAAGCGGGTCCGGAAAGCCCGCCAGTATGGCCGGCTTTGGTGCATCCCGGTAATTTGTGGTGGAATCAGCATTGGCTTGGAAGTTTATCCGGCCGGCCTAGTGATCGGCCGGCCAAGATCGAAGATCCGGCTGAGCGCTTTTGCAGCGCCCCGTCTGCGCAACGCGCGGTCATGCAAGGCCAGTTGGTCACACGTTACTTTGGCTTGGGCGATCTCGGCACGGTTTCAGTGTCCACGATATCCAAAGAACCGATAGTGTCGACAGATCCGCCCGCAGCACAACGATCTCCACGCTCCAAAGCCCGCCTAGCTTCAACGACCCACGCTCGATCGCGAACTTCCCCGGTGTGCCATGAGAGCTCTTATAGGGACAGCCCCTATCTACTTGACCCCGATCGGACCATGATGCCAACGCAATGACCAGCCATCGTCAGCGCCGGGACACCACGCCTGCCAATTGCTCCAGTGCCGCCAATGACCAGGATTTTCATGCCACTGGCATCTCCTCCGTTCGCACTACGTCCATCGTGCTTTCGGCGTCCGTTTCATAGAGAACCCTCTCAAGCGGTGACCCGCTGCAAAGGGCCTGTTTTTGCCCATTTGCGAAGCGCGAATAGTGCCTCAATCCCCAGCGGTCTACGCGATCGAGATAGTAGACCCCCTCCTTCAGATCGGATCGCTCGGAAGGCTTGAAATCGAACCGAGCGTAGGCGTTCGAATAGGCCTCCGTAAGCGCGATGAAGTCTTGAGGCACATGGGCAATCCGGGCAGCCAAACGCTGGTCGAGCTTATGGCCCAGGTCGGGCAGACTATCCACCGACAACCGGAACATCGAAGACGCCGCACCTGATCCGTATGAGAACGCAAGGATCTTCTTGCCAACCGCCTGCTCGCCCAGCGTGTGAAGCAGCGAGTAGAGGTTGACGTAGCACGAGGCCGTGTAAGTCGACCCGATTTGCTTGGTCAGCAGCGTTCCAGGCGCCGCCATTGACTGATAAAGCGCATTACGGTCGCGCAAGCCCAACTCTGGCGATGCCAAGCCGGCCAGGCGATCAAATGCGCGCTTACAAAGATAGGTGCTGGTGCAATGGAATATCGCATAATCATGAATTGACAGCAGGTTTGGGGTGTCGAGCTTCCGGCTCAACCCGCGATAGCAGCCTTCAAGGCAAGCCATGTAGACGTCGATGCTGTGCTTGCCGTCGCGCATGAGAGGGAAGGAGTCTTTCCAGCCGACCGGCTTATAGAAATCCCATGTGTTCATCATATGGGTCGCGCGTTCGGGCTCCAGCCTGACCGGCGCGTCCGGCCCCACCAGCATGGCAACAGCGGCAGCCCCATTCAGAAAGGCCTGATGAGAGTCGAGGTCGGCGATATCGAC
>JBCCER010000208.1:0-7006 GCA_039030175.1 Pseudomonadota bacterium
AAGACCATGCCGCCCGTCCCATTTGTGGCCATCTCCATACGGGCGGCGATCCGCTCACTGCGATCGCCAAGGTTGGCCAGCGCATCGGCCCATCGGACCACGCGTTCGCCTATTGTGGCCGCCATCTCCGTCAACCGTGTATCGATGGCAACGATCAGGCTGGTGCCCGCTACCGCTGCTTCGGCCTCGGCCCCCTCGTAGAGTTCCTGCCGCAAAAGTGCACGAATCTCGCTATCGCTTCGCGTGGCCAGCCAGGCATCGATCTCGCCCTCAGTCAGATCGGTCGGCAGTTCGTCGACAACCGGATCGCCGGCCCCGCCGCCGACGAAGGGCGTCTGGGCCTGAACGGCCATGGTCGTCAGCGTTATCAACGCGATGCAAAGCAGACGCAACAAGGTCAATTCGGCGGATCTCCGAGCGATGGGGGTGTCACCGAGGCGCTTGTCAGTCCAGTAAGCATGAGGGAGAGAATGCGGACAAGCCTGCAGGACTTCAGAGTTCCAGCCGATTTGCACCATTATTCGATCGCCGACAAATCAAGCTTTATTGAGCCGGTCTGATCAGCGCGGTCAAAGAACCATCTGGTTGCGCAGCATAGTAGGTCCAAGGCAGCATGGGGCACCATGAGGCAATCGTAGTCCGAGAGAGGTGATGAGCGGCAGTGCAGCCAATGGCCGGGCAAACAATCTGGGCACCGGTTTTTTGGCGATCGCATCGGGCGGCGCAGACGTGATTGCGTTTTTGACGCTGGGTCATGTCTTCGCGTCCGCCATGACAGGCAACACTGCCCTTCTCGGCATCGCGCTCAGCCAGGGGGACCTGTCGGCCGCCTCGCTGCCGGTCTCGGCGCTTCTTGGGTTTGCCTTGGGGGCGTTGGCGGCCTCGGTAGCCTATGACCCGAACGCCTCGCCGACCCGTAAGCAATTGGTCTTGCGCAGCCTAATTGGGCTGGAGATCGCCTGTCTGGCGGGCTTTGCGCTCCTCTGGCAGATCGTCGGCCACCCGCCGCAGGGACCGGCGTTGTACGGTCTGATCCTCCTATGCTCCTTCGCCATGGGTGTTCAGGGCATTGCCGCAAAGATCATCAACGCGCCCGGTGTAAACACCATCGTCTTCACCTCGACCTTGGTCGCGATCGTCTTTTCGCTGACCGAACTCGCGCTTGGCCGGCGCGATACGCCGGCTATTCGAGCCGCCACCAAGCGTCAGATCTATGTCTTCGCTGCCTATGCGACCGGCGCGGTCTTTGCCGGTCTGTTGGATTGGGCTGCGTTCGGTCTGCTTGCTTGGGTACCGATGACCGCCGCCATACTCGCGCTTATCTGCTTGGAAGCCGCGAACATGGCGCGGCGAGAACGATAAGGTCTATGTAATGATCCGCGCTCTGCTGCTCGATGTGGATGGTGTCCTCGTGCGCGGACGACCGCAAGACGGCCGTCGTTGGGACACGTCGTTGAAGGCCGATCTCGGCTTAAGTGCAAAGGATCTAGCAACGGAGTTCTTCGCGCCCTACTGGGACGCCATTGTCGTCGGCCGCAAAGATCTGCGTCCATGCTTGACCAAGGCCTTAACCTCGATTGGAGGCCATCTCAGCGCAGATGAGGTCGTCGACTATTGGTTCAGGCACGACGCGCGTCTGGACACGGCGTTGCTAGGCGATCTCGCAGCCCTGCGCGACGGCGGTCTTCCGACATACCTGGCCACGAACCAAGACCATCTGCGAGCCGGCTATCTCATGAACACTCTTGGCCTGAAGGACCATGTCGATGGCATCTTCTATTCGGCCGAATTGGGGTGCCGAAAGCCGCAATCGAAGTTCTTTCGAATTGTGGCAGCCACACTCGACCTAGATCCCGCCGAACTGGCCTTCATCGATGACCAGCTAGAAAACGTTGAAGCGGCGCGGTCGCTCGGCTGGAACGGTGTTCAATGGATGGAAGGTACCGGCTTGATGACGGCTCTGACGGCTGCCGGGTGGTCGACCGGCCCCACAAACCCAAGGCCTTAGAGACGAAACTTCACACGACGACCGCACCGGAAATTTGCCATACCCGCAATTGTCGGTAGCAACGAAAACTGCCATTGCACGCGTTTGCAAGATTTCGGCCAACCACCACATTGTTGCGATCCTGGCGCCACAGTTCAGCCACGAAGCTGCTCCATTGACGGACCCGACCATTGGTCGCTGGCAACGCCGTGATTTGGAGGCGATCGCGACGATTTGCCGGCGAACCGACAGCCATCGTCACCCTCGCATCGCGATGGTCGCCGTCAAGGCGTGTCACCGTAAAACTTGTGATGCCTGCGCGGTCCACACGCGCCCCAACAAGGTGAGTCTGTCACTGGCATGATCGAGCATCTTAAAGCGCCGTTCCAACGCTTTTTCCGCCTGTTTGTCATTCTAATGGGCCTCGCCCTTGCCGGCTGCGGCAGCATGGGCGCAGGAACTCTATACAGCACCCAGGAGTATGCCCTGCGATCAGGCGACGACCTCGCCGACGCGCTAGCCCACGCCGGTCTTAGCGAGACGGAGCGGCGTGAGGTCATTCTGGGCCTGCATGGCAATGTTGGGATCGACAACATCGAAGACGGTCAACGATTCTGGGTGCAGCGTTACGGCTCGGCCGATGGCTGGCTCGAGGTCATCTTCGATCTCGGCGCCGGCGACTATCTGACGGTCGAAGTCAGGGACGATGAGGCGTCGATCGCGCTGGCCGAGCGGCAGATGGAGGAGCGCGAAGTCGCCGTTCGCCTCAATCTAACCGGCGACGTTGCGTCGTCCGTGTCCAATGCCGGCCTGCCAGGCCCGGTCGCGTCGGAACTTCAGGAAGTCTTGGATCGATACGCCATTCTGGACACTCACGGTGCGATCGGGGCCTCAATCGACCTCGTTTATCATGAGTTGGGATCCGACGGTTCCGTTGGAAACTCGCCAATTCAGTTCGCCAGTGTCAATATCGCCAGCGACCAGTATGAGATCATTCGCACAAACTCTCCTGAGCGCGGCGAGTTTGCGGTCTACAGAAACGACCAGCCGATCATCGCCCTTGGTCTGCCCATCGAGGGCGCGCCGATTACGTCAACCTTCGGCGGCAGGCGCCACCCCATCTATGGTTCCGCCCGTATGCATTCCGGCGTGGACTTCGACGCCGACTATGGCGACCCAGTCAGCGCGACAGGCGATGGTGAAGTGGTGTTCGTCGGCTGGTCCGGTGGGCTGGGCAACACCGTGCGGATCGATCACGGTTATGGCGTGCAGACTGTCTATGCACACCTCTCATCGTTTGAAGACGGCATGGCTGAAGGCGATACGATCAGCCAAGGCGCCGTCGTAGGCACCGTTGGATCCACCGGCCTCGCCACGGGCAGCCACCTTCATTACGAAGTCCGTGTCGACGGAAGGGCGACCGACCCGCTTGACGAAACCAACCAAAACCCGGCCCTGGTCGCCTCCGCCGAACCACCATCCCGCTCCCGCATGCTGCTGGATGCGTTTCGATCGATGATTGATGACGTGTTCTAAGGCGGACCAGCCGACGCTATGGGCGGCCCCAATTTAAGTATGCGTTCACGGATTGGTTTCGCCAAACCGTCTCGTCGGGTTCGCTGAGTTCTCCGGCCGAAGCGGCGTCGCAAACCTCTTCCAAACGCCGGACCACCATCGCCTGCTGACCGGGTAGCAGGTTGCAGGGGTCGAGCTGTATCCAGCCTTGCTCCACCTCGTGATCGCGGACGACGACCGACGGCTCTCCCGCCGCGAGTGCTGCGGCCACGGCGCGGGCGCTGGCACCTGCAGCGACCGGATCGATATCAACGCGCAGACGGTCGAGCGGGTTGTCGGTCGGGTCCGGCACGATCGCGGCCTTGATTCCGGGGCGGTTGGACAAGACCTCCAGCCAGGTATGAAGCGCTTCGCGTTCGGCCTGGCGGACTGCCTCATGGTCGCGAACCTCCCAGTCCCTTAGCGCGGCGATAGTACCGAAGATGCTCTCCTTACCGACCTTCATGCCGCGACCGATCCCCATATTTTGTAGATAGGCGGCGCGAACGCGGTCGGCCGAGCCCGCGACGATGCCGGCCGTGGGGCCGCCGAGAAATTTGTGGGCTGAGTAGATGGCAAGATCGGCACCGGCCGCGATGAAACCGGTCAGGTCATATTCGGAGGCTGCATCGACGATTGCCGGCACGCCTGCCTGTCGACAGATGGCAACGAACGCGTCAAACGGGATCTGACCGTAATCGACGACATGGTGCGAAACCACGTAGACCGCCGCCGCCGTGCGCTCGTTGATCGCGCCGGCCAGCTGATGATCCAGCACCTGGGTCGATTGGCCGACAGGGATGACGGTGGCGCCGGCCAAGCGAATTGATTGTTCGACCGGGGCGCCGTAGTGGCAAAGATGGCCGGCCTGGATCACGACCTCATTCTTCATGCCAGTCGTATCGGGCAATCGTTCGACAGCGGCAGGGTTTAGACCCGTCATCGTGCCAGCGACCGAGAGCGTGATGCCAGCACTAGCCGACGCCGTGACGCAGCCAGCCTCAGCCCCGGTCAATCGCGCAATCGTTTCGCTGGCCAGCGCCTGCAGCTCGTGCATCTTGACAAAATGGGGCAGGATCGCCGCACAGGCATCGGCCACCTTCTGGCCGGCGCTGGAGGCTCCCAGACCTGTCATCGTGCCCGAGACGTTTATTACCGGCGTTAAGCCGGTCACTCGATAAAATGCCTGCCAATCGTCTTTGTCTGATGTGGTCATCTGCTTGCCGCCCGCTTGCTTGATTTGATCCGTTGCCTTCGCCGCTCATCCACTATAAGAGAATAGTGGTGTTCGAACCTTGGAGCCTTTATGCCGAATCCTGAGCCTTCCCCTAAACGGTCCCGTGTCAGCGGCATCGATCGAACGATCCAGATCCTGGACTATTTGAGCGAGGTCGGGGCGCCGACTAGCGCCTATGATATCGCCAAATCCGTCGGCGCGCCGATCTCCACGATCTATGCCATCGTCGACGATCTGGTCGCGCGCAACCTGTTGTCGCGGCCAAGCCCCAAAATGGTTTGGCTGGGCGCTCGGCTGCTGCGGTATGGGCTCGCCTACGAGGCTGGGCTGAACCTGTTGGCCGAGGCCAAGCGCGAGATGGAGATGCTGTCGCGCAAGCTGGGCGAGACGGTCCAGATTTGCGTTCGCGATGAAGGATTCATGGTCGTGGCCGCCATGGCCTATGGCGACGGGCATTTTCGAGTTACATCTGACGTCGGAACCCGTGTGCCACTGAACTGGACAGCGTCCGGGCGCTTGTTGGTCGGTCATCTTTCGACGGAAGACCGCCAAGCCATCTTTGCAGAATTCGCCAAACCGTCGCCGACCGAAAAGGCTGAAACGGACCCGGTTAAGCTTGCCCAATGGGCGGGCGACGATTTCGATCGTAAGTTGGCGGTTCAGTTTGGGGCCTCGGACTTTGCCGTCTCCTGTATCGCCAGCCCGATCCGCGACAGTGACGGCACCTGCGTCGCCACGATCTCGATCGTTGCCGCCGAACCTAAGGCCAAGGAAAAGTTCCAGATCTATTCTGCGGAGGTGCGGGATTCGGCTGCCACGATCGAGCGCAGCGTCGGCCGTATCGCCGCCTGACATCGGGCCGTTCAACCGGCCAGCTCGAAAATCGCTTCAATCTCGACGGTAATCTGATTGGGCAACGAGCCCACGCCGATGGCCGATCTGGCGTGCACTCCGTCGGGTCCGAACACGTCGATCAGCAGGTCGGAACAGCCATTGATCACGCGCGGATGGTCGCGATAGTCCGGCACGGCGTTCACCATGCCCAGCAGTTTAACCACGCCGGCAATGCGATCGAGCGAGCCAGCTGCCTCTCGCGCCACCGACAGCAGGTTCAGGCCGACCAGGCGGGCGTGATCGCGCGCGTCTTCGGTCGACACATCCGCACCGACCTTGCCGGTCAGATAGGTCCCGTCCGGCGTCACCGGTCCTTGGCCTGAGATGTACAGCATGCCGCGCGAGGCCCGCACATTGGCAAAATTGCCGATCGGGGCGTGCGGTCGGGGCGGTAGGGCAATGCCCAAACGGCCGAGCCGCTGTTCTGGGCTCTCAGGCGCCAAACCAAGGTCAGCGTCGGCCATTAGATTTCTCCCAACCGGTGACAGGCAACGGATTGTTGGTGATGGGCGCCGGCGATTTGCGGCGCGGGTATGGTTTCGGCGCAGCGCGGCTCGGCATAGCGGCAGCGGGTCCGGAAGACGCAACCAGACGGCGGCGCCATCGGGCTTGGAATGTCGCCGCGCAGCACTTCGCGGTCGCGCGCGTGATCCGGATCGGCGACGGGCGCGGCCGAAAGCAGCGCGCGCGAATAGGGATGGCACGGATCGGCATAGAGATCGGCGGCAACGCCCGCCTCCATCACCCGCCCCAGATACAGCACCACGACCTGATCGCAGATGTACTCGACCACCGACAGATCGTGCGCGATGAACAGCATGGTGAACGAGCGCTTCTTTCGAAGATCGTCCAACAAATTCAGGATCTGGGCCTGGACGGAGACGTCCAATGCCGAGACGCACTCATCGGCGACAATGAAGTCGGGTTCCACGGCCAGGGCCCTGGCGATACCGATCCGCTGGCGCTGACCGCCGGAAAACTCATGCGGGTAACGCTCGATATGCTCAGCCGCTAGTCCGACTTCTTCCATAAGGCCGACCGTGATGTCGCGCCGTTCTCGCCGACTGCTGCCAATGCCATGCGCCTTCAGCGCTTCACCAATGATGTCGCGCACCTTCATGCGCGGGTTCAGGCTGGAGACCGGATCTTGAAAAATGATCTGGATGCGCTTGCGCAAATCCTTCAGCGCCTTATGGCCCAGTGCCGTAACGTCGATGCCATCAAAATCGATCTTCCCGCCAGTTGGCTCGATCAGGCGCAAGAGGCAGCGTCCAAGCGTCGTCTTACCCGAACCCGACTCGCCGACCAGACCAACAACGGACCCACGCGGAATG
>JBCCER010000209.1:0-6983 GCA_039030175.1 Pseudomonadota bacterium
ACGAGACCTTCACCCTGATCGGCCATTCCTATGGCGGTTTCATTGCGCAGGAGTTTGCCATCGCTCATATGGATCGGCTGGACGGGCTGGTCCTGATCGATGCCGTGCCCGCTTTCGACTATCAGCCGACCGTGTCCGGGTCGGACGCCCAAATGCAAGCCTTCGGCAGGCTGTTCAGTGCGCCGATGGCGGACGACGCTGACTGGCAGGACACATGGAATCACGTCGTACAAATGTATTTCCATGACTGGGATGCCGAGGTGGGGGCGGACCTTGATACACGCACGGCTTACGAGCACCGGGCGTGGAACGCCGCTGGCGGGCTGCTGGGGTCGTTCAACACGCTTGAAGACCTGCCCAATGTGACAACCCCGACCCTTGTCGTTGCCGGCCGCCATGACGGCATCACCCCGCTGGAGCCCGGCGCGGAACGGATCGCATCGCTTTTGCCAAATGCCGAGCTTTACGTCTTCGAAAGCTCCGGGCACTACCCCTTTATCGAAGAGGAAGCCGTCTTTTTCGACGTATTGGACGGTTGGCTATCAAACTGAGTGGCCGACAAAGCAGAGCAAAGAGCTGAATCTCCGTCCGACGGCCGCGACTGACCTGGCCGACACGCGCAGACAGATCAGGCGGAAATTCGATCGCTCTTGGCCGTATGCACCGCGCCTCAACCGGCCGCCTGCCGAATAGTTTCGCTGATCGACTCGACGAGATCGGTCGGCCGGAACATCCAAACCAGGCTGCCGGTCGGGTCCAGCAGGTAGACGAACGAGGTGTGGTCCATCAGATAGTCGCTGGAGTCCTCCATCTCGACCCTGCTGTAAAAGACGCCGTAATCGTCGGCTACTGAGGCGATCTCGTCGGCGGTTCCCGTCAGGCCGACCATGTCCTCATGAAACAAGCTGACATAGTCGCCAATCTGCTCCGGCGTGTCGCGCTCGGGGTCGATGGTGATGAAAACAGGGGTGACGGAAATGTCCGCCTCTGCAAGCTGGTCGACCACTTGCGCGCCCCGAGCCAGCTCCGTCGGACAGACATCAGGACAGTAGGTGAAGCCGAAGAAGACCAACGCACCGTTTCCGATTAGATCGTCGGTTCCAAAAGGTTCGCCAGCTTCGTTCGTCAACGTGAACGGACCGCCCAGCCTTTCCGGGGCCGGCATCCCCACCGGCTCGAACGCTGGGGCACTGGTTATGTAAAGACCCGCGCCAACGGCGACTACAGCCAGGGCGCCGGCCGATGCAATAGTGACAACTCTCTTGTTCATTGGATTCTCTCACATAGCGAGCCGGCGGCAAATCGCCTCGCAAGGCGCATTTGTCACCGCCGGTTCCACGGGCTTCCTAGTGATTATGGTGCAGGTCCAAGACCGCGCCAGGCGATTCGATCGACGCTTCGACTTCCACGGTTCCAGCGTTTTGAAACTCCAGAACTAGGGTAAAGCGTTCACCCTCCACGAGCCGATTGTCCAGCCCCATCAACATGATGTGCAGTCCGCTCGGTTCCAACACGATTGTCTCTCCGGCGGGAAGGGCAATGCTGCCCTCCACCGGCCGCATGCGCATGACGCCATCCGTCATCTCGTGCATGTGAAGCTCGGTCCGGTCGGAGACTTGCGCCTCGACGGAGATCAACTGGTCTTCCTCAGCTCCATGGTTGGTGATCGCCAGATAAGCAACACCATTTGGGGCGTTGGGCGCCGTGGCCCGGCTCCACGGGTGGGCGATGACCAGATCACCCTGCTGATACTCATGGCCCGCTGCCGTGCCCATGATGGCCGCCCAGATGACCATGACGGCGCGAACGTATTTGATGCCTCTGAAAAACATCGTGTGTCCCTCGATTGAATTGGGGGTCGCCGCGCCTGTTCGACGCAACGAAGCTATCAGGTCAATCGAAGGAAAGCTGGCGGAGCGCGGACCGGCGGCCTGTCGCCCAACCGATTGCCGTCTATAGCCAAATCGACGGCTAACCCGTCGTCGGAGCCGCAAAGTGATGGAGTGGAGACGATCGCAGCCTGAGGCAGATCGGCAACAAGCATGCCGCCTGTGATGCACAACCCGCAAAATGGATCAACGCCGCCTGGTGCATCGCCATTTGACGACCCGAAACCGGTGGGCGTGCAAATCCAGCCTGCAATCTCAGAAAGCTGAAACCACGCACCGGAGTCGCTCTGTACCCAACGTTCGGTCGGCCGGTCATAGGTCTGCAGCAAGGCAAGCGCCATCGCCAACCAGGCCAGACCGCTGACCCGGCGGAGGTGACGTTTTGACCTAATCACCTTCAGCGCCATACCTCTCCCATGCCACGAAATGGCGGGTCTTGCCAATCACCACGACGTTGGTGGGCAGCGCGTTGCGGGCGGTTTGTCCGCTTCCCATTCCGCAAAACCTGTTGACAGCTACCGCATTCCGCCGCAAGCATGCGACCCATGAGCGCAGTTATGACCATTAGCCGACGACGACGTCCGCGCGGGTTTGACCCGTCGCGGCGCTTTGGCTTGGTCCCAGGGTAGGTTGCCATCTGAACCCTGATTGACCGGTAAGTCAGCGCCGCCCCCTTCGGGTGGCGTTTTTGTTGATCAGGCAATCCGATGTTTCACCTAACCACCGAAAGGCCCAGCGACGGGCCAGCCATCGAAAAGCTCTTAGACGCCGCGTTCGGCGGCCCAGCGCGGCATAGCAAGCGGTCCTACCACTACCGCCAAGGCGTGGCTCCGGACCGGTATCTGCGCCTGGTCGCCCGGTCAGATGCAAACGGCGCGCTCCTCGGTACGATCCGCTATTGGCCGGTTTCGGTTGGCGGAAGCAAGGCGCTGCTGCTGGGGCCCGTTGCGGCATTACCGGCGCTGAAGGGCAAGGGCATCGGCAAATCCCTGATCTGGCGCAGCTTGGACATGGCGTCCTGGGCCAATCATCGGCTGGTGCTGTTGGTCGGCGATCTTGGGTACTATGGGCAGTTCGGTTTCGGGCCGGCCGCCGATGACGGAATCAGCATGCCTGGCGAACAGCAGGACCGGTTGCAATGCATCTGGCTTGACCGGCTTGCGCGCGGCCAAATCGCAGGGTCGATCGAGCGCTGGGGCGGCTCCCGAACTCGCATCACGGCATCTCCATTTGGTTCCGATGACACTCAAGAACCAAGCCTTCGCGCCTCCCATGCCTGATGACAGCAAAAGCGAATTGGCAAACTAACAAAAGGGATATTGATATCGCGCGAAGCAGCAAGCTGGTTTCGCTCGCTAGATCGCATGGCACAGGGCCGACAATTGTCCATGGGGGGTCGGGTGGATTCCATGGAGCCGATTGGTTAGTCTTCGGCCGCAGGGGGTACAAGCATGCAGCATCGGCTCGCAGCCATTCTTGCCGCCGATGTGGTGGGCTATTCGCGACTTGTCGGGCAAGACGAGATCGGAACGCTCGCCGCTGTTAAGGCCCTGCAAGAAGACTTCATTGAGCCCCTGATCGAGTCCCATCGCGGTCGCATCTTCTCCGTGATGGGCGACGGTTTCTTGGTGGAGTTCGGCAGCGCCATCGACGCCGTTAAGGCAGCCTTGGCCTGGCAGCAAGGTCTCGCCGAACGCGCGGACGACGGCAATCGCCTGACCTTTCGCATTGGGGTCAATCTTGGCGACCTGGTCGCTGAAGAAGACGAGATTCGCGGTCATGGGATTAACGTCGCGGTGCGGCTGGAGAGCATCGCCGAACCCGGCAGCATTTGCATTGCCGACACGGTGCGCCAAGCGATCGCCGGACAGATCACCGCGCGTTTCAGCGATCTCGGCGATCAACAGCTTAAGAATATTGCCAAGCCTATCCGGGTCTGGCAGTGGCGGTCGAACGAGGCCGATGCGGCGAACGGCCGGACGGAAAGCCAAACCCCAGCGTTCGACCAGCTCTCGATTGCCGTCCTGCCTTTCGACGACATGAGCAGCGACCCAGAGCAGGCCTTCTTCTGCGATGGCATGACCGAAGACCTGATTACCGAGTTGGCGCATATTCGCGGCCTGACAGTCATCGCCCGGCATTCAAGCTTCGCCTACAAGGGACAGTCCCTTGACGCGCGGCGCATCGGCTCAGAACTTGGGGTTCGGCATCTCGTCGAGGGCAGTGTAAGGCGTTCGGGAAACCGTGTTCGCATCACGGCCCAGTTGATCGACGCCAAATCGGGCGGCCACCTTTGGGCGCAGAGATACGACCGCGACATTGATGACATTTTCGCCGTACAGGACGACGTTGTCAGACATATCGCGGACGCCCTGCCCGGCGCGCTGGGACACCGGGTGCAAACCGAAACCCTCGGACCGCATCCTGGAAATTTAGCCGCCTACGAATTCGTTATGCGGGGTCGACAGAACATCTTGCGAGCGCAGGGACGCGGCGAGGTGAAGAAGGATCTTCAAGCCGCTATCGCGCTCGATCCGAACCTGTCCGACGCTTACGCCTGGCTGGCCGTCTACTACTACACGGACTGGTTTCAGTATCATCACGAGGACAGGCGCGAAAGCATGGCTGCTGGCTTTTCCGCCGCCGACAAGGCCATCGAAACGAGTCCCGAAAACTCTCTCGCGCACATGGCGTTGGGAATGGTCAATCTCTATGCGGGCCGCAGGGCGATCGCGCTGGAATCGCTGCGGCACTCCCTGAGCTTGAACCCGAACAACGCCGACGCCCATTGCTTGATTCAGGACGCCTATACGTTCGAAGGCGACCCGCAGGCAGGGGTCGACAGTGTGCGAACGGCCATGCGACTGAACCCGCACTATCCGGAATGGTATCTCTGGCATCTGGGCTTTGCGCTCTACTGCGTCGGCGACTATCAGAGCGCCGTAGATACGCTGAACAAGCTGGAAGATATCGTGGAGCCGGTTCGAATTTTGGCCGCTGCCCATGCCCGTCTCGGTAACAAGGACGAAGCCGATAGGGCAGCCAAGCGATTCCTAAGCGCCTTTCCCGATTTCTCTGCCGCCGGCTGGGGCGACACGCAGCCCTTCAAGAACAAGTGCGAACTCGACCATGTGCTCGAAGGTTACCGGTTGGCTGGACTGCCCGGCTGAGGGTCCGCAGCTGACCACATAACGATCAAAATGGGGCGCAATAATAGACCTACCTAATGTGACAAGTCTGCTGTCGCGTCACGGCAAATTTCTCAATGCTGCGGTGCAAAATGGCTATGCGAGACCGGCTCAGAAACAGCACTAGAGTCCCATCTTAGGGCCTGGCAATCGTGCCGCCCTTCCCGTTTTCAGGACATACGGCCATGGCCGTCATCACTCGCAATCGTGCGCACCTGCCGCTGCCGCGCGGCACGCCCGCGACGCCAAACATCGCTGTCGGCATCGGCTTTGCCGCGTTGGCATTTTTCTGCTTCACGACCATGGACGCGGTCTTGAAGTGGCTCAGCGCGGGCTATCCGCTTCACCAGATCGTCTTTTTCAACGCCGCGTTCGCTCTCGGGCCGATCGGCCTTTACATCGCGACGCATGGCGGCAAGCGCGCGCTGGCAACCCGTCGGCCTTGGCTGCATGTGACTAGGGGCGTCATCTCGGTGGTCGGCATGTATGGCGGCATATACGCCTTCTGGCTGCTGCCGATGACGGATGTCTACGCCATTGTGTTCGCGGCCCCGATCGTGATCACGGCGCTGTCCGTTCCCTTCCTCGGCGAACAAGTTGGATGGCGGCGATGGAGTGCGGTGGTCGTCGGCTTTATCGGGGTCATCGTCATGCTGCGACCCACGGATGATTTTCTCAATCCTGGAACCTTCGCTGCTTTGTTGTGCATGTTCGCGTTCTCAGTCTCAATCCTGCTCGTTCGCCGGTTCGGGGCCAACGAGCCGTGGCGATGTTCAGCGTCTCGCAAATGTTGCCCTTAGCGGTTTGGTTTGGGCTGCTGACGCTTTTCGATTTCGTACCGCCGACAGCGACGGATTTGGCGTTTTCTGCTGCGGGCGGAACGCTGGGCGGCATGGCTTCCCTGCTCTTGGTCCAAGCGATCAAACGGACGCCGGCCGCAATTCTCGCGCCATTTCAGTACAGCCAAATGATCTGGGGCACCCTGTTCGGCTGGTTCTTGTGGCAGGATCTACCCGACATGTGGATCTTGGTCGGCGGCGGCCTGGTGATCGCAAGCGGGCTTTACATCCTGCACCGCGAAACGGTGCGAGGGCTGCATCGGCGCAAGGCTGCCTAACGTCCCATAGCCGTTGCGGCGATGCCCCGGCTTGCTTATGTTCCGGCCAACACGATACGGCGCCCTTCCGGCGCCGTATCGCTTATGGCAGGACTTTTTGACCTAGATGAGCATCGATACCACCGCGATCCCGCCGGAACGCATTCGCAACTTTTCCATCATCGCCCACATCGACCATGGCAAATCGACCCTGGCCGATCGGTTGATTCAACGCTGCGGTGGCTTGGCAGAGCGCGAGATGAAAAGCCAAGTGCTCGACGTATCGTCGTCGGCGAACCCATGTCAGTTAATGTTGAGCGTTTATGTCTTCGGTGTCGCTCAAAGGCCTCACAGAGAACCAGACGATCCTGTAAAACGGCGTATCGGACGACTATAAAGGAAAGAGGGTATGGTGGTGTTAGTGCTGAGCGGGTAACAGTAGATTGAAACGTGAAAACAAGACATTAGGTCACACTCCGTGGTGCTCTGGAAGTCAGAAGTTGCGGCGGACTGACGAGGTATTATGGACTGTTGAGTTGAACGATGTAGTGCCGTTGATAGCGTATGGGAAGGCGGTGTTGAAGATTGATGTTGAGTCACATGAGCCATACGTGTTCAGTGGCGCAAAGAGGCTTTTCGACGTCATCGAAGTTCCGCACGTCTTCATGGAGTGGGGAGACAAGTCGCGGTCGAAGAGCAAAACCCTAGTGCAGGATATGCTTGACTTCCTCACAACTCGGGGCTACATGCCATGCAGAATCATGCCAAATAGCTCTCTTCTTTCGATAATATTCCCGAAGAGTTCCCTCG
>JBCCER010000210.1:0-6980 GCA_039030175.1 Pseudomonadota bacterium
AACGGGGTCAGGCAACGGTCGCCCACCCGATCTAAGCGGCCTTTCCGTCTCCTCGGCGGACGTGAATGGCGACGGTTTGGCCGACCTTTTGATCGGCAGTGGGCAGAAACCCAACGTCGTCTCCAATACCGGCAGTCCCAACCTCGAGCTGGGCGGCGTGGCGTATGTCTTTTTTGGCACCAGCGAGCCCATGCCGGCGGCAGTGGAACTCAGTACGCTTGATGGTACGAACGGCTTCACGTTGCTGGGGTTGGTTCCGGGTGGCGGTGTCGGGGCGTCGATCGCTGGGGCCGGCGACCTGAATGGCGACGGTAAGGACGAGATCCTTGTCGGCGCCCCCCAGGGAGGCGGCAACTTCAGCACTCGAGGGCCGTCGTCCTACGACTATATCGTCTATGGCTCGGACCAACCCTTTGACCCTGTGGTCGGCCTTGCCGAGCCCGGCTCCCAGACGGGCGACGTGGTCATCCTCACCGGCAACCAGTCTTACCAGCGCGGGGATGCAGTCTCGGCGGCGGGCGATATCAACAATGACGGGTTCGACGATCTCATGGCCGGTAATTGGCCGACCAACAACGGCGCGTCGGTCGTCTTCGGCGGGCCAAATCTGCCATCCGTCATCGATCTGGACCAGCTCACTGGCAGCGATGGGTTTAACATCGCAACCGGCGAGAACGGGTTTGGCAGCCCCTGGCTGGCGGAGGCCGGCGACGTCAACGATGACGGGATCAAGGACTTCCTGGTGGGCCAGCCAGAAGCCAAGGGCAATACCGGCGAAGTCTATCTTGTCTTTGGGACCGAGGAAGGCTTTCCGGCGAACCTCGACCCCAGCACGCTGGACGGTACGAACGGGCTGATCCTCAACACCGGCTCAACCGATAGCGACAGTCTGGGGGTCAGCGTCAGCGGCAATGGCGACGTCAATGGCGACGGCATCGATGACATTGCTATCGCTGCCTTCAGTGGCCAATCGGTCTACATCGTCTATGGGACGGACGACCATAGCGACGAGGTCGGCGTCACTTTCGAGGGCGACGAAGCGAACGACAGGTTCTTCGGCGAAAGCAGCCCCGACCGTGCCTTTGGCGGACCGGGCCGCGACCTGCTTTTCGGTGGCGATGATGACGACTTCCTGTTCGGCGGGCCGGACAATGACAAGCTGTTCGGCGGTAAGGACGATGACGAGCTGCGCGGCGGCCTGGGTCGTGACCTGAAGGTCGGCGGCAGGGGCGACGACACTTATGCCGGTACGGCCGAGGAGCTGGACGGCGACCGCATCATCGGCTTTGGCCCCGGCGACCAGATCGTCATCGACAGCTTCGATTTCGACGTTGAGGTCGAAAAGAAATGGTTCGGCAGCAGCGAGATCTCGTTCGACACGGACGGCAACGGCTCGCTGGACGGTTCGCTAAAGGTCTACGGCGTCTTTGGTCGGCGTGACTTCGACGTGGAGCAGGTGGGCGACGACACGGTCATCACGCTCGGCGAGCCGGAGCCGTTTGGCGGCTTCTTCTCCAGCTTTTTCGAGCGGATCTCCGATGGCTGGGATTTTTTCTAGTTCAGCCCCCAAGACGGTTGGCCGAGACCCCTGTGGTTCAGGCCGCTTTGGAAATCGGCACGGCACCTCCATAAAAGTTGGAGTTCTGTAGCTACTACGAGACGGCGCATCCGACCCGCGACGATGCCGGGTGCGAACGTTCTTCGGCTCTTTCGCGCACCTTCACGGTTCGATGGCGGACGTGCCAATAATTGTTTGCCTGCGCAGCGTTGCAAGCTAGCATGCCGGCTGTTTTCGGCGGTCGCTGTGAGATCGCTGGGTGATCAGCGCCGCTGAGGGGTCGTCTTGCAATCGGCATCGCGCCGGTTCAGATGCGCACCCTTCACGGCACACCCGAGGGGGAGCGGGCTTTAAGCCATGGCGACGACGTCAATCAATCTCGATAATCTCGACGGCACCAACGGTTTCAAATTCGGCGGATCGCAGGGCAGCCGTGTCGCGCTGATCGGCGACGTAAACGGTGATACTTTCGAGGATGTCGCCATTTCCCATTTCGGCGCGGCCAATGGCGGTGCAACCTACATCATTTATGGATCGTCGGACCCGTTTGATTCAACGATCACGCCTGAAACTGTCGACGTCACCATCGTCGGCGGTGTGGCGGGCATCCAGTCGGGATTCTCCATCTCCAGGGTCGGCGACTTCAACGGCGATGGGGTCGACGATTTCTTCCTCGGCGCGCCGGCGGCCAGCCCGGACGGTCGCACAAGTGCGGGGCAAAGCTATCTCGTCTTCGGCGTGGACGATGCGGATGGCGGGCTGCCGGCGCAGATCGATCTGTCGCAACTCGATGGCACCGACGGATTCGCCCTAAATGGTGAAACGGGCCAGACCGGCCAGCTTCCGGACGCCGATTATCGACCGCCGGACCTCAGCGGTTATGCCGTATCCGCGACGGACGTTAACGCAGACGGGCTGATGGATCTCTTGATCGGCGGGCCGCAGGGGCCGGAGCTCGGCGCCAGCACGGACCCGGACGAAGATTTCTCTGGCATCGCCTACGTTGTTTACGGAACAAGTGATGCGATGGCGCCGGAACTTGAGCTCAGTTCGCTCGACGGCACGAACGGGTTTAAGATCGAGGGGCAGGTGCCGGGCGGTTCGGTTGGCTTTTCAATCGCCGGCGCCGGCGATCTGAATGGCGACGGTTTTGAGGAAATCATCGTCGGTTCCCCCCAAAACGGCCGCACCTTCGAAACCGGCGGCGGCGTTGACGTGCCGACTTATGCCTACATCATCTATGGGTCCGAGACGCCTGCCACGTCGATCGACCTTACGAATCCGGGTAGTCAACCCGACAATGTCGTGATCATCACGGGCGATCAGGACAACTACTCTCACGGTATCGCTGTCTCCGGTGCCGGCGATATCAATGGCGATGGCTTTGATGATGTTATTGTGGGCAGTTGGCCGGCGTTGGAGCAGAACATCTCTGTCCCCAATGCTGCTGCAGTGGTGTTTGGATCAGCGAACCCGTCGACGTCGCCAATCAATTTGACGCAGCTGGACGGAACGGATGGTTTCAACGTCACGACGGGCTTTAACAGCAGGTTCACCCCCTGGCTGTCTTCCGCCGGAGATGTCAACAATGACGGCTTTGACGATGTCCTGGTCGGCCAGCCGGAGGCCAACGGCAACGATGGGGCGGCATATCTGATCTTCGGCACCGATCAAGGTTTCCCCTCTGTAATCGACGCTGCGCAACTTGACGGCACGGATGGCTTGATCCTCGATTTGGGGGCCGATCCTAGCACTGCGCTGGGCGCGAGCGTCGGCGGCAGAGGCGATGTCAATGGCGACGGTATCGCCGATTTCGTCGTCTCGGCCGGGGGAAACGGCCAGGACAGGCCCAGCGCCTACGTGGTGTTAGGCAGTGAGGATCTGGCCGATGCCGTCGGCTTCAACTTCGAGGGCGACGAAGACAATGACGTCTTCGTCGGCAAAAGCAGCAGCGACCGTGCCTTTGGCGGGGCTGGCCGAGACCTGTTGATCGGCCGCGACGATGACGACTTCCTGTTCGGTGGGCCGGACAATGACAAGCTGTTCGGCGGCAAGGACGATGACGTGCTGCGCGGCGGCCTGGGCCGTGACCTGAAGGTCGGCGGCAGGGGCGACGACACTTATGCCGGTACGGCCGAGGAGCTGGACGGCGACCGCATCATCGGCTTTAGCCCCGGCGACAAGATCGTCATCGACAGTTTCGATTTCGACGTCGAGGTCGAGAAGAAGTGGTTCGGCAGCAGCGAGATCTCGTTCGACACGGACGGCAATGGCTCGCTTGACGGTTCGCTAAAGGTCTACGGCGTCTTCGGACGGCGCGACTTCGAGGTGGAACAGGTGGGCGACGACACGGTCATCAGTCTCGGCGAACCGGAACCGTTCGGAAGCTTCTTCTCCAGCTTTTTCGACCGGATCTTCGACGGCTGGGACTTCTTTTAGGAGCAATGCGATGAGCCCAATCAAGATGAAGACAGTGCGGCGGTTAAGCTCACTGGTTCTAGGGGCCACGATAGTGTCCTTGAGTACCAGCGCTCTGGCGCAGAACGGCGACGTGCCGTGTGGCCAGTTCGACCTCTATCCCCGCTATGTCGAGGTTCACTTCTCAGACCTTGGCGAAGAGGGCGTCAGCCTCGGCGACACGCGCGTCGGCCAGATCGCGCTGGTTACCGAAGACGAGACCGAGACGGCGCAGTTCTACTTTCACTCGGTGGTGGTGCCCGGTGGCGACGAGGAGTTTCACAATCTGCTGCTGACCGGCCATGTCGTCTTCGCCGACGCCTCAATACCGGTGAGCTTTATGTATCTAAGACCGAACCTGACGGACAGCGAGCCGGGACCTAGCGAGATCGAAAGCGCCGTCCATGGCGGCACGGGCAGCCTAACCGGCACAAGCGGCATGCTGCGCCTGACCCGTGACGACGATAGGAACCGCTACTACAGCTTCGACCTTGCCTGCCCGGCCGGGTGAGGGGCACCCTCCAGATCTGCCGCTGATTGGACCTGCTGGAATGGTCTCCGGCGGTCGCTAACACTCCAAATCGGCTCGACGTGTGGCCGCTCGCCGAAGCTCGGCGTTTAGCGTTCCGTCCAGCGGGCCAACATAGAAGCCCCGGAGGGTGAGCCACTCTTGTTCCCTGCGCAGGTTCTCGGCATCTCTCAATTCATATGAGTGCAGCCAGTCCGCAAGTGCCTGGTCTTGGTAGCCGACTCTGCAATAGGCGCGACCGCGATTGTAGTAAGCGCGAAAATCGTTGGGGTCGAGGGAAATCGCCGTGTTCAGGTCGTCAATTGCACGACCATAATCGCCTAAGAAAAAAAATGAATATCCGCGATCGGCATAGGCGAAGCCATAGTTAGGATCGAGGGAGACTGCCTGATCGAAGTCTTGTATCGCCGCTTCGTACTGACGCCTCTGGGCGTATGACGTCCCCCGGTTGCGATACGTTACGGCGTCAGGGACCAATGCCAACGATCGACTGAAGTCGCTGATCGCCGGGCGATGATTGCCCAAGATCGCATGCCTGGCGCCGCGATTGCTGTACGCGTAGGCGAGCAGTTGATCATCGCCGCCGGCGTTAATCAGGGCGCTGCAGGCGGCAATTGCCGTCTCGGGGTCGGATTCCGGGGCCTCGCAGGCACTTTGCATGGCCAACCGCTGCTCGTCTGGCGCGACGTCACTGACTTGACCTGCGTTGTCGGACGGATTGGAAGTCATGCAGGCCGCAAGCGTTAAGGCAACACCGCCTAATGCCAATATTCTCAAAAACATGATGCCTCGATCTCAGATCTTCTCGCGCAGAGGATGAAGCCAATATTGAGCTTGATTCAAGTCTGTTCTGCACGAGGTGCGATCTATTGTTAACGCCGCGTTAGCATTCCATTTTCGCTGATGCCCCCGCGCGCGACGTCTACCGAGCTTGCGTTTCCGTCTCGGAGCTCTTGCGCAACGCCTCCACCGTGCGTTCGAACAGCTCACCTACACGGCCCTTCGGTCTCGTTTCGAGCCGGCTAACCACCGCCACGGCGACCGCGTTGAGGACGAAGCCGGGGAGCAGCTCGTAGATGTCGAACAGGCCGCCGGAGAGTTGTTTCCAGACCACCACCGTGACCGCGCCGACGATCATTCCGATGGCGGCGGCGTTGCGGGTCATGGCCCGCCAATAGAGCGCGATCAGAATGATCGGGCCGAACGCGGCGCCCAGGCCCGCCCAGGCATAGCCGACCAGGTCAAGCACGCTGGTATGCGCATCCTCGGCCAGGATCGCGGCGATCACGGCGATGGCGATGACCGAGGCGCGGCCGATGGTGACCAGCTCACGCTGGCTGGCGTTCTTGCGCAGGAAGGCGCGGTAGAAATCCTCCGTCAAGGCGCTGGAGCAGACCAGAAGCTGGGAGTCGATCGTGCTCATCACCGCGGCCAGGATAGCGGCGAGCAGGATGCCCGCGATCCAGGGATTGAACAGCAGGCGGCAGAATTCGATGAAGACGGTTTCGGGGTTGGCCAGCGGCTGGTCGGAAAAGAAGGCGATGCCGCAATAGCCGACCAGGATGGCGCCATAAAGGGCGATCACCATCCAGACCATGTTGATGAGGCGGGCCAGCGGCACGTCGCGCGCCCGGCGCACGGCCATGAAGCGCACCAGGATCTGCGGCTGGCCGAAATAGCCAAGGCCCCAGGCCATCAGCGAGACGATGCCCAGCACGGTCATGTCGGTGAACATGTCGTTGAGGCTGACATCGATCTCTCCGACGCGGGCAACCGTCTCGCCGGCCCCGCCCATCTGGGCCAGGGCCACGATCGGCACCACGACGAGGGCGGCGAACATCAGCGAGCCTTGGACGAAATCGGTCCAGGAAACGGCGAGGAAGCCGCCGATCAGCGTGTAGCTGACGATCACCAGGGCGCCGGCCCACAAGGCCGTGCTGTAGCCGATGCCAAAGGTCTCCTGAAACAGGATGCCGCCCGCCACCAGGCCGGCCGAGACGTAGAAGGTGAAGAACAGCAAGATCACCACGGCCGAGACGATGCGCAGCAGGCCTGACCGATCCTGAAACCGGCTGCTTAAGAAGTCCGGAATAGTGATGGCGTCGTCGGCCACCTCGGTATAGACGCGCAGACGTTTGGCGACGAACTGCCAGTTGAGATAGGCGCCGATCGTAAGGCCGACCGCGATCCAGGCCTGGCTGAGCCCGCCGACATAGACCGCGCCCGGCAGGCCGAGAAGCAGCCAGCCGCTCATATCCGACGCGCCGGCCGACAGGGCCGCCACACCCGGGTTCAACTGTCGGCCGCCCAGCATATAGCCCGACAGGCTGTCGGTCAGCCGATAGCACAGAATGCCGATGACCAGCATCCCGACGAGATAGACGGCAAAGGCGGCGATCAGACCTGGGTCCATCTTGGGTCCATTGGGGTCTCGGA
>JBCCER010000211.1:0-6964 GCA_039030175.1 Pseudomonadota bacterium
CCGGCGACGCCGACCGCAATATTGTGCACCTAACCCATCGAGACGGCATCGACATCACGATATCCGTTGTCTCCGACATGATCGGTGGCGCCGGTTTGCTGACGCTTGCCGGCACAAATGGCGGCATACAACTCCGATCAAATGACACCTATCACGCCTTCAAGACCCAGCTTGAGAGCTACGTTAGATATCTGCGGACAGGGCAACCGCCTGTGCCTTTTGAGGAAACGAGCGAACTCATGATGCTAGTCATCGCCGGTATCGAAAGCCGCGAACAGGGTGGGCGTCAGATCATGCTGAGCGAAATGGAGAACAGCCCATGACCGACGTCATGAAGGCCCTGTCCCTGACCGGCAAGGTAGCGGTGGTCACAGGAGGGGCCGGGCTTTACGGCAGACAGATCGTTCAAGCCATCGCCGAGGCTGGAGCGACGACGTACATCGCCGCGCGCGGGATGGAGGCACTCGAGCAGGTCGCCATCGAAGAACGCGCGCGAGGCTATGACGTTCAAGCCTTGCCATTGGATCTCGCCTCTGAAGCCTCAATAGAAGCCCTACACCGTGAGATCGTCGGACGAAGCGGCCGTTGTGATGTGCTGGTCAACAACGCCGTCACACGAAATCCTCAAGCGGTGTGGGGCGGCGGCATGGATGCCTATGGCGAGAGCCTCCGCATCAACGCCTCGGCTCTGTTCAAGATCACGCACCTGTTCGGCGAGACGATGCGCGAGCACAAATCCGGCTCGATCATCAATATTGGATCGATGATGGGGTCGGTCGGCGTCGAGGCGGCCAACTACGAAGGCACGGACATGCATGCCAACCCTTCGCCAATCTACTTCTACGAAAAGGGTGGGATGCTGAACTTCACGCGATGGGCGGCCAGTATTCTGGGCGCTGACAATGTGCGCGTGAATTGCGTCTCGCCAGGCGGTTTCGAGAGCGGCCAGCCGGCCCGCTTCATCAATGCCTACAGCGACCGAACGCAACTCGGCCGGATGGCGAACGAAACCGACCTCAAGGGGGTCATCGTCTTCCTTGCGTCGGACGCGTCGGAGTACATTACCGGCGCGAATATCCCCGTTGACGGTGGTTACACAGCCAAGTGACTTCCACTCTGTTTGAAAGATTTAGGTGTGACTGACAAACAACCGTCAGAGTCCGTGACTCCAGCCACTTTTCAGATGCGACCCAGCCGCGTGCTGCGCAAAATCCGCTCCGGCAAGGTTGCCCGTGTTCTCAAGGTGAACACGCCTGACGCCTCGGTGGCGGAGGTGTTTGCGCAATCCCAGCCCGACGCCATCTGGCTGTGCATGGAACATGTCGGCTGCACCTACGCCCAGGTCGAGCATCAAATCCGCGCGGCCAAAATCTACGACGTGGACACCATCCTGCGCGTGCCGCGCGGCAGCTATAGCGACTATATCCGCGGCTTCGAACTCGACGCCGCCGGCCTGATCGTTCCCCATGTGATGGGGGCTGAGGACGCTACGACCGTACGCGACATCACCAAATTCGCGCCGCTCGGCCGACGCGCCTTGGATGGCGGCAATGCCGATGGCGGGTTCAACCGGGTCGGATTACTGGACTATCTGAGCCAGGCCAATGAAGAGCGCTTCGTGTGTCACCAGATCGAGGACCCCGAAGCGGTCCCGCAAATCGAGGCCATTGCTGCGATCGACGGTGTCGATTGCCTGTTCTTCGGGCCGGGCGACTACTCCGTTGCTCTCGGTATCCCCGGCCAAATGAATCACCCGGACATCGACAAGGTCCGTCGGGTGGTAGCCAAAGCAGCACGCGACAATGGCAAGGTTGCAGCGACAGTCTGTGCACCGAAGGACATCCGCGACTATGTGGATATGGGCTATAATCTGCTAAGCGTAGGGGCAGACGTGGTCGCCCTTGCCCAGTACGCCGACAAGGCAATGGCCGCATTCGAAGACCTCTGACACCTGTACCGAGAAACAGCTATGGATATCTCGTCGCTGCGCGACACGGTTCTTGACGGCCGGACGAAAGGCATTCCGGGCACCGCCAGTCCCTTCAAACTATCGGAGATAGGCACCAAGGGCTGGAATGTCCTGCGCGAAGACATGCCGCTGCCCCTTATGGTGCTCAAGCGCGCCAACCTCGATCACAACGCTCAGGTTTTCGGTGAGTATCTGACCGAGCACGATTTGTCGCTGGCCCCCCATGGCAAGACGACGATGGCGCCGCAAATCTTTGCAGAGCAGCTCGACAGCGGTGCGTGGGGGATGACCGCTGCCACCGTCAACCAGATGCTGGTAATGAACCAATACGGCGTCCGACGCATCATTTTGGCAAACCAGCTTTTGGGAAAGGCGCATGTCGAGGCAGTTGCGGCGACCATCAACGCCGACCCAGAATTTTCGTTCTACTGCTTCGTCGATTCAGTGGCCCTACTGGGCAACATCAGCCGGCACTTGAACGGCGCACAGCTCGCCAGCCCAATTCGGCTGCTGATCGAAGTCGGTGTCGACGGCGGGCGAACCGGGGTGAGGACCACGCGAAAGGCGTTGGAGATTGCCAATGCAATCGCCGAGGCTGACGAATCAAAGGTCCGGTTTGCCGGCGTCGCGGCGTTCGAGGGGGTCGTTCCGGGCGCCGACAAGGACCCGGCTCTCATCTCAGAATTTGCACAGAAGGTCGTCGATGTCGCGGCCGCCCTTCCGGCCGGCCTGTTCAGCGACCTTGATGAGTTCCTTTTGACGGGCGGCGGGTCGTCCTATTTCGACCTGGTGGCGGAGCGGTTCAAGGACCTCTCCCTGCCAGTTCCGGTGCGGGTCTTGCTGCGCAGCGGCTGCTACATCACCCATGATTCCGGCACTTACAAATCAGCCCAGGACATTGCCCGGGACGACCCTGCCCGAAGTTGGAAAAGCGCTCTACAACCGGCACTGGAGGCCTGGGCCTATGTGCAGTCACGCCCCGAGCCGGAACTTGCACTGCTGACCATGGGCAAGCGCGACGTGCCCTATGATGCTGGGCTTCCCATGCCGCTCAAACTCTATCGACCCGGCACCGGGTTCCTTGATGTGGGAACGGCAGAGATCTTTGCCCTTAATGATCAACACGCGTTCGTGCGGCTGCACGCGGATAGCGGCTGGCAGGTGGGAGACATGGTTTGCTCGGGAATCTCACATCCCTGCACCGCCTTCGACAAATGGCGATTTTTGCCGGTGGTCAATGACGACTACGACGTGATCGATGGCGTTCTGACCATGTTCTAAAGGCGAGAGGTCCCGCCAGCTAGGGCTGGAAATGCGCCGGGAAGCTGTGCACAGCACCCTTTGCCCGACGATCTTCCAGATTGGAATAGATGACCGGCAAAATGGTGTGCATCCATTCATCGGTGCTGACAGCAAATCCCGGGCGATCGCTGTCTAAGACGAAGGCGTAGATCTTGGTTTCGGGCCGCGTATGGCTTTCGATCAAGGACGTCCATTCGGACGGTGCATAGCCAAACACGATGTCCGGATCATACTGGGTGAGGGCCTCCTTCAACGGGTCGACATTGTCGAGCCCCATCTCCTGGTTGACCTTTACGATGTGAAGGTCGCAGTCGGTACCTCGCTCTTCGCATGCCTTTTGCGCTGCCTCCCGGCGCAAACGCTGTTCGTTTGAACTGATCTCGCTGTCGAGATAGAGGACGCTTAGCGGGCCGCCGTCGAAATGCGCAAACATCTCGCGAAACGCTTCGCCATAATCGATGCGATAGCTGTGCACCTTGGGGTGGATCAGGGTCTGATCAATGACGCTGACTTGCGTGGAGGCCTTGTCCAGAAAGTCCAGGTTCGTTTCGCCGGTGATCGACGTTAGGACAATGACGTCAAGCGCGTCCCAAACCGCCATCGGCATTTTCGCATTGGTGAAGCTGCCCAGAATGAATTCGTGCCCATCCGAAACGACGGCTTTTTCAAGCTGAACGACCAGCTTGGTGTAAAATTCGTTATTGAAGATGCCGCCGCCAACCACGTCGCGGTTATAGAAGAAGCCAACCCGGTGGTGGGCCTCGGCCCAGGGCGCGCGAACGAGAAACGAGCCTTTGCCTACTTGCCGGCGAATGACCCCATCGGCCTCCAGGTCCTTCAAAGTCTTGATCACGGTGATCAGCGAAAAGTCGCAGAACTTCATGATCTCGTTTTGAGATTCGATCCGGTCCCCGGCGCGAATGCCGTTGGTCTTCCAGCGTCGAAAGAGCTGGTTGCGCAGTTGCAAGTGGCGCGGCGCGAGGTCCGTGTTCACGAGTGGAGGTCCCAAGTCATCTGGTTGGCGAGAATGCCGCCGTCGATATAGAGCATTTGGCCCGTGATATAGCGCGCTTGCGGGGATGCAAGAAAAACAACGGCATCGCCGACGTCATCGGGCATGCCGATCCGACCTAGCGGAATCTGGGCGACCAGGCCCTTACGGGTATCGCCCTTGTTCAAACCGTCTTCGGTCAATGGCGTTTCCACGATGCCCGGCCCTACGCCGTTAACCCTGATCCCCTTATCGGCCAAAGAGACCGCGAGCGATCTGACCAGCATCAGCACAGCGCCCTTGGAGGCGTCGTAGGCAACGCTATCCTTCTCAGCCGCTCGCGAGTTCGTCGAACCAACGCAAACGATGCTGGACCCCTCCTGCCCTGGTTCAAGGCAGGCGGCGAAGGCTTGGGCACAATACAGGTACCCCTTGACGTTGAGATCAAACGTCTGGTCGACAGCCTCCTCCGACAAGCTGGCAAAGTCGGCGTCGCGAAAGGTGCCGGCGTTGCAAACAAGCGTATTGATGCGGCCCAAACGCAGCTTGGCACCGTCAATCAGTTGTTGCGTACCGGACCTCGCGGACAAGTCGGCCTGAACGAAATGGCACTCCGTTAGCCGAGACAAACGCCCGGTTGCGCCGGAATGATCTGGTTCGTGAGAGTTGATGACCAGCCGGGCGCCCCCGCGCGCGAATGCTTCGGCAATGGCATATCCGATCCCTTGGGTCGAGCCGGTTACGCACACGCCGCCATCGGCCATCGGTTAGCCTTGCCATCATCAATTAGTGTGTTAGCATTATAACATAATAATGTGGGTCTTTTGATGCAAGTCAACCAGCGGTGGACGAACGTTTCGGTCACGACGGTGGACGGCGTTGTCAACCGCGACCTGCTGATCGTCGGCGACAAATTCGGCGACTTGATCGACCCCGACACCGCAGACAGCGATGACTGGCAACTCATCGACGGAAACGGCTCGATTCTCTATCCCGGTATGATCGACCTGCTGCAGCACGGCATGCAGCGGCACCTCTATAGCGATGCGACGCCGGGGGCGGTTGAGGAAACGTCGCAGTTTTTGCTCAGGTGCGGGACTACCGGATTTCTGCCCTCGATCGGCGCCACACCCGCCGATCGAATGGAAGGCGTCTTGCGGGATCTCAGCGCGCAGTGCCGCTCAGCAACAGGTGCAAGCGCGATCGGTGTCCACTCCGAAGGCCCGTGTTTTGCGTTGGCTGGCGCGCACAATCCGGAGAATCTTGGCAGGCCTGGGACAGCGCTCGCCGACGCCATGCTCGAGGCGACGGACGGGGCTCTCAAGGCCGTCACGCTAGCGCCAGAGCTTCCCGGATCGCAAGAATTCATCGGCGCGCTTAAGGCGGAACGGGTTTCCATTCATCTCGGTCACAGCTTTGCGGCCCCCGAGGATGTATCGCGCTATGTTTCCTGGGGCATTGACGCGGTCACGCATATGTACAATGTCATGCCGACACTGCCGTCGGACAGCTCGGGCATCCACCCCTTCTCGCTTCCTGACGCCCTATTGGCTGAAAAAGACCTCGCCCTGGGGCTGATCTGCGATGGCATTCACGTCCATCCCAAGCTTGTCCAGGTGCTGGCCCAGCTCCCGGCCCATCGCGTGTTCCTAGAGACCGACGCGATGAAATATGCCGGGGATGAGGACACCGAGTTTGAGTTTTACCCCGGCTATTGGGTGCGCAGCGAGCGCGGCAATGCTGTGCGCGACAGGCAAGGTGGCCTGTGCGGCTCTTCGCTGACGCCAGATGAAGCGATGCGCAATTACATCCGCTTGGGCGAAACCGACCTTGTCGGCGCAGCGCACGCAACCAGCCTGGTGCCCGCGCGCGTTCTCGGGATGGACGACGAATTGGGCAGCATCGCACCGGGCAAGCAGGCGGACTTCGTGGTTCTCGAACCAAAAAGTCTCACCGTGCAAGCGACCTATATGGGAGGCACCAAGCGTTACGAGCTTGGCTCATGACCGAGAACCGCCCGCTCCGTTATCACGAAACGGGGAATATCCATCTGGACTTTCACGGCGCTACCAACACGACCATTGAATTCATCGTGGAGAACTACGGACTCGCAGTGCTGCACGAGATCTTCGAGAAGGTCGGCAAGGACGTCTATGCCGACATCCGCACCCATTTGATGGCCGGCGACGCCAATGAGCTGGTCCAACATTGGCGGCATTTTTTCGAACGTGAAAATGCCGATTTCGATATTACGGTCACAGACGGTGAAATCGTGCTGACCGTGCGCAGATGTCCGGCATACGAGCACGTCCAAAAGATCGCGCCTTCGGTGTCGCAGTGGTTCTGCGATCAAACGGTGAAGACCAATGAGGCGATGGCGGAGGGCAGTCCGTTTGAGGTGGCAACGGAAATCACCGGCACGGGCGCCTGCCGGCAGATCATTCGAAGAAGGCAAAAATGATCCCCAGCGATCACTTTCAGCGCTTCTACAACGAGGTCTTCAAGTTCCTCGAGGGTCAGGGGCAGGCAGCGCTAGAGGCCTACTGGCTGGAGATCTCAAAGAACCAAGAGCGCCACGTCCTCGATGTGTTCCGGCAAAAGGGCTTCGCCGGCATGGAGGAGTACTGGACGCGCATTCGCGACGAAGAGAATTGCGAGCTTGAGATCGAGCGCGACGACGAGAAGTTCGAACTGCGCATGAC
>JBCCER010000212.1:0-6930 GCA_039030175.1 Pseudomonadota bacterium
ATCCAGCTTGCCGTTGAGAAAGGCTCGTTTCGAGAACTCCCCAGGCTCGGCCGGTCGCAAACCCGGCATCTCGCTGAGGCATTCCAACAGCGTCGCCGTGACAGCACGCCCACCATGCACATGCAACTCCACCACATCCTCACCGGTAAAGCTGGCGGGGGCTGGAAAAAAGAGCGCGAGCCCGCGATCTAGGATCTCGCCCTGACGATCCCGGAATGTCGCACGTGCCGCCATCCGTGGTTTGGGCAGCGGCCGCCCTGTTAGGGCGCGCAGCGTCTCGGCCGCCTTCGGACCCGAGAGCCGTAAGACGGCAATGCCAGCGCGCCCGTGGGCCGTGGCCGGCGCAAAGATCGTCTCCGCTATCACGAACGCTTCGTCTGTCGGGGGGTCTTACTTTAGTCGCCGTCGCGCTTCGGCGAGCCGCCGGTCATCTGTGACCAGAAGGCCCGCTGCAGCTGTTCCAGGCCTGCAATGCCTTGGGGCAGCCAGGTCTTAAACAAGGTCTCCGCATCGGCGCCGCTCAGCGCCGCTTCCATGCGATCCTTTATCTGCTGCATCAAGGCTTCCTGCATCGGGGCTACGTCGGGCAGGCCCAGAAAGCTGCGTGCCTCTTCCGGCGTGCAATCGATTTCGATGTTGATCTTCATAGCTCTTTTCTCCCGCCGGCCCGTTGGTGGCTGTTGGCCCTGATCCCTATATGGTGGCGGGTGGCGGTTAGCGAAGGCAAGCGGGAAGGGTGTCGAATGGGCGAGCAGGCGGCGGGCAACCTCTTGGGCCAGGAAACCAGCCCCTATCTGCTACAGCACGCCGACAATCCGGTGCACTGGCGCGCTTGGGGGCCGGCGGCCTTAACGGAAGCGCGAGAGGCCAACAAGCCGATCCTACTCTCGGTTGGCTACGCCGCCTGCCATTGGTGCCACGTTATGGCCCATGAAAGCTTTGAGAATGACGCTATCGCCGCGCAAATGAATGAAGGCTTCGTCAATATCAAGGTCGATCGCGAGGAGCGGCCGGACATCGACCAGATCTATCAGCATGCGTTGGCCTTGCTGGGCGAACAGGGCGGATGGCCGCTGACAATGTTCCTGACGCCGGACGGCGAGCCCTTTTGGGGCGGCACCTATTTCCCACCCGCATCTCGCTGGGGCCGGCCTGGCTTTCCTGATGTGTTGCGCGCGATTAGCGATACCTACCGAACGGAACCGGGCAAGGTCGCCAAGAATGTCGACGCTCTCCGCAGCGCATTGGCCAACACCACTGCAGGGCGACCAGGGGACGATGTAGATAGAGATCTTTTGGACCGGGTCGCCGACAGACTCGCAAAAGAGGTGGATCCGATCTGGGGTGGGATCGGTCGGTCGCCGAAATTCCCCCAATCATACGCCATGGAAACGATCTGGCGCGGTTGGCAGCGCAGTGGCAACGAGATCTATCGAAATGCCGTGACCAACACGCTGACCCATATGTGCCAGGGGGGCATCTACGATCATCTTGGCGGTGGCTTCGCACGCTATTCGACCGACGGCGAATGGTTGGCGCCGCACTTCGAAAAGATGCTGTACGACAATGCCCTTCTAACCGACCTGCTCAGCCTGGTCGCCAAGGCTACCGGCAGTCCGCTTTATCGCACGCGGCTTGGCGAGACCATCGATTGGGTCTTGCGCGACATGATCGCCGATGGTGGAGGCTTTGCTGCCACCCTTGACGCTGACAGCGAGGGCGAGGAAGGGCGGTTTTACGTCTGGAACGAGGCTGAGATCGACTCGATCCTGGGATCCGATTCAGCATTTTTCAAACAGCATTACGACGTCGCCGCCGACGGCAATTGGGAAGGCAAGTCCATTCTGAACCGCCGGCACGCACCTAGCCTAAGCGATCCGGAAACAGAGGAAAACTTGGCGAGATTGCGCGACATGTTGCTTCAGATCCGCAATCGGCGCGTTTGGCCCGGTTGGGACGACAAGGTGCTGGCAGACTGGAACGGCTTGATGATTGCTGCCCTGGCTGATGCAGGGCTGGTATGGAACCGACCCGCGTGGCTGGCCGCCGCCCAAACCGCCTTCGACTTTGTCCTCACCAACATGCAGGTCAATGGACGCCTACTCCATGCCTGGCGGAAGGGCAGGGCCCAGCACTCTGCTCTGCTGGACGACTACGCCAACATGTCTCGCGCAGCGTTGCGTTTGCATGAGGCCACAGGCGATGACGCCTACTTGGCCCAGGCCGAAATCTGGGTTGACGTTCTCGATCGACATTATTGGGACGCGATGGACGGCGGGTACTTTTTCACAGCGGACGACGCCGAGGCGCTGATCGTTCGCACCAAGACGGCCAGCGACAACGCAGTCCCCTCCGGGAACGGAACGATGGTTGGCGTTTTGAGCGATTTGTCGCTGTTGACCGGCAAGATGGTCTATCGCGACCGGGCTGAGGCGATCATTAGAGCCTTTGCCGGCGAACTGACTCGGAATTTCTTCCCGCTATCGACCTTGTTGAACAACGCCGAAAGGTTGGCAGGCGCACTGCATATCGTCATCGTCGGCGAGCGAGAAGACCCATCAACCACCGCGCTAACTCAGGCGGCCTTGGATCAGGCCGTGCCAGATCGGCTGCTGACGACTCTAACACCTGGCGCGGCGCTGCCCGACGGTCATCCCGCCGCCGGCAAGGGCTTGGTCGATGGCAAGCCGGCGGCTTATATTTGTCGCAACATGATTTGCCAGGCGCCCATAACCGACCCGGGCGCCATTGCCGGAGCCTTGACCCGATGACCAGCCTCGCCCTCGACCCGCTAAGCGAACCCCGCCTCAACACACGTCCCGATCCTTCGCTCGACCCGTTTGCCAGCTCAGACGGCGATCAGCTAGCGGTCGAAAGCCCCGTTGGATGGATCACTTTGACCGCGATCGGCGACGCGCTGGACACGCTCAATTTCGGACGCGCGGAAGGGCGGGACCGGCCAAGCCCTGTTCTGCGCGAAACCGCCAAACAGCTCGAAGCGTATTTCGAGGGCGATCTGAAGGCGTTCGATCTGCCACTGACCAAGGCACCGACACCGCACGCCGCGGCAGTCCGGCAAGCCATGCTGGATATTCCGTTTGGCGGAACCGGCAGCTATGGCGGGATTGCGCAGGCCTATGGCGGCTCGCCCCGTTCGGTTGGCAACGCCTGTCGACACAACAAGATCGCTGTCATCGTTCCATGCCATCGGGTTCTTGGCGCCGGCGGGCGGATCGGCGGCTTTGGCGGTTCGACCGACCCGAATGGCCCAGCGCTGAACCGCAAGCGCTGGCTATTGGCCCATGAAGGGGCAACGCTCCTTTAAAGGCAATGTCGGTGACGGCATCACCGAAACTCCAAAACATGAAGGTTTGAGGTAGTCGATCATGGTGCATGCGGTACGGTTTCACGAGGCTGGCGGACCGGAAGTTCTGTGTTGGGAAGAGGTCGAGGTGCCGAGTCCAGGACCCGGAGAGGTCAAGGTTCGGCACGATGCAGTCGGTCTAAACTTCATCGATGTTTATCACCGCGTCGGCCTTTATCCCCTGACATTGCCTAGCGGCATCGGCATGGAGGGCGCCGGCGTCGTGACTGAAGTCGGGCCGAATGTAACGACACTGGCGGTTGGCGACCGCATCGCCTACGCGACGATGCCGCTTGGCGCCTATGCCGAGGAACGGGTCATGCCGGCATCCCGGGTAACCAAACTGCCGGATGAGATCGACGACAGGACCGCAGCGGCAATGATGCTTCAGGGCATGACCGCGCAGTATCTGCTGCGACAGACATTCCGCGTCGAGCCCGGTCAGACCATTCTCTTCCATGCGGCGGCCGGCGGTGTCGGGCTTATCGCCTGCCAATGGGCCAAACATCTGGGCGCAACGGTCATCGGTACTGTCGGCTCACCGGAGAAGGCTGAACTCGCCCGTGCGCATGGCTGCGATCACACGATTTTGTATCGCGAAGAGGATGTCGCCGCCAGGGTCCGCGAAATCACCCATGGCGAGGGTGTTGCCGTCGCCTATGACAGTGTCGGCAAAGACACCCATCTAGCATCGCTCGACTGTCTTCGGCCGCGCGGACTGCTGGTCGTCTTCGGCAACGCGTCAGGCCCTGTCGATTCCCTTAACCTTGGCCTACTGGCGCAGAAGGGGTCGCTGTACGTCACCCGCCCAACGCTCATGACCTATACGGCGGCGGACGAGGATCTTCAGGCAACCGCCAAGGATCTTCTGGATGTGGTGACCAGCGGTGCGGTGAAGATCACGGTCAATCAAAGTTACCCCCTGCAAGAGGCCGCCCAGGCCCATAGGGATCTGGAGGATCGCAAGACAACTGGCTCCACGATTTTCGAGGTCTGACCGGCACCACCAGCCGGCGATCTGAATCTGCATTCTCACAGCTGAAACCGTCTGTTTCAGAGTCCGAAACTGCCAATTCGTCAGGCTGGTTGGGTAATCCAGAAATTGTGTTCTCAATGTGGCTGATTGATGTCTTTTTGAAGAACTGAGCCTTCTCAACGGCCTTAGAAGCCCTTCAAATTGCAGGATTTTTGGTACTGAGTGAAACACGGCCAGATTGACGGTCTTGCGACCACACCGTGACAAAATTGCAACAAACTGTCGCCGATTTGCCTAATCGACGGGCATGCTTTCGGGTGCTATCGAACCGCGTCTTTTTTGTGCAATGGGAGGCATAGATGCGGCGGGGACGGACTATGGCACGCTGGCTTTCGACGATCATGTTGCTGGTCGCCGTCATGGTGGCCGGAATAACGACCAGCCAACCCGCCCAGGCCCAACATTGTGTTCGCACCGTGCGTGCACTAAGCGATTTCACCATTCGCGGCAATGCCTGGACCTGGTGGAACCGCGCCGCGCAATATGGCTACTCCAGGGGCCATAGGCCGGAACCGGGCTCTGTTCTCGTGTTCGGCCGTCAGCGGCGTTTGCCCACCGGTCATGTTTCTCTGGTCACGGCCATCATCGACCAGCGTACAATATGGGTACACCATACTTGGAGCCTCGGTGCGGAGATCGAGGCCAGCGCTCAGGTCGTCGATGTGTCGGACAACAATGACTGGAGCCTCGTCAGAGTCTGGCATGGCGAAACCGAAACCATGGGCGTTTCGTCGTTGCGCATTTCCGGCTTCATCTATCCGCAAGACGATCATCCGCAAACGCTGCTGGTTGAAGCAGCCGCCAGCGCGATGGGCCTTTACTGACACTCGGTAAAGGCGGCGCCGAGTGCGCCACTCTGGATCGCGGTCCATACCCTCCTTGGGTACCGGACGAAAATGCGCTGCAGCCGTCCTGCTGATAGGGCTAGCGACGGGCCCGACGTCAGCCCAGGATCAAGACGCGATCTCGCGCGGCGAGCTGCTCTTCGGGTGGTGTGACTCTTGCCATTCGGTGATCCCAGGTGAGGACGGTCTGCAGGGCCCAAACCTGTTCGGTATCGTCGGTAGTCTTGCAGCATCGCGCGCGGGTTTTCCCTATTCCGATGCCTTGGTTGCGCTTAGGAAGCAGCAGGTCATCTGGGCCGAGGACGTGCTGGACGCATTCCTCGCCGACCCGCTGGGCTTTGCGCCAAGGAACACGATGGGTTCGGTCGACATGGACGACCCAACAGCCCGGGCCGATCTGATCGCCTATCTGCGTGCAACGGCCGAAGAACGTAGCCCGCCCGAGCAGGGCGATTGATCTAGGTCGCCCCTCCGGAGACTTACTGGTTCATACTTTGGAAGAACTCAGAGTTGGTCTTGGTCTGCTTGAGTTTATCCAGCAGGAACTCCATGGCATCGGACGTACCCATCGGCATCAAGATGCGCCGCAACACGTACATCTTCGACAGCTCGCCCTTATCGACGAGCAATTCTTCCTTACGGGTGCCGGACTTGCCGATATCGATCGAGGGGAACGTACGCTTGTCCGCCAGCTTGCGATCCAAGATCAGCTCGGAGTTACCCGTACCTTTGAACTCTTCAAAAATGACCTCGTCCATTCGGCTGCCGGTATCGATCAATGCCGTACCAATGATTGTCAGGCTGCCGCCCTCCTCGATGTTTCTTGCAGCACCGAAAAATCGCTTAGGTCGCTGAAGCGCATTGGCATCGACACCGCCAGTCAAGACCTTGCCTGACGACGGCACCACGGTGTTATAGGCACGCGCCAGACGGGTGATGCTGTCGAGCAGAATGACAACATCCTTCTTGTGCTCAACCAGACGCTTGGCTTTCTCCAGCACCATTTCGGTGACCTGAACGTGGCGCGTCGCTGGCTCGTCGAAGGTCGAGGAGATAACTTCACCTTTGACCGACCGATCCATGTCGGTGACTTCCTCCGGCCGCTCGTCGATCAGCAACACGATCAGATAGGCTTCCGGATGATTGGCCGCGACCGCCTGGGCGATGTTCTGCAACATCACGGTCTTGCCAGTCCGAGGCGGCGCCACGATCAAGGCACGCTGACCTTTACCCAGGGGCGCCACCAGATCCATGACCCGGTTAGTCATGTCCTTAATGGTCGGATCTTCGACCTCCATCTTCAGCCGCTGGTCCGGATAGAGCGGCGTTAGATTGTCGAAATTGATGCGGTGGCGGACGTTTTCCGGTGGCTCAAAATTGATTTCTTCGACCTTGGTCAGCGCGAAGTAGCGCTCACTATCTTTCGGTGCCCTGATCTGACCAGCGACGGTGTCGCCGGTACGGCAACCGAACCGTCGCACCTGGTTGGGCGAGACATAAATATCGTCGGGACCCGGCAAGTAGTTTGCCTCCGGCGACCGAAGGAAGCCGAATCCATCCGGCAGCACCTCGAGTACGCCCGACCCGAAAATCGAAACGTCCTCGTCTGCCAACCGCTTTAGGATGGCAAACATCAGCTCCTGCTTGCGCAGATTTCCGGCGTTTTCGACCTCTACCTCTTCGGC
>JBCCER010000213.1:0-6920 GCA_039030175.1 Pseudomonadota bacterium
CAGAGTCTCGATAAAGATCAGCGATGTGTCCACGAATGATCGGCCCGTGTTCGGATCGAAGCGAACGCCGATCTCGGTAAGAAAATCGATTGCATCGCCCCAGCCGAGCTCGAAGTGGACGTCGCTGGCAACGCCAAGGTTTGTGTTGCCGGCGATGATAGAGTTCTCGATACCAGTTTGATTGTCACCGCCATTGGACGCAAATCGCTCGTAGGAGAGAAAATTGAAGAGCCCGCCGGTCGAACCGAATTCCGGGAACAGCCCTATTGCGGTGGCAATGGCGTCAGGGGATGCCGGTGTCAATCCGTTGAGGTCGGTAATCGGATTCTCGACAATATGGTTATCGACCACGGTCGAGTTGACCAAAGCGATCTTGTTCGACGTCCCCTGGAAACCGATCGCACCGCCGCTCTTGCCCGACACATTACCGGTGAGCGTGGAATTGACGATCTCGAAGATGTTCGAGGTCCCGCCGATCGCAAAGGCGCCGCCTCCGTTGGCAACGTTCTTGTTGTCAACGAAGCTGCTTCCCTCGACATAGACATCCGCCCCGACCGCGGCAACGGCGATCGCGCCACCGCCAAACGATGCCAACCAGTCGCCGCGGGCGATATTGTTCTCGAACACCGAATTCTTAACCGTGATGTCTTGATCCGGGCTGCCGGTCGCGATCGCCCCGGCAAGAATGCCCTGATTGTCTTTCACAACCGAGTCGGTGATGGAGATCCCGCCCCCTGGGGATCCGCTGAAAAACACACCGGCGCCGGTATTTAACAGAACGCCCCCAACGTCGGTATCGACCATGCGATTGTTGGTGATCTCCGAGTTTTCGACGATGAAGTCGCCGCCCGGCGCGCCCGTTCCCAGCGTGGCGCGAGCACTGATCAGGTCGTGGTCCTTCACATGGACATCCCGAAGCGTCGCCTCACCCTCCAGGGCCGCGATGAAGATACCGGCGGCGAAACCGCCATGGTTGCCGCTCAGGACGGAGTCTTCCATCGTGAATCGATGGCCGGCCACGATCGCGGTCCCGTAATTGTCGCTGATCGTTGAATGGGTCACCGCAACTGTGGTCTTGACCGCCAGATCGAGGTCGCCGGCTTCCTCGTCCCAGGTAAACGAAAACGCAGAATCGTCCGGCAATGTTCCAGTCGTTCCCGCCTCAAAGTCGGCCTGATAGATGGCGGCCCCCATTTGGCCATATCCCGGAAATGGGTTGCCGCCGGTGTAAACCCCGGCGCCGGTCAGTGTCAGGGCGTTGAAGGCGGCGTCCGTGCCGTCCTGGCGCACTTCGAAGATACGGAAGTCGCCGAAAGTACCAATTGCCTCCTCAAGCGTTACGGTGCCCGGGCTGGTGTAACCCGCCGGCGTGACCGCGACCTGGCTCGCGAAGTTCTCGATGATGGCGGTCGTGATGGTGATGTCGTCGGCACGGCCGGTCTCTTTGCCGGTGGTGTCGCCCAGAGCGTCGCCGTCGATGCGCAGATCGTCAGTGATGACGAGCGGACCCTCGGTGAGGGTGATCGTCTGCCCTGCAAGATCGCTCGCGAAGGTGATGACGTCTTCAATGCCGGCATTGCCGTTGGAATTAGCGAGCTGGATCGCCTCGCGGAGCGACATTCCGTTTGTGGCGCCGTTATCTTCGTCTGCCAGTGTCGTAACCAAAAAATCAGCCATGTGCGCGACCCATCCTCTCCACAACCTAAATGCAGTTTGTAACTCTTAATTGTGAAGATATTGACACATCAACTTTAGTTTTCCAAGCCCAGTAGTTTCGATGCGCGACTTCCGGTTGCCTACCGCCGGCCCCGCAACGACGATGGGTGAGATACGGGACCGTTGATCAGTTTGAGTGCAGTTCGGCGTCTGCGACAGGCTGTCCTATGGCGACGTGCTGACCGCTGAACGTTTGCATCAGACCCTGCCGACGCTGGGTGCCATGACATCACCTCAGCCGGCCCCAAGCCGCTCTACAATCAGGGGATGCGGGTAAAGGGCCTACGCGTGTGCAGTTGAGCGGCGATCACGACGGAGGCGACGCTGCAAAAGGCGCGAATGATCGCGCCGATGTGGCGGATGACTAGCGACCGCTGCTCGCATAAATCCCGCAGTTGAGATGCCCCAACAATCCCGTCGCTGTGTTCTCCGCAGCCTTCGAGACGATCAGCCCGTCGACCTCCGCCCAGCTTGCGATCTCGAACGAGGACACAGCACCGAATTTCTCCGATGATGCCAGGATCATCGCCGATCCTGACCTTGCGATAACGGCACGCTTGACCTCCGCCTCCTCGCTATCGCCGGTCGTAACGCCTTGCTCAGGGTGGAGGCCGGTCGCCCCGATGAAACACATGTCGGGACGGTAGCGGTCCAGCCAGGCGAGCGTCGCCGCGCCAGTTGTCACGATGGAATGCCGCATCAGCCTTCCGCCAACGATTTCGACTGTCAGCGTTTCCAGGCGCAGAAGTTCCATGGCCACGTTGGGGCTGTGCGTAACGACCGTTGAACGCATCTGAGACGGGATGTTGCGGGCGACCTCGAGCGCGGTGGTACCGCCATCCAGGAACACGACCTGGCCCGGCTCGATCATGGATGCCGCTCTCTTCCCGATCTCCGCCTTCTCCGGTGTCGAAAGAACGGTGCGGCGCTCAAACGGCGCATTCGCCGTCGCGACGGGAACCGCGCCGCCATGGACACGCTTCAGTCGCCCGCCCCTTGCCAGTTCGCGAAGATCGCGCCTGATCGTATCTTCCGACACGCCAAGATCGCCGCTCACATCCTTCGCTATGATGCTGCCGGTCTTCGAGAGGATCGACAGAAGATGGCGCTTTCTTTCATGGCTCAGCATTGCACGACTTTTCTTGACTCTGCACGTTTTTGCACGATATGTCGTCCCGGCGAAAGGAGCAAGCGTTATGAGTGCCAGCGACATCTATCGGCCGATTTCGTCCGAGATCTTGGCGGACGATTGGGGCGTTCTGACCAGGTTCGAGTTCGAACTGCGGCGTAAATCCGGGGAATGGCAGACCCAGACGCGCGAGACCTACGATCGCGGCAATGGCGCCACCTGTCTGCTCCACAATCCCGACACCGGGCATGTCCTGCTGACCCGCCAGTTTCGCCTGCCGGTCTTTTTGAATGGCGGGTTGACGTCTTTGATCGAGGCGCCCGCTGGACTGCTAGACGGTGCCGACGCCAACGCGCGGATGCGCGCGGAACTCGCGGAAGAAACCGGCTTTATCGTCGATACCCTCACGCATCTCTTCGACGTCTATATGAGTCCGGGGTCGGTCACGGAATACCTGGCGTTCTTCAAAGGCCAGTATCGGGCCAGCGACCGACGGGCTGACGGCGGCGGTTGCCATGGCGAAGGCGAAGACATTGAGGTCATCCAAATTCCGCTTCGGCAGGCCATTCGGATGATTGCAACCGGCGATATCCGCGACGCCAAGACGATCATCTTGGCTCAACATCTCTTCATTGAGGAACTACAGAGGACAGCCAAAAGATGATGATACTAATCTCCGGCCCCTATCGCTCCGGGACGAACGACGACCCGGAAAAGATGGCAGCGAACCAGCGTGCGCTGGAAGAAGCGTCTTGGCCGATCTTTCAGGCAGGACACATCCCGATGATCGGAGAATGGGTCGCACAGCCCGTTTGGCGTGCCGCTGGCGGCAAAGCCCCCGGTGACGATCTTTACGAGCAGATCTTCTATCCAGCGGCCGAACGATTGATTGAGATCTGCGATGCGGTTCTGCGGCTGCCCGGCGAGAGCCGTGGCGCCGACAACGATGTGCGACAGGCCCAGGCGCGAGGTCTACCGATCTATCGCGACCTGTCCGAAATACCGGCTGCCGTCCGATAGCGGGGCTCGGGACACGGTAGGCCTACGTTCGAAAGGTCGGTCCAGGCAGCGCGGCCCGCATGCGGCGCACATCCGCCGGCCCGCATTGTCACCGCCGCCGATAGGGGCAGCCAAACGGGAATGGCGAAGACGCGCTACCGACGACCCATCTCACCAGAGTCCAAGGCCGTCATTGCGTCGCCACGGCATGTACTCTTATCGTCAACGCCACTCATGCATTGAACCTGAAGGAGACTGCAGAGTGATCAAGGGAAGTTGCTGCTGTGGCGCGGTGAAATTTGAGCTTACGGCCGAGCCGTCGATGATGGGCACGTGCCATTGCTCCCGGTGTCGCAAGGCTGGGGCAAGCGCCATCGTCTTTATCAAGAAAGACGACCTCAAATGGCTCGAAGGCAAGGATCGGATTGCCCGCTACCAACCCTCGGCCCCGTACAAATATGGCAGGTGCTTTTGCCAGATCTGCGGCACGTCTCTGGGCGAGATCTTGTCCGACGACGAGAGCTTTCCGATCACGGCCAACTCTCTTGATACCGAGTTTGGCCTGAAGAACCAGTTTCACGAATTCGTCGCGGAGAAACCGTCCTGGTACGAGATCTGCGACGACGCCAAACAGTTCGAAGGCCACCCCGTTACCTAGGGCGATGGTCGACGTCAGGTTGGGTATGCGCGGCGGAGAGCGGCCGCGGATCCCCGACTTTAGAGGAGCTCGTGGGTCGCAAACCCGAACTCGATCCCTTCGAAAGAAGGGTACGCCTCTTCTATTGAGAGGTTCGGCCCGCCCAAACCCACATTCAACAGATACCATGTGCCGTCATCGAGCAAAGCGACGTAAGGCGAAGATATTCTTACCCGCTCGCCAGTCCGCGCCTGAACCACGGTTGTCGAGGGAATAACGACATAGGGCGTTCCGTCCGACGTTTCCTCGGCCCGGGCATTTGCAAGGTCGAGCGCAAAGGCCTCAATAACGCTGCCGAGCTGTCGATCGAGCTCTTCGGAGTCTGCCACGAAGAGCGCAATCCATAGCTCACGCTCCATGTCCAGGGCACCGCGCGAGGCTACGTATTGTTCAAGAACGCGCGGCGGCATTGCCGCACCGATTGCCCAGTGGTTCCTCTCAAGAAATGCCGCCTCATAACGTGCGACGATGTCCGCCAACTCAGCCCCATCTGCGTCCGGCAAGTCCTTCGCCTGGGCCAGGGAAGTCAGCGTCAAGATGAATACGGCGGCCGCGAATACAGCAGCGCCTTCGAGAAGGCGGTTAATGACAACTCGACATTCGATCGACGGTTGGTGGCTCATACAGCGCCCCCTTAGCTCGGCGGCTTCGGCCCGGATATGGGTTTAGGGCCGAACGCGAACCTCCGGGCCAAGGTAGAACTCGGTCGGTGTGTTTCGCCAGCAATAATTCCGAGCGCCCGCTTCAAAGCGCCTCGACGAAAGCCTCGATTTCACCCAAGGCCTTAGGCCAGGCGGGATCGTATTCCGGCATGGTGTTGTTGACGGTGTCCAGGCCGACCAGGCGGGCGTTGCGGATGCCGGCCGCAAACTTTCGGCCCTGCTCGATCCCGTTCATCCGGTCCTTGCTGGCATGCAGGATCAGGGCTGGGCAGGTGATCTTGGGAAGCAGGTCGACGATATCGACATTGGCGACCAGCGGCCCAACCCGAAGATGGTCCTGATGATCCATCGCCAATTTCATAAAGTCGGCATAGGTGCGCTGGTCGTGCGGGCTCGCGGCCGGGGCGAAAGACTGCGCCATCAGGTCTCTGGCCGACGGGTATTCGCGGTCCCATCCGTCCTGGCTCATATCCATTATGGCCTGGTTGTGCGCGGCAAGGCCGGGCTGTTTTCTGGCTTTAAACCCCTGGGCGAACCCGCCTAAGAGAATGAGGCCGGAAACGCGCTCGGGATGGTAGGCCGCAAAGGCGGCCGCTGCGGCCGCACCGAATGAGATGCCGAACAGCGGTACCCGCTCGATTTCCGCTGAATCCATAACTGCCGCGATGTCTTCGACGATGCGCTCCAGCGAAATGTCTTCGACGCCCCTATCGGACAGGCCATTGTTGCGACCGTCAAATCGCACCAGACGATATCTATCAGACAGCAACGGTATCCAACCGGCGATCGTATTCATCGTCCAATCGTATTCCAGATGCCTCAGCCAGTTGGGCGCGGCCAGAATCTGCTTGCCCGTGCCGTTCTTCGTCCATGCGAGCGTCGTTCCGTCGCTGGAGGTCGCAAACCGAATGTCCTGCTCCGCCAACTGCCGCTTGTTCTTCGCGCGCCTGCTGTCGCCATCGAGATCGATGGAATAGGCCTCGACCGGGTTGGGAATGCCCTTAAGGCGCATTGAGCTTTCCGGCCTCAAGGCAACGCCAAGCGAGGTCCCGGCCACCTCGACGGCAGTCTTGCTGACGAGGCATCCGCCCGGCTGTGCGGAGGCCTGAAGACGGGCGGCGACATTGACCGCCTCGCCAAACAGATCGTCCGCCTTCACCATCACGTCGCCGACATGGATCCCGCCGCGAAGGGCGATGCTGTCGCCGCGCAATTTCATCAGTATCGAGCTGGCCGCATCGATGGCCGCGGCGGCTGTCGGAAACTCTGCCAGCGCCCCGTCACCCATCAGCTTGAAGATTCGCCCGCCTCTGTCTTGAACCGATGGCCGGACGACGTCTCCCAATACCCGCTGCAACGCGTTGAACGTCGCCTCCGCGTCCTCCGCCATGCGTTTTGTGTAGTCGACAACGTCGAGGCTCAAAACTGCGGCAATCTTCTGAACCATTTGGCGGGATCACCCTTAGTCGGGACTTGGAACGCTGCTCGGATCTGGCGCCGATCAGTTAATCATGCGGTACGGCAAATAACAAAAGTTGGCGTCATCCGGGCCGGCGCTCGCGATCCTCTGCTCGTCAATCGGCTGGTTCCATTGTCGTGCGCTCCGGCTCGGCCGCCACGCCAGCCACTAACAGACCCCGCGCTGGAGCGCCTGTCCGTTAGCCTAAGCTTGCTATTCGACCCCCGGTATGAATTGCTGCGAAACAACGCATCCAGG
>JBCCER010000214.1:0-6897 GCA_039030175.1 Pseudomonadota bacterium
CGCAACGGCATCGATAGCCGTCCAGTCGAACCCGAAATAGGACGGAAGAAACCCCAGGCCGTTGCGACCCGCGGTGAGATAGGCCTCGTCCAAGGCCTGCGACTGCACGATACGCCTGCTAAGGAGCTGCTGGACGTCAAAATCGGCGAGCGCTTCCCGCTGCTCTGACGTCAACACCGCGTCTAACGCCACTCCCGCTGCTTAAAGGTCGACAAATCGCAAGACGTCCGACCGCTCGCCCTCCCGGTCCAAAGCGCCGACCGGTATCCGCTCCAGCAACGCGCTGAGGCTTTGCCCCGCTGCCGCCTGAATGCCGATGCCAAGAAAAAGGCAAGCCCAAAGTGCCAATCGCGCCATCTCACCGCCCCCGTCACTGCCGATTGAAGTCCAACATGCATCCACATCCTGATTAGCATATTGGCTGGACCGTGTTGACCGTATCCCCCAAGCCAACCGATGTGGCAGTCTCTCCTCTTCGGAAACCAAAGGACCCATCTCAATGGCTCAAACAATACGCAAAACCTGCGGCGTTGCGGCGATGGCCCTGGCCGTGTCGATGGTTCTCTCGTCAGCCGATGTCGCCGCGCAGGATCAGTCCACGAACCTCGTGGGCACCTGGGTGATGACCGATGTCAACGGGCGCAGTTGGAACGGCGCGCGCCACACGCTGGAGACGATCGAGAGCATCGTTCTTGAGATCGCCGAGCATGACGGAACGACCTTCGCCGGCACTTATAGCTGGCAACTCGCCACCCACGAACTCGCCGCCGATGACGGGCAGGAGATCACGACTGAGGCTGAGGAAGTGGTGATCGGCGTCCGCGATTTCGACGGCACCTACATCATGGTCGACTACCCCGACGACTCCGTGATCCGCATCAGGGTCGCCGATGAGAACACGCTCGAGATGGTGGCTTATGAGGCCGGCCCGCATGCTGTGGTGTCCCGGATGACGTTTGAGCGGCGGTAGGGGGGTCGAAGGTCGGCGTTGAGGTGACCGGGTGGATTGTACTGCCGCGAAGCTCCGAGGTTCTTTTCTTGGCAGCCAGGTCCGAAAAGGGCCGTTTTCAGCACCGCGGCAGTTGGGTGATCAATTTTCCGAAGGACCAAGACGAAGCGTCCTGCTTTGGTCGAAATAGACAACATGCGTCGCAGTTCGCAATGAAGGAATATCAGCCGAAAATTCATAAAGCATCGGCGCTTCGTCAAACTGCTCGTCGGCGAGGGCGAACCTAGAACAGCCGAGGCCCAGGTTTCTAAGCCTTAAGTAAATCTGGTGTTTCACCCACCCAGGCACCTCCCGATACAGGCTCTCATCGTAAACAACAGACCCGTCGCTCGATTGGTAAAAACGAGCCTGAAAATCCCCCGAGTTCACTCCATTCTCAACGCACCAAATCACGCTATCCCGCGCGTAGTTGCGAGGTGATATGTCGATCACCCAAACGATAGGCTCGTCGATGGCGCTACGTAGAAGTTCCAATGGCATGACGAAACTTCGAAGTGTGAGCCGACCCATATCATCGTAACGACGGATCACAACCGTATCGCAAACGCCTGGTGCCGTTGGGTCAATGCACGAGACAGTCCCGTCGCCAAAGTACTCATCCAACTGGAACATCGTTAGAAAGCCCGATTGCTGGCCCGATGCATAAGCAAAGTTGAGCGCAAACGCAGCGATAGCTACAAGAAAGTAGCGACCGATTCCCACCATTCTCCCCATTTTATGGTGTCACTAATAAAGCCAAATGGTCGCGAGTTTTGCGACCTAATCGGGTTCAGGGGCGTTATCTCAACATACAAAACGTCAATACAAATTAGCGCAGATATCAATCAGAGTCATCTGTCGACATTAGGTCCTTGTTCCTTAATGTAATTAAATGAAAGAGTGTTTTTACAATTAAAAAGTATCCGGCAGATGAGAAGCCTAATTTTGGGATTAGTGTGTTTGAGTTTGGCCGCATGTGCCGCGCCGTCCCGACCGGACGAGATGGCAGTTACTTTTGGCGAAGACGAAGTGCCATTTAGCAGCTCGCCGTTGCGTGGCGAAGTCGAGATCGAGGAGGTTGGCTGCGGTCAGGAAACCAATCCGCTTTGGACGTCGGAAGTCGGCAATGCAGAATTCCGCGAAGCATTGCTGGTGAGCCTACAAAACGCGGGATTGGCCGCCGTTGGCGATGGTCGGTCGAGCTGACGGCAGTTTTGACGGAGGTTGCCCAGCCCCTAACTGAGGCAAATATGACAGTGACCTCGACGGTGGAGTATGTGATCGAAGACCAACTCACAGGGCAGACGATCTTCGAAGAGGTTATCACCGCGCCTTATACGGCCGCCTTCGGCGACTCGTTGCTCGGAGTTGAGCGCCTGCGCCTGGCCAACGAAGGATCGATCCGGGCAAACATCCAAGAATTCTTTGTCAGGCTCGGCGCGGTGGCAGTGCCCCAAGCCGAGGCGCCCGTGCCGTCACTTGTCGTTGAACCAACTGTTTCCGGATCGTGAAATCCGAATAGAGTGACAGCTTGCTAGATTCTCATTGCCGCCAATGAGTGCGTGCAAGCCGCCTGGAGGGGGAGTTAATGTGCTGTAACCGTAGTTTCGGGAGCAGCTCACGGATCGCCAAGATCCGGCCAGGGGCCCTCCAGGGCCGCGCGCGTTTCGCGCACACCCGTCTCCCAAATTAACAGCATTTCAGCGTCCGGCCGCTGCCAGGGTCCGCCGAAGGACCCGTCCCCCAGCATCTCGCGCACCTGCTGCGGGGGCGAGATCTTCATCAACTCCATGTCGATCACCGGCTTTTCTCCCTCGGGCGCCGTGGCATGGGACAGCCGCGTCCAGGGGAAGTTCTCCAGCCAGTTTGCATGAGACGCCGTGGGGTCGATGGATTGTGCCTTGGCCCAGGTCAGGGGTGCGTTCCACCAATTGTGGAGCTTGACGGCGAGATCGGCGTGCTCCGCCATCAACTCATGCGCCAGTGCACCCACTGGGTTGTTGCCCCCATGCCCGTTGACGATCAGCACCTGCCGGAACCCCGAACGAAGGAGGGACGCCACCACGTCGCGCACCACGGCCATCAGGGTTTCTACGCGCAAGGATATCGTGCCCGGATAGGCGGTGAAATAGGGGGCCAGCCCGTAGGGCATGACCGGGAAAACCGGCACGCCCACCGGCTCCGCGGCCTCGGTCGCAACCTTGTCGGCCAAAATCACGTCGACGCAGAGCGACAGTTGCGCATGTTGCTCCGTTGAGCCGATGGGCAGGATGCACCGTGGATCACGGGCGGCGGCCGCCTCGACGTCGCGCCAATTCATATCCGCCACCCTCATTGCGTCTTTTCCCTTACTTGGTTTTGGCTTCCGACAATACGGCGATCATAACGGTGGCAGTTTGCTGAATTCCTAGTTGTAATTCTTTCGCGTGACTGATGCGCGCCTCGAAAAGGGATTTAGTGAACCGTCACCGTAATCACTCATCCAAATCACAGATGAGAACACGTTGAGAGTGACCATCTATGAAGCCAGGATCCGGGCAATGGTCTCTTGGCCGGACTTCGAGCGAAGGCAGGGGAGTTGCTAGGTAATGAAAGCCAGAAATTGAACGTTACTTCAATATCGGAATGTTTCACGGAGAAGCCAGGCTCGATTGGTACCCAAAGACGGTTTGGAGAACACTATTGGTCGCGGTTTTTCGCTTCTAGTCCAATTCGATGACTCTAAACTTTTTCAAGACATTTGTCTTGAAACGAACGTTCGATGGAGGGTTGAGTACTGGCTTTCTCATGGTCACATCTCTGCCAAAATCGATACTAACGCGGCAGAAGAAGCAGTTCACTTTTGAATCTATTTTGGAAAAATCGATCATCAACGAACATTTATCATCAACCTGGATAATTTCTGTCTCGCCAACTTCATAGTTTGTTACAATGGCATCATCTGATGTAATTGGCTCTATTCCACCATAGTTTTTAACGGCAACGACATTGACAAGTTCTCGCCTTAAGTGTCCGCGTAGTTGAACCCGCGTCTTACGAACGGCGGCAGCGTCCAGCCTTAGCCCTGACAAAGTAAGCGTTGCGTCAACAGTGAGCGTTCGATCAGGAACAAAATCATCAGCGGTTCTTTTAACAATATCTCCTAAAATAAGGTATATCGGCGATACTTTCGAGCCAACAAAGTTGAGAAACGGCTTTTCTGAAACGAATTTTGACCCACCCGTATCGACAAAAAGCGTCAGTTCAATACTTGAGAATTGAATGTAATCTACGGAGAACTTGGCAGTTTTCCCCCAGGCGCGAATTTCGGCATCAGTCATTTCGGCGAATGTACGGAGTATCACGCCAAATTTTTCCGCCTTCTTGATCGCAGGTCCAGTAAAACCTGAAAGCGAAACGGCGATGATGCCGTCGACCCTCATACTTTCTCGGCGCCCAATCAGTTCCTCGACCCACGTTACATCCTGCACTGCATTGTGCGCGCGACACTCGAGGTGAATGCAAGTTCCTTTTCGCGCTATCAGCCCGTCAATCTGGCGAAGTTGTCCTGTGTCTGGATCCCTAATTCGGTGATTCCATGTCACAGATACGGACTCGGGCTCCAGCAGCCGGTGGATTCGTACGACCAGTTTTTCAAGTTCTCTTGACTGCATTACAAACCGATTCGGATTCTCGGCCCTGCCTCTACAGATAGTACCATATCGGCAGTTGCGGCCTTTTGGACCAAGAGAAATTTAGGCCGTTTATCTTTTGATGTATTCTATTATTATTCAGTTACGTTTGCCAATACGAGCCCAAATTTGTTGAGTTGAGATGGGGATTGAAAACCGGCCCACTGAAACTTGCTGAAATGTGCGGTGTCTTATTCAGAGCTGCTTTGCCATCAGTCAAGCGGGTTCCTCGTCAGGAGACTTGGTTGAAAGCACGACCAGTTGAATTTTCCCCCGCCGCCCCAGGCTCTTTTGCATTACCGCCTTCCCCGCTGAGCCCCTATCTTCAAATCTGGAGATAACGGGAGCCAGGGCGATGTCGGTAGCAGAGATCAAGGCCAGCCAGGGGCCGCTGAGCGGTGTTCGGATCGTCGATCTGACGCAGGTGATTTCCGGGCCGCTTGGCACCATGATGCTGGCGGACCAAGGGGCGGACGTCATAAAGATCGAGACACCAAAGGGCGGTGACTTTGCCCGGCATGTGGCCACGCGGCGGGGTGGGTTTTCGGCCTCGTTTTTGAACAACAACCGCAACAAGCGCTCCGTGGCGCTTGATCTTAAATCGCCGGACGGCATCGCGGCGTTGAAGGCGCTGGTCGCCACGGCCGACGTGTTCATCCAGAATTTCCGGCCCGGCGTGGTTGAGCGGCTGGGGTTGGGGGAGGAGGCGCTGCGGGGGATCAACCCTTCGCTGATCTATGTCTCCATCGCCGGTTTCGGGTTCGAGGGGCCGCTGGCGGGCAAGCCCGTCTATGACCCGTTGATCCAGGCGACCTCCGCGTTGACCACGGTGCAGGCGGGCTCCGACGAGGAGCGGCCGCGCCTGGTGCGCACCATCCTGCCGGACAAGCTGACCGGCTATCAGACCGCCCAGGCGGTCACCGCCGCCCTGTTCGCGCGCGAACGCACCGGCGTTGGCCAGCATGTGCGCGTCTCCATGCTCGACACGGTCGTCGGCTTCCTGTGGCATTCGGACATGAACGGCCACACCTTCGTGGGCGACGAGATGGAGGTGGAGGAGGCGCAATCCTTCATCGACCTCATCTACAAGGTGGCGGACGGCTATGTCAGCGTCGCGGTGATGCAGGACAAGCAATGGCGCAGCTTCGCACGCGCCGTGGACCGGCCGGACCTGCTGGACGATCCACGCTTCCTGACCGCCGAATTGCGTGAGGTGAACAAGGACGAGCGGCTGATGGCCATCCAGGAGGCCCTGGAACCCTTCACCGTCGCCGAGGTCGTCCAGCGCATGCATGACGCCGATGTGCCATGTGAGCGGGTGCTGACCCGCACCGAAATGCGCCAGCATCCTCAGCTCGAAGCCAACGGCACAATCGTGGAGACCGATCACCCGCAGGCCGGCAGGCTGCGCCAGGCGCGGCACGCGGCCACCTTCTCCAAGACGCCGACCAGCATCCGGCGCGGCGCCCCTCGTCTTGGTGAGCACACGCGGGAGATTTTGGCCGAGGTCGGGGTCGATGCCGGGTTGATCGATGCCCTTGCCCCTCAAGAACCGCCGGCCGAAGCCCCGCGCGAAGAGCTGAAAGCGACCGCATGATCGATTTCTACTACGCCCCCACGCCCAATGGCTGGAAGGTGGCGATCATGCTGGCGGAGACTGGGCTTGAACATCGCACCGTGCTGATGCGGCTGGTGGACGGCCCGCAACTGACGCCGGAATTCCGACGCATTAACCCCAACGCCAAGATCCCGGCCATCGTCGATCATAACACGGCGGAGGAGATGGGTGACGGCCCGGTAAATGTATTCGAAAGCGGCCCGATTTTGCTCTATCTGGCTGAGAAAACCGGCCAGTTCGGCCCCTCTACACAGATGGAACGGAAAGAAACCAATGAGTGGCTATTCTGGCAGGCGGCCAATCAGGGACCAATGGCCGGCCAGCTTAGCCACTTCGTGAATTACGCGCCGGAGGGCCAGGACTATTCCCACGCCCGCTATCGCGGCGAATACGAACGCACGCTGGCGGTGCTGGACCAACGGCTGGCGGGGCGGGACTACATCCTCGCCGACTATTCCATCGTCGACATGATGGCCTTCCCCTGGGCCTTCATTGCCAAGCCGCTGGGGCTGTCGCTGGACGGTTTCCCCAACGTCACGGCGTGGCGGAAGCGCATCAAGGAACGGCCGGCCGTGCGCCAGGCGATCGACCTCTACAAGGACGCCCAATTCTCCGGCAAG
>JBCCER010000215.1:0-6870 GCA_039030175.1 Pseudomonadota bacterium
CCGCCGGAAGGACGTTTCCGGGTCCGATGCCCGACAGCATCAGGAGGTGGGGTGAACCTACCGTTCCCGCCGACAAAATGATCTCCGACCTGCACTTCACGACATGCTGAGCGCCGCCGCGCTGCATCCGCAGTCCAACAGCCCGTCTGCCCACGAAATCGATTCCCAGCACCGTGCTGTCGGGAACAAGTGCGACGCGTCCAGTCGCCAGCGCAGGTTTCAAATATGTTCGTGCCGTATGGGCACGCCGTCCGCGGTAGGTTGTAAAGCGATAGCGACCTGCACCGGTGTGGGCGGGGCCGTTGAAGTCGTCTGTTAGGCCGAGACCGGCCGTTTGCGACGCGTTCAAGAACGCGTCATAGAGCGGCGTCCACCAATTCGGTAGGTCGACGGCGATATGGTCGGTAGGTTCGCCTTGATCGGTCGGTGCCTCCAGATCTTCGAAGACCGGCCTGACCTTGTCCCAGGACCAATCGGTAAGGCCTATCTGCGCCCAACGATCATAGTCGGAGGCCAGCCCACGCGCGTAAACCATGCCGTTGATGGCGCCGGATCCGCCAACAAGCTTGCCACGCGGCCAATCGATGCGGCGACCCCTTAGCGCTGGAACCGGCTCGGACTTAAAAGACCAGTTGTGACGGCTGGAACGCAGCAAGTAACCGGTCATGATAGGCACAGAAACCGCTGGATCGCGCGAGTTGGGCCCAGCTTCTATCAGCGCGACGCTATAACCCGCATTGGCCAGCCGGGCCGTGATCAAACATCCTGCGGTTCCCGCACCGACTACGACATAGTCAACTTCCCTTGGTGGGTCGGTCATGGGTGGGTCTGCGTAGCATCCAGAACAGTCTGGCCGGTAGTTCGATCACGCAAGGTTAGCGTCACAAAGACCTTGCCGGTTCCGCCATGGTCTATTCCGGTGTCAAAGCAGTCGAACGAGTGAAAGTCTGGGCTGATTGGATGCAGGCCAGAAGCGGCGCGGTCTTGAACCAGCAGGAGAGCGCGCTTTAGCTGGGGTTTCATATCGTTCAACTCGTCGTCTTGCTGGACGCAGTGTTTATCGATCATTTGGTCGTCACGCCCCCGTCCACCGGCAGAACCTGTCCCGTGACATAGGAGGCCGCGTTCGATGCCAGGAACAGCAGGACCCGCGCGACCTCATCGGCTTCGCCGAACCGGCCTAGAGGAATCTGATCGACCAACCATTGCCGCCTGTCCGGATCGTTTCGGGCGATCCTCGTCATCGGCGTGGCGATCGGCCCCGGCGCGACCGCGTTCGCCCGAGCCCCAAATGGGGCCAGTTCCAAAGCCAGGGCGCGAACTAGGCCGTTGATTCCGGCTTTGGACGCGGCATAGGCGGCGGCTCGCGGGTGGCCAACAATTCCGACCTGGCTAGAGACCAAGACGAGACTGCCGCCTCGCTGGCGCTCAAAGATGGGGACCGCCGCGCGCGCGACTCGGTAGGCTGCGCCGAGATTGGTGTCGATGATACGCTCCCAATCTTCAGGTTCTGTCTCGCGGATACCGAGATACTCGAATATGCCGGCGGTCAAGATGATCGCATCAAGGCCGCCGAATGAATGTGCTGCGTCTGTAACGGCATCGCCCACGAGATCGTGGCGCACATCGACAATCGTCGAATGCTCCGCTCCAATATCCTTGGCCTCTTGTTGCTGTTCTTGGTCGAACGTTGACGTTGCGACGCGGGCACCAGCTTTCACAGCGAGTGACGCCGTTGCTAGGCCGATGCCGCTGCCGGCTCCGATAATCAGCAGTTTGCTGCCGTCCAAACCGTTCATTCGAACACGACCAAGCCGCGATCGACCGGACGCAGAATGCGGCAGCCGTCAGGTTCAACCACGACACTGTCTTCGAGGTGGAACGCACCAAGGTCAGAGTCGCGATAGAAGACCTCGGTATTGACCACCATGCCCAACTCTAACTCGAAACCTTCGACGAGGCTGTTTTCATGGGGGAATTCGAATACCTCGAGTCCCAGGCCATGGGTGGTCACAGAGACTAGATCGCGGCGCAGCCCGTGTCCTGCAATCGTGGCGCGGGTCAATTCGCGCAGGTCTTCCGTATGCTCACCCGGGCGCATTGCTGCTTCGACCGCTTCCAGGGCGTCGGTGACAGCACGATACCGTAGTATTTGCGCATCGGTCGGATCGCCGACCACGGCCGTACGCGCAAGATCCATGTGGTAGCCCTGGTATGTGCCCAAACAGTCCAAGACCACGGCATCGCCCGGCGCCAGAAAGCGCTCGTCTGATGCCGGTAGGCTGAACGTTGAAGCGTCGCCCGTACCAAACATCATGCCGCGTTCGCCCAGCCAGCGGGCGTCGTGGTCGACCAGGCTGCGCCGATAGATCCGGATTAGATCGTCTTCTGAGACTCCAAGATGCCCGGCATCGATAACCGCCTCGAGCGCCTTGGCGTTGATATCTGCCCCTTGAGTAATCAACGCGATCTCCGGAGCTGTCTTCACGATCCTTATACGGCGCATGAGTTGAACCGCATCGCCAACTAGGTTTTGCACGATGCCGGACTCCGATAGCCGCCGCCCCAGGCGCAGATCGTCAGTCGCAAGGCGGGCCTCATCGAGATTGCGCTCGCGAAGAGCCTTGGCCAGCGCATCCATGAAGCTTGCTCGCTGCTCTGGCCCGAGACGGCCGCGTGCCTTCGCCAGATCGCGGCGCAAATCGTTGGAAAGGCTGCGCTCCAACGTTTCGCCCATAAAAACGCCGACCGACGACCACGGGCTGCCGAAGACCTGCAGATCCTCAATCCAACTCGGCTTTTCGACCAGGTAGGGCAAGTCGAATTCCGGAATGACAAGACCGGGCGCAACGTCAGGGTCTCGCGGCACGATGACGGCGGTGGTCCAGTCCTCAAACCGGCCAAGCAGAAACTCCGACGCTGTGCCGGCCGCATAGCTAACATTGATCGGCGTGACGAGGATCAGCGCGTCGAACCCCGCGCGACCCATTTGATCGCGAGCTCGATCAAGATTGATCAGGCAGGTCATCGCGGATCAGGACGGCTTTCTGGACACGATCATGACCCAAGGGAACCGCCACGCCGTGTTGCTTGCCTCCAACGCGCCTGGCATTTCCTCAAATCGAACGATTTCGGGCGCCTCAAGACCCGCCTCGGTATGGGCGCGCTCTAGATCCATTTCGTTCAACGGAGGCATGAACGGCTCGTTATTTCGCCTCGCATGACCATAATGGATGTAGCGGGCGAACGGGTCGTCGTCGGCAAGAAAATCCAAATGAATCGAAAGCCCGCCGGGCATCAATACGCGCGCCGCCTCAGCTAGAATGGCTCGAATATGAACCGGCGGCATCTCGTGCAGCATCATGGTCGACGTCACGACATCGAAAGACCGTTCATCGAGGCCAGTCGATGCTGCATCGGCTTGTTTGTAGTGCACATTTCGCGCCTGGTCCTCAGTTGCCGTCAGCGCGGCCAGCCGAAGACAAGGTTCGGCCAAATCAACCCCGATCACCTCAAGATCGCCATGGTCGCTGTAGAAGGCCCGCGTGCTTTTGCCAAATCCACATCCCATGTCGAGCAACTTCGCTACCGGGCCGCCCGCACGAGTCATCACCTGATCCATGAACCGATAGTGAAGGTCAGCATGCCGATTCATGAGCGGGGTGGTCGATCGGGCGCCGCGCTCATAGACCGCGCCGGCAAGTTGATCTGACCAGACGCCGCCCGGATGCTGATGGATATCGATTGAGGTGTAATAGTCCGGCAGGTCGAAATCATCGGCGAGCTCCAAAAGGTGCTCATCGAATGGACGTGAGAGAGCGGCGACAAGCGTTTCCCGGTCGCGGCCATAGGTCGGAACCAGGCCATAGCGACCGCTGTACTTCATGATCTGAAGATGGCGCTCCATCCAGTTGAAGTACTGGGTTAGGGAATCTTCTGAGAGCAGCGCATCGACCTCCGCGACGGTTTTTGGCTGGATCGCCTGTCCTTCAACCGCATCGTCAAATCGCTGCCTGAGCGCCGGAAACAGTTCGCGCGTCCAATAGCGCTTCATATCCAAGACGACGTCCTGATAGGCCTCAAACGGGCGGGAGCGCTGGGGGTCAAGCTGCATGGCGACCTCAATCGGTGGCGGTTTCGGTGGAGAAGCCACAATCGAAGCTGTATCATAAACCATACAGCTTCGCCCGCAATGCATCCTTCGCTCGATGGAGTCTCCGAACCATGTCCGAACATGACCAAGCGTCCGGCGCGCTTGCCAAGCTCGATGCCGTCCGCGCCAAACGCGGATACTTGCTACCCCATCATGGCCTGCTCGCGATCAGCGCGCCTGAGATGCTCGAAGCGTATGACGCTGCATACACAGCGATGACACTGACCCAGCGCCGGCTGACCAAAAAGGATAAGGAGTTCGTCTGGCTCGCCGTGTTGATATCGACAGAAGAGGCGCTCGCCACCCACCACATTGCCAAGTTCCGTGATGCAGGGGGATCCGACGATGAGATCGAAGGCGCAGCGCGCATCGCCGCGCTCTCGACGGGCGGCCGTTCTCTGGATTTCATCGGCGATCACTGGCGCGATCATCTGCCGTCGTTCGACACACGAAATTTACGCCATAGCTTGCATCAGGCAGCACTCGGTGAGTTGGGAATATCAGAGCGATTGCTTCTGCTCGCTCAGGCCGCGGTTGCGGTCTGTCTCAGTCGCTGGCGCGATCTGAAGTGGAGTCTCGAAGATGCCTATGCAGCCAAGATCGACGAATTTGAAATCGCTGAAGCGCTGGAACTGACCATGTTCCCCGGTAGCGTGCCAAACTTCGTCGAGGCGTGTGGCGTATGGCGTGATTTGGTCGTAAGCGGTAGCGTGGCTGCATCGCCGCTGTTCGAGAGTTGGGCGCGGATGTCGGGGCAAGGCGGCTACGATGAGGCGGCAGGAATGATGGACTCAACCCATGGGTGACAGCGCTAGTGACCTCCTAGAATCTATCATGGAAAAGCATGGGGTCGTTCTTTCTCACCATCGGCTGCTGGCGGCGTCCGACCTCGATCTTTTGCGCTCTTACGAAGATTTCTATTCCAAGCTGACCCTCGAGCTGAGGGTGTTGTCACTAAAGGATCGTGAGATTGTCTGGGCCGGTCTTACCGCAGCCACGCGCGAAGTCTACGGCGCAGTTCATATTAAGCGAGGCGAGGCGGCCGGCCTTAGCCAACAAGAGATCGCCAATGCAGTGGCCATCGCCGCTGCGGTAGAAGCCTATCCGGTCCTCGATGGATTCGCGGCCGTCGAATGGTCGAAGATCGAAGATCCGGATCTTGTTGAGCAGCGCTATCTGGACATCGTCAAAAAGGCACGGGGTGAGCTAAACGAGCGCATATCCGAACTTTGTGCGTTGGTCTGCCAAGCGGCTCACAACCGGCTCACAGCGATGACGTTCCATATCGGCCGCTTCTTTCAGGCGGGGGGCAGCCGGGACGAACTAGCGGAGGCGCTGAGTTTCCTGTTGTTTCACTGTGGCGGGCCCGCGTTAATCCATGCCGTCGATGTATGGGCCGAGGCGGCGAGGGAGCGCGGATACCCACCGCCCTATCCGCTGGATTGACCGACCCTCAGTCGGCGAACCGATCGACTACATTGTCAGGTGCGCCTTTGGAGACCTGCCGTTGTTTGATCACGCTCAGCAGAGAACGGACAAAGGCTTCCCGATCGAGCGCAACGCGCCCAGCTTCGTCCTCATCCGGCTCGTAGTTGTCGAGCGCATCTACGTCGAGGATGCCCTTCCTCTCAAGAAGCACTTCCAGGGCGCGCAGTCGGTCTCGGGTGACATGAAGCTCGGTGGCCAGCGTCATGATCATCGCGACCGCAACATCCAGGGCTGGATCGTCGAAGAAAGTCTGCTCGGGCTGCCGATCGCTGGTTTCGTTGATCATGGTCATTGAGGCTGATTGAAGGTTAAGGGCGATGGGCGGGCCGACGGGCAGACCGCCCGCCCATCAACAAGATCAGGCTGCCTGAATACGCTCCCACGCACCATCGCCGTAGACCTCATTGGCGAGCTGCTGGTTGAGGTCAGCCATGGCGGCATCGAGATCTTCGTCGAGCGTGAGTACGCTGTGCTCGCCATTTGCCTCAGCCCAAGCCGCCAGATCGTTGGGTTTCGCGGCAACACCGGCAGCGTAGTAATACTCTTCCTCCAACTCCTCGAAGCTGGTGGCCAAGACGTTCTGCTGGTCTTCGGAGAGCGAATTCCACGACGCATTCGAGATCAACTGCTTATCGAGCGCCTGGCCGAAATCGTTGGCGACCACATATTCGCAGACCTCATAGAACTGAACAGCAACTGCGACATTCAGTGCCGTGACCAGGCCGTCAACGACGCCCTGTTGCAGGGCCAGATAAACCTCGTTGAAGGCCACCGGGGTCGGGTTCGCGCCGAGGGATTCGACGGAGGCGATGCAGCCTTCGATCTGCGGCGTGCGGATCTTGCGACCCGCGATGTCGGCGATGCTGTCGATCGGTTCCTTCAGCATAAGGTTGTAGGTGCCCAATCGGCCAACGCCGAGCAGCCTGGCGTCGTACCGATCCTGCAAGACCTGCGACGCTTGATCCCCAATCTCTCCCGCCATCACAGCACCGGCATGTGCGCCATTACGGAAGAAATAAGGGCTGTAGAGAATGTCGAACTCGCGCGTGCCCGTGTAGGCACCGTTGTACATGTCCAAGGTGCCCAGCGACATGCCTTCGATGAGGGACTGCTCGCCGCCGAGGGTGCCGGCGAAAATCTCCATCCCGAGTTCACCGCCCGTGCGTTCTTGGAGAGTGTTGGATAGGCGCAAATTGAATTGGTTCGACAGCGTGTCGATGTTTCCGGCA
>JBCCER010000216.1:0-6853 GCA_039030175.1 Pseudomonadota bacterium
CCACTCAAAATTCGTTAACTCGTACTGGCTCATTCACCCCTCCTTGATCGGAACGGTGAACGTATGGCCCGCCCCGTCTGCAAGGGGTTTTTGAATCTTGCTCTGCTCAGTCTGCATCAACGTATCCGGTCTCGGGATCCTGCCCCGGCCAGGATGGAGATCCGCGCCGCCTGGTCCTCATAATCACAGCGGTCTCGATCGACCGTTCACTGTTTCAGGTTTCCAGGCTGCCGTTCGACTGTCAGGCCATCTTCTACTCACCACCCGCAGATTTTTGGAGCCATCCGCTGATAGGCCGATGGCTCGGTATTCCTATGCCGCCGCAAGCGCCGGATCAAAGCCGCGTTGCTTCCTGAGAACGGCCCAAACGATGCGTGCAAGCTTGGCCGCCAGCGCCGCCACAACAACGTTCTTGTGTGCCCGCTCCGACAGGCCGCGCGCCCATCGGCCGAGCGGCGTGTCCTGGGCCAGGATGTGCGGCAGGACGGCGCGAGCGCCATGGATCAGGTTCGCTCGCAGATAGCGGTTGCCGCGCATGGATATGCCAAGCAGTCTCGGCTTACCCCCGGTGGTCGCCTGTCGAGGCGTCAATCCCAACCAGGCGGCAAGGTCACGGCCGCGCCTGAAGCTCCGTGCATCGCCGACCGCAGCCGTCAGGGCCGTGGCGTTGATGACCCCGATACCAGGGATCGTCGAAAGGCGGCGGGCTGTTTCGTCCTCGCGCGCCATATGCACAAACTCGGTATCGAAGGCGCCGATCCGCTCATCAAGGCTGCGCCACTCGGCCCGCAAATCCTCGATCAGAACCCGTATGCGCGGCGACAGCCGGAGATCGTTCTCATCGGCGAAGACGACCAGCGCATCCTCCAACTTGCGCCGCCCCCGCGCCACAACGATCCCTCTCTCCAGAAGCAAAGCGCGCAGGTGATTGATCAGCGCCGTTCGTTCCGCCACCAGACGAGAGCGCGCCCGATGCAAAGCCTGAATGTCCGACTGCGCCTCACTCTTAACCGGCACGAACCGCATCGTCGGACGCGTTGCCGCTTCCGCAATCGCCTCGGCATCGTGGTCGTCGTTCTTGTTCGCCTTTACATAAGGCCGCACGTACTCCGGCGGCATCAGCCGGATCGTATGGCCAGAGGCTCCCAGTCCCCGCCCAAGGTGATGAGCCCCGCAACAGGCTTCCATCGCAACCAGGCAAGGCTCCATCTTCCCGACAAACTCCGCTACGCCGTCACGACGAAGCCGCCGGCGCAGGACGACCGCCCCGGCCTCGTCCAGCCCCACCAGGCTGCACACGTTCTTGCCAAGATCAATCCCAAGCACAAACATCGACATCGGTCCGTTCCTCTCTCGTTCAAAACAGGAGCAATCTAAACAATCGCTCCAGAGAGGGGCGGGCCATCCCATAATCACACTTAGCCCTTCCTGAAAAGCTAATTTATGAGTTCATGACCTAGCCGAAAATCCGCCTGAAAGGAGTAACGCACGTTCGAAAACCGGCTTCGAAATCCCCGTCTCCAGGATGGTACACGCTCTCAAGCGAGACCACACCGTCATAGCCGTCTCGACGCAGGGCATCGGCCATGGGCGCCAACTGGTCGGCCAATTGGCCCTTGCCCAGCTCGCGGACCTCCAGGAACGCCTTGGGCGTGTCGACCTGCACATCCTTGATGTGCACATGGCCGAGATAGCCGCCCTTCACGGACTCATAACCGTCCGGATAGGCGGTCTCGTGCGCCCAGCAATTGTTGGCCGGGTCCCACAACACTTTCAGCACATCCTTGGCATCCAACTCGTCGATCAGTTTGCGGCCGGTCCAGTTGGAGTTGACCATCGTGCCGTTGCCGGTTTCGACGGCCAGGGTCAGGCCTTCCGACCGCGCCAAGTCGACGGCCGGCGCGATCAATGGCGCGACCGTGTCCCAGGCGCCCTTGGCGACGTTCCATTTCTCCGCGCCGTGGCTGCCCCAGAGGATTTGCTCCTTCTTCGGCGTCATGATGCGGACCAGCGGCGAACCAACCTCATGAGCCATCTCGATCACGCGCTTCAGGGCATCCATGTGGTGGACATGCAGATCATCGCCCGGCCGGTTGGCCACCGTCATCCCGGCGAAGATATGGCGCGACAGGCAAGAGACCGGTTTTCCCCGGTCCGCCAGCAATGACTTGATCGCCGCAATCTCGTCTTTCGAATGGTCGCCGACTTCCTTGTCGCCGACATATTGCAGCTCGGCATAGTCAAGGCCGACCTCGTCCATGACGTCGAGCGCATGCGTGAGGTCACGGCTGATGCCGTCGCAAATGACACCAAGTTTCATCAATCCGGTCCTTTGGCTCAGCGCACCAATTCGGCGCCGATAATGTCTTCGACGACCCGCGTGACAACCCAGTTGTCGCCTTCGGGATGCTTGGTCTTGCCAGCCTGGAAAAGCTGCATGGCATTGCCGGCCATGAAGAGCGGCACGCCGAGATCGCGGGCCATACCGAGTGCGATCGTCAGGTCCTTATGCATGGTGGCGATGTGGCTGCCGGTGCCGACGAATTTGCGATCGATGATGTTTTCGAGCGCCGTATTGACCACGCCGCAACTCGCGCCCGAGCTGCCGACCACATTGTGTATCACCTGACCGCTGATGCCAGCCTTGGCGGCCAGCGCCGCCGCCTCGAAGGTCGCCGCGAAGATGGCACCCTGAAGGGCCTGCAGGCACGCCTTGACCGTCTGACCCATACCGGGTTCGTCGCCGACATGGTGGATGCTGCCGCTGACCGCTTCGAGAACCGAGAGAGAGCGACCCAGCACCTCGGTCGGGGCCGCTGCCATCAGGGTCAGGGTTCCGCCCTGGGCTCCGGGAAAACCGCCGCTGACGGGTGAGTCGATCAGGTCGATCCCCGACCCCGCCATATCCCGTGCGATGTCACGGACTTCCTCGGCGGTAATCGTGGCGGTGAGAATGACGGCTGACCCGGATTCCATGCTCTGGACCAGACCGTCCTTGCCCAGGATGACCTCCTTTGCCTGGTCGCCATTCATAACCATGACGAAGACGGCATCGGCTTTGCGCCCGACCTCGCCGGTACCGGAGGCCGGTGCGCCGCCCATCTCGGCAAAGGCCTCCATCCGCCGTTCGCTGAGGTCGAATCCGACCGTTTCAAAGCCGTTCTTGATCAGATTCTTGGCAAGGCCACTGCCCATGTCCCCAAGACCGATTACGCCAGCGCGCATCTTCTCAATACCCTCTTGCGTCCGGCACCGCCGAACGTCGTTTTGCGAATTCCGCGGCATCGTCCCGTCGGGGCGGCAGCGGGCCGATGGAAGGGCTCGTCAGTCGGTAAACCGGCGAGGCGACGCGGCCCTTTTGGCCTCCTTCCTGCGTCTTTAGTCGTTTGCTCACTTCAACCGAAGAACAGTGAGGGGATCCACAGCACCAGCTGCGGGAAGATGCAGCACAGCGCCAGCACCAGAACGTTGGCCGCCAGGAAAGGCGCCGCGCCCAGGAAGATCTCGCCGATGCTCATTCTGGTGATTGCGGCGCAGACATTCAGGATGTTCCCGACCGGCGGCGTGCATCCCCCAATGGCAAGGCCGGAGACCAGCACGACGCCGAATTGCACGGCCGAGACACCGGAATCCTGGGCCGCCGGCAAAAACACCGGCGTCAGCAGCAGGATGGCCGGGCCGACATCGATGAACGTTCCCGCGATCAGGATGATGAGCGCGATCACCAGCATCAGGAGTTCCGGTCCGAGCCCGAGGGCCGCCACGAAATCGGCGAGCTGATCGGGGATCCGTTCAAGCGCCAGCACCCAAATGTAGAGCTGCGAGAAGGCGACAATCGCCATAATCTTGGCGCTGGTGATGATCGCGCTGCGCATGGCGCCGGGCAGTTCCCTCAGCGAGGACAGCCCGACGATGAAGACGCCGATTACGAGCCCGTAGAGCACCGCCATACCCGCGGTCTCGGTTGGCGTCGCGATGCCCAACACGACCGACCCCACGATCATGAGCGGCATGATGACGACGACCGCCGATCGCTTCGTCTGACGCCAGCCCTCGGCCAAGGTAAAGGGCACATCCTCGGTCGGGTAGCCGCGTTTCCTGGAAAGATACCAGACGATGCTGAGCTGGAAGACGCCGACCATGATCCCGGGGATCACGCCGCCAAGGAAGAGCTGGCCGACCGATTCCTGCGCGACGATGGCATAGATAACCATTGCGACCGAGGGAGGGATGATCATGCCCATGGTCGAGGATGCGACGGTGATACCGGCCGCGAAACTCTTGGGGTATCCGCGCCGTTCCATTTCCGGGATGAGGACCGAACCGATGGAAGCGGTATCCGACGACGCAGAGCCGGAGATGCCGCCGAAAATCATCGAGGCGACCACATTGACGAGGCCGAGCCCACCCTTCATGCGCCCCACGAAGAACATCGCCAGATCGATGAGCCGCGCCGTGATGCCGCCGGAATTCATCACCAGGCCCATCAGGATGAACAGGGGCAGGGAGATCAGGGCGTAGGAATTGAACCCCGCGAAGACCCGTTGCGGTATCACGCCGACGAACATCGGGCGTTCGATCAGGAAATAGAGCAGCGATGACAGGCCGAGCGAATAGGCGATCGGCACACCGAGGCCGAGCAAGATGACAAGACCGATCAGAAGGATTGCCATCTCAATCCTCCGGTAGCCAAAGCGTCTCGGTGTTCTCGCGGCCGCCGAGGGTAAGGACGATCTTGAGAAGGCAGAACAGAATGGCCAGCGCCCCGGCGATCGGGATTGCGGCGTAGAAGATTCCCTGCGGCACGTTGATGGGCTGCCATGGGTTGTGCCCTGTTCGGACGATCCAGTCGTAGGACAGGTAAACCAAGGCCGCGTTCATCACCGCCACGAGCGCCAGCCCGAGGACATAGGCACCGATCCTCAGCTCGTGCGGCAGCATGTCGATGAACACGGTGATGGCGATATGCTCGCGCTTGCTGATGCCCACCGCGCCGCCGAGCGCGCTGGTGAAGATAAAGGCAATGGTTACGAACTCGTTGCCGCCGAGTATCGAGGATTGGAAGCCGTAGCGCAGGACCACCAACAGGCAGGTCAGCACCAGGAAGACGGCGAACAAAGCCACGATCACCCACTCGAGATAGCGGGCAAGGGCCCTGTCGAATTTGAAGAGAAAGTTCATGTGGGGGCCAAGCAGCCAGTTACACCAAGGCTCGACGATAACGACCCATGGAATGGCGGACAAATCGGTTAACACCACGGCGTGACACGCGCCTGACCAGCGAACAAGACAACGCGGTCACATAGGTCATTATCATCGAGCCTTGGTATTAGGCCGGCTCCGCGAAGATTCGGAGCCGGCCCCAATGGCGGCGGAGACTTACCCGCCGGCGCAAGCGGCCACTGTATCGCGAACCTGCTGTAGCAGATCGGCGTCGAAATGGCCGGCATCGATACTGGCTTGATAGACCGGCTGAACCGCGTCACGGAAGGTCGCGATGCCATCTTCGCTGAGATGGTTCGTGGTCATAACTTCCTCGAGTTGGGCCAGCAGCTCGTCTTCGGCGTCACGCGAAAGCTGGTCTGAATAGGCCGACGCTTCGGCCGCGACTTCGTCGAACGTCTGCTGCAGGTCCTCGGGCAGGGTCTCATACCACTCCAAGCTGACCAGCAGCGGGTCGGGGCCGGTCATGTGGCGGGTAACCGAAAGATATTCCTGCACCTCGTAGATGTTGTAGTTCCAGATGTTCGCCGGCGGATTATGCTGGCCGTCGATCACCCCTTGCTGGAAGGCCTGATAGGTTTCCGAAAACGGCATGGCCGTCGGGTTGGACCCAAGAGCCTCGGCGACCATGATCATGAAATCGCTTTGCGGTTCCCGGATCAGCAAGCCCTCGAGATCCGCCACTTCGGTGATCGGGCGTACATTGTTGGTGTACATCCGAAAGCCGTTACTGATGGCCGTAGCCGGGACATGAACGCCGTTCTCGTGGGCTTTTTCCTGAATTTCCTGAGCCACATCACTGGTTACCAGGCACATCATCTCGTCCCAACCGCTGGTCAAGAACGGCAGCAGAAAGACGTTGAACTCGGTATTCGCATTGGCGAAGAAACCGCCCCGGGTGCCTTGCAACAGGCCGGTGGTGACCTGATCGTACATCTCCTGCTCGGTACCGAGCACGTTGTCGAAGAACAGCTCGACCGCGATGCGGCCGTCCGAACGGTCCTCGAGCTGCTCCTTGAAGAAAACCATCGCCTGTCCGCGCGAGGAGGCCTCGGGCTGCGACTGGCCATAGTTAAAGGTGAACTCCTGTGCCGATGCCGAGCCGGCAAGCAGGGCCGTCGCGGCCAATCCGGTTGACAGCGCAATCGTCAATTTTTTCATCGGGTTCCCTCCCATTGTGGCCTCCAAGTTGGTGTCAGCGCGCCGATACGGCGATCGCAAGCGTCCCCTTACGGCCGGGACGCTGTCGAGGCTTGATTTGATTTTGATGCCATTCTGATGTTTCAATGTCAATCAGAATTCCAATCATATTGATTTGATGATGCCATCTCTCTATCATCTGGCGGCGGAAATCGGGGCGTCTAGGGAGGGACAATCCTGTTGAAACAGGGCCGCCAAAAAGGGAGGGGAGGTGCGTGACCAAACTCGCCCAAACCCAGGCCCCTGCGAAACTGCGGATCGGCGACATCGCCCGCGAGGCCGGTGTCAGTACCGCCACCGTTGATCGCGTCATGAACAACCGTGGCGGCGTCGCGGCCTCCAAGGTCGCCGAGGTGCTGCGCGCCGTCGATGCCCTGCAACAGCATGCCGTGGGCCCGCGCTACGCCAGCACAAGCGGTGCCGGATTAAG
>JBCCER010000217.1:0-6843 GCA_039030175.1 Pseudomonadota bacterium
CCAAAGCTGCCTTTGAGAAGGTGAGCGACCAAACACTCCGCGACATAGGCGTAGCGCGTGACGTCCTTCACATGAGCGACTTTTGAGCGCTGTTGGTAATCCGACGGCTGAACTACTTCCAACTTTGATCTCGTGCGGGCGCCTCAAAAAGTCTCACGCGCCCGCACTTTCTCCAGACGATTCTAGGGATTAGGCCAATGCAACGCATTTCAACGATGGTTATCGGTGCTGGACAATGCGGTATCTCAATGAGCCGTGAACTAACGCGTAGGTCGATCGACCATATCGTCCTCGATGCCGGGCAGGCTGGTGAAAGTTGGCGGTCGCGCAGATGGGACTCCCTCCGGCTTCTAACGCCGAACTGGATGAGCGTTCTGGCTGGAGACCAGTATGACGGCGCTGATCCAGACAGCTTCATGACTGCGGCGGACTTTGCAGGCTATCTCGAACAGGCGGTGGATAAAGACGCGCTTCCCGTCCAAGAGCAAACGAGCGTGCATTCCGTGGGCCGGTTGGGCGATGGTTACATCGTGCAGACAAATCAGGGGGTGATTGCCGCGACAAACGTCGTGATTGCGACGGGCGCCTGTATCCGCCCCCGTGTCCCGGGCTTCGCTTCGCTCGTTCCTAAAGGCACTGAGCAACTGTCGCCCATCCAATATCGTACCCCAGCGGACCTAGGCGCAGGGCGTGTCCTAGTGGTCGGGGCCTCCGCGTCCGGCTTGCAGCTTGCGCGCGAATTGGCCTTATCTGGACGGTCGGTCACACTTTCCGTGGGAAACCACAGTCGGTTGCCTCGCTCATACCGGGGCGCGGACATCCTGGCTTGGATGCACCTCATTCATGCTTTCGACGAACCGTTTACCAAGGTCGACGATCTTGAGCGTGTGCGGCGCACCCCGTCACTGCCCCTGATCGGCACCCCGAATAGCGAAACGGTAGACATCAATCAGCTGCAAGCTCTCGGTGTGGAGGTCGTGGGGCGGGCGCAGGATGTCCGGGATGGCAAGGTGCTTTTTTCCGGAGGGTTGGACAATCTGTGCCAATCGGCGGATCTGAAGATGAACCGGCTGCTGGATCGCATTGACGCGTGGGTAGCCGAGCGTGGCTTTGAGGACTTCGTTGACCCCGCACAGCGGTATTCACCAACCGATCTGCCGGCATCGCCCCGGTTGAGTATGGAATTGGAAGGGGTGGACACTATTGTCTGGGCGACGGGCTTCTTCCCCGACCACAGTTTCGTTGACCTGCCGGTCTTCGATCGCAAAGGGCGGATCAAGCATGTTGGCGGGTGCGTGGAGCCGGGACTTTATGTCATGGGGCTTCCCCACCTTCGGACGGCCCGTTCCGTCCACATCGACGGCGCTGCTCGGGATGCGAAAGCTCTTGCCCGACAGATCCAGAATCAATTGGCCATGCCGTTGGCAGCATAGGGGAGGTGGCCTTGAATCTTGGTAGGGGCATTGCAACGGGAACGCAAAGGGCATTGTCAGACTAAATCGGGTTGAGGCGGTCAGGTGCGGTCCCTAGCCTCGGCGGATGAAAGATCCTTTCCGCTACTTCAATAGCTCTCCCGAGGTGATCAGCCTCGCGGTGATGATTTACATCCGCTTTCCGCTGTCGCCGCGCCAGGTCGAGGATCTCCTGTTCGAGCGTTGTATCGACATTTGCCACGAGACGGTGCGGTACTGGTGGAACCGGTTCGGTCCGAAGTTCGCCGCGGAGATCCGGAAGCGACGCGTTCGCCATGGATCGTACTCGCGCTGGCACCTGGACGAGGTATTCGTGCGCATCAATGGCGAGACCCGCTATCTCTGGCGCGCCGTCGATCACGAAGGCGAGGTGCTCGACGTTTTCGCGACCAAACACAGAGACCGCAAAGCGGCCCTGCAGTTCATGAAGCGTACGATGAAACGCTGCGGCCGCCCTCGGTCGAACGTGACGGACCGGCTTCGGTCATACCGGGCGGCAATGAGGATCATTAGCGTCATCCGCCGACATGAATGCGGGCGCTGGAACAACAATCGGGCAGAAAACTCGCACCTGCCGTTTCGACGAAGAGAGCGGGCGATGGCCAAATTCAGGGACATCAAGACCCTGCAGAAATTCGCCGCTGACCACGCCTCGATCCACAATCACTTTAACCAGGACCGCCATCTCAACTGCCGCAATGTCTTCAAGGAGAACCGTGCTGCCGATATGGAAGAATGGCGGCGACTCGCCGCGTGAGAGCCTTGACCGTTTCCGAACCGACAGCCCAAACTAAATCAGTCTGACAACGCCCAAGATCGTGCTTGGCCCGGGCAACTTGCGCTTCGTAGGCTGCGATCCGACCGTGAATCTCGCCACGCTTGTCCTTCAGCGTCTGGATGATGAGCAGTTCGGCCATGCCCATTGAAACGCCAAACAACGCCAATCGAATAGTCTACTTCTTGGTGCATCTGCTACCTAAGGCCGAATGCCTCAATGCGCATTGGTTTCTCAGTCTTGAAGATGCCCGCGAAAAGCTGGAGGATCGGCGTCAATACTATAATGAAGAACGGCTACGGCCGATCCTTGCTTTGGCTTGCACCGGAACGTCCAGAAGCATCACAAACCAGAATTGTTTTGAGCGTGTTGCGGCACGCTAATTCTTCCAAGTAGGCGTTCATTCGTTTGCTTCTCCGCGCCCCTTCGCCCTCCCTGCCGCCCGCACCCGAAACGACAGCAACACCCCGCCTATGAAGGTCACGGCGGACCAGGCGGTCATGAACCACATGGCGCCGCTGTAGCCGTCCATGAAGCTTTGGCGGAACAGGGGTGTGATCTCGGTGGCGAGGTTGGCCGCCAGATCGCCGAGCAGCTGTTGGGCTTGGCTGGGGTCGGAAAGCAGGCTGCGGATCGTGTGTTGTTGGTCGGCGGTGAGGGTGATGTTGGCGGCGGTCAGGGCCTCGTTCAGGCGGGCATGGTCGACCGTGTGGGTGATCAGGCCGCCGATCGAGAGGGCAAGGGAATTGGCGATGTTCCAGACCGTCCACAGGGCGCCGATAGCGAGGCCCGCGGCGGCGGCCGGCACGGCCATGGTCGCGGTACAGGGGCTGGCGCCTTGCTGGATGCCCCAGGCGAGGCCGAACAGGCCAAGGCCGATGAGGACGAACCAGACCGGGCTGTCCGGCACGAATTGGGCCTGGATCACCGCCTCATCGATATAGATGAACTGGCCGACCAGGATGAACGCGGAGGCTCCTATCCTCCGCGCTTATCCGGCCGACCGCGCACATCATAAGAGCCGCACCCCCGACTGCGCCCGACCGATGGTGCGGGCTGGAATCCTGCCGACAAAGTCTGCGTCATGATCTCGCTAGAACGCAATATAGCGCGGCGCCGCGTAGTCGGTAAGCCATACGCCATTGTCCGCGCGCCAGAAGGCAATTCCGTCACCGTGCATACGCCCGGTGTCGACCCGCAGGACCACGGGTTTGCCGTGCCGCTGGCCAACCTTCACCGCCGTTTGTTCATCGGGGGACAGATGCACATGCTGACGCCGACCGGGCTTTAGCCCCTCGGCGAAGATCGCGTCGAGGTTTGCGCGGGCCGTTCCATGGAACAGGCCGGCAGGCGGCTCCAACGGTTCCAGGCCGAGATCGACCGGCACCGAATGCCCCTGCGCGGCGCGGATGCGGCGGCCATCCTCCGACAGGGTAAAGCGCTTCTTGTCGCTTTTCGCGACCAGCGTCCGCAGCTCGTCGGGTCGAAGCGCGTGGCCGGCATTCTTCATGCCGCGCAGCAGATCGTCGACCTGAACCCAGCCGCCGGGGCCGAGCTTCAGCCCCGCCAAGTCCGGCTTGTGGCGCAGTATCAAAGACAGAAATTTACTTTGCTTGGACACCGGTTCGCCCATTCATGTTCGCGCGGTCTTGATGTGTTTGTGGACCATTCTCAAGCTTCGGGCCCGGCTGCCCAACGTTCTGCCGCTCGCACCCGGAACGAAAGCAGGACCAAGCCGATGAGGCAGAGGGCGCAGACGGCGGCCATGAACCACATCGCGCCGCTATAGCCCGCCATGAAGCTCTCATGGAACAGGGGCGCGATCTCCGTGTCCAGGTCAGCGGGCAGCTCACCCAAGACCTGCTGCGCCTGGCTGGGGTCGGACAGCAGGCTGCGGATGATGTGTTGCTGATGATCGCTAAGGGTGATGTTGGCCGCCGCCAGCGAGGCTTCGAGGCGGGCATGGTCTGTCGTGGTCAGGATCAGGCCGCCGATGGCGACGGTCAGCGTCTTGGCGATGTTCAAGACCGTCCACATGGTGCCGACGGCAACGCCTGCCGCCTCCTGCGGTAGCGCCATGGTCGCGGCCTTCAGGCTGGAGCCTTGCTGCAGCCCCCAGCCGAGGCCGAACAGGGCAAGGCCCAGGATCACGAACCAGGCCGGGCTGGCCGCCACGAAATAGACCTGCGTGACGGCGGCAATCACCATGGCGAACTGGCCGGCGATCACGAACGGTACCGGCCCGCGTCGGTCGACCGACTTTCCGATCAGCGGCGGCACGATCATCACCATTGCGGTGATCGACAGCAGCATAAGGCCGGCGATGTAGCCCGGCTGGTTTTGGACGCTGACCAGGAATAGGGGCGGCAAAAATGTGCCGAGGCTGATGAAACCGCCCATGCCGATCGCACCGATCAGGCTGAACTGGACCATAGGGATCTTCAGCAGCTTCATATCGATGATCGGGAACTTCGCACGGCTCTCGACCATGATCAGACCGATCACGGCGATGATCGTGACGGCGTAGAGCGCGATCTGCACCGGCGAGAACCAGCCCCAGCTGTTGCCCTGCATGATGAAAAAGGTCAGGCAGCCGATTCCCGGGATCAGGAAGCAAAGCCCCAGCCAATCGACCTTTTCGTTGAGCAGGCGGGGTGTCTCGGCAACGGCGCCGCGCGCCACCAGAAAGCCGAGCACGGTGATCGGAATGTTGATGAAGAACGCCCAGCGCCAGCTCAACAGCGATAGAAACACGCCACCGATCACCGGACCGACGGCAAGCCCTGCCGCGGTGATCGCCATGAAGATGCCGAGGGCACGGCCATGCTCTTCCTCCGGGAAGGCGTACATCACCAGCGAGACGGCACAAGTCATCCCGATGGCGCCGGAAATGCCCTGGACCACTCGGGCGACGATCAGGATTTCCGGGCCGGGCGCCGCACCGGCGAGCACCGACGACAGGCCGAACACGACGGTGCCAATATAGAGCACCATTCGCCTGCCATAGATATCGCCGAGCCGGCCCATGGTGACGACGAACATCGCCAGCATCATGGCGAATGCATTCATCACCCATTGCAGCTCGTTCACCGTGGCCTGCAGATCAGCCTGGATCCCCGGCAAGATCGTATTGGCCAGCCCGAAATCCATGAAAACCACGAAGGATAAGAGGCCGATGCCAATCATGGCCTGCCACTTTTTGGCGTAACGGTCTTCTGACATGGGCGGGGCCCCTGGTAGCATCTCGTACGAGTCTCATACACCAGACCGAGAAACCTGTTTACCCGCCGGACAGTGAAACCGGTCGAAACAAGTCAAACGCTCCGCCTTGATCCGTAGCGCTCTAGTTGATCGCGCACCAACGACCGCCAAAGACTTCTTTTTTATCCAATATCCGAATTATGAACTCCAAAAATCAGCGTTTATATCTCCGATCCGAGCAATATGTCTTGCGCTCAGCCTCATTCGCCGGGGCATCCAACCTCAAATGAGCGGAGACGTTTGACGATGGCTTACTACTCAGTATTAGCCGTGACCCCAACCAGCCAGGATTGGATCCAGGACTATATCGGCCCGGCCAACAGGCTGGTCGCCCATCATGGCGGCAAGTATCTCGCCCGGACAGCGAGCCATGAGCGTCTTGAGGGCGAGGGCGAAGGCGCGGCGCTGCGGATCATCATCGAATGGCCCTCCAAGGAGGCAGCCGAGGCGTTCATGCGCGACCCGGACTACGTGCCTCACTTGGAGGCGCGCACGGCAGGGTCGGACAGCCACCATTTCCTGATCGAGGGCAAGGACGACCTCGCCTAACTCCAGGCACCGATCGCTGCGCTGGCGCCCGGGGGAGACCGGGCGTCGGCACGTCCTACTGGCGGCCCTGTTTTCGCGCATCGCCACGCGCCCGTTCACAGGCGTCGGCCAACCGGTCGGCAAGCGCGCGCACCCGTCGCGGCTGGGCCCGACCCGGTGGGAACAGCATTTGCAGCGGCGCCGGGGGCGAGGCGTGCTCGGCCAGCAGTTCGACCAGTCGGCCGGCCCGAATGTCCGGGCCGACATCCAGCTCCGACTTCAAGATGATGCCGTGACCGGCAAGGCCCCACTGCCGCACCAGCGCCCCGTCATTGGCCACCCGGTCGCCGCCGACGGTGACGATCTGCTGGACCGTGTCGAGGCCAAAGCGCCAAACGTTGTCAAGGCTTTGGCCAAAGCGCATGACGAGGCAATTATGCCGCTTCAGATCGGCCGGCTTGGCGGGTCGGCCCTTTCGCTCCAGATAGCTAGGCGCGGCGCATACGACGCGTCGGACGCCGCCCAGCCCCCTCACCCGCAACGTGCTGTCCGTGATCGGGCCGAACCGCAGTGCGATGTCGAACCCCTGGCCCACGATGTCGACATAGCCGTCCGACAGGTGCAGTTCGACGGAGATGGCCGGATGGTCGGCCAGGAAGCGAGCGATTTCGGGCGCGACGACGGTTTGGCCGATATCGCTGGGCGCGCTGATGCGGATCGGGCCGGACAGGGTCTGCGCGCCCAGGCGAATGCGGGTTTCCAGATCTTCGACCTCGCCCAGCAAGCGCCTGGCTCCGTCGACGAGCG
>JBCCER010000218.1:0-6811 GCA_039030175.1 Pseudomonadota bacterium
AAGGAGTCATTGGAAATTGCCGGAGATGGCGGACGACGCGCCGCGCAAGAGGCTGAGCATGCCCAAGGTCACCACGAAGGCGCGCACGCCGATATAGACGGTGATCGTGCCGTTCACGAAGCCGACCGCGGCGCCATAAAGCAGCGTCAGCCCGGCGGCGGTCCACGGGTCCATGCCAGCGCTGCCGACCAGCCAGGCCATGATGATGGTGCCGAGCCCGTAGGCCGAGCCGACCGACAGGTCCAGCTCGCCGGTGATCAGCAGATAGGTCCAGGCGACCGAGACGATGCCGATGGAGGCGGTCGCCCGCAGGATGTCGATAATGTTGCCGGTGGACAGGAAATTGTTGGCCTCGACCGCGAAATAGGCAACCAGGATCAGCGCCACGATGGTCATGGCCGTCTGGCGGGTCAGCGCCAGGTCGCGCAGCACGACCGAGAGCGGCCGGTGCAGATCGTTGCCGGCGGCGGCGGTGGCGTGAGACGGTTCGGCCATCACGTGGTCGCTCCCGAGGTCAGCAGGCTGACGATGTCATGCCGGGTGGTGTCTTGCGTCCTTACATCGGCGATCTTGGTGCCGTGGCGCAGCACGATGATGCGGTCGGCGAGGTCGAAGACGCTTTCGAGGTTATGGCTGATCAGCAGCAGGGCCTGGCCCTGGGCGCGCAGGGTGACCATCAGATCCATCACCTGCCCAGCCTCGCGCACGCCGAGCGCGGCCGTCGGCTCGTCCAGCAACGTAATGCGTCCGCCCTGATGCCAGGCACGGGCGACGGCGATGGCCTGACGCTGGCCGCCCGACAAGCTGCCGACCTTGGCCCGGACCGAGGGCAGGCCGACATTCAGCCGCGTTATCGCCTCGCGCGCCTCGCGCAGCATGCGCCCGCGATTGACGAACATGCCCAGCCGCATGGGCTCGCGGCCCAAAAACAGATTGTTGGCGACGTCCCGCTCGTTCACCAGGGCCAGATCCTGGAACACCGTGGCGATGCCCAGCTGCATGGCCCGCTGCGGCGAGTCGATGCGCACATCCTTGCCATTGACCGTCACCTGACCGCCATCGGGCGGGTGCACGCCCGACAGGATTTTTACAAGTGTCGATTTGCCAGCGCCATTATCGCCGACCAGCGCGACGATCTCGCCCGGATTCAACGCCAGATCGACCCCGCGCAACGCCGTAACGCCGCCGAACCGTTTGACCAGCCCGTTTGCCTGCAAAACGGGTTGTTGTTCCGGTGTCCCCACTGTCATAGCCATCCCCTGTTGGCCGCCATCACGGCGGCAGCGGCGTTGGTATAGGCCGGGGCTAGGGGCTTGTCATGGGTAGACTGGTTGGCCGGCGATCAGGAGGCCGGGTGCAGCACGGTGGGCCGTCTGACCTTTGCCGGATTTCGCAGACATTCATTGCGGGAATTCGCACTAGCAGGCAGGGCGGGAAGTGGGCTTTCGTTGCAGAACGAACGGCAGGAATCGCCTAAGTTAGGCAACGCAATCTTCAATATCCGCAAGAACGATCAAACGCTTGCGAACCAGTCCTGCCTGATTTCAACCTTCTCAATCATCCGCGTTTGCACACCCAGTTCGTAATGCTTGAGCAGGTCGCACAATCGATCGCCATTAATTAGGTCGATTGCGATGGCGCCGTCCCGGGTTGCCTCTTCCAAAGCCTGGCTTGTAAAGGTGCCGGTGGTGATGAAGAGTCCCTTGTCGGCGCGGCCTTGCAACGCACCTCGAAAATCGCGGATCTCCTTCGCGCCAACACTACCTTTCCAGCGCTTGCACTGGAAGTATACCTGAAATGAGACCAGGTTGACGCGCAATACGCCGACTCCGTCAATGCCGCCATCTCCGGTCTGACCGCGTACCTCGACTTTGACGAAGCCAGCCTCACGCAAAACGCGCTGGGAAAGCCGCTCGAAAGCGACCGGTTCAAGCTCACGAAGCGTTTCGAGAAGCCTTGTCTTCCAATTGGATGATGTATCTTCGTCAATGCCCGTATCATAGACTTCTACGGACTGCTCGTTGTCCAGCTTGGCGACCTCTTTGTCCCGCTTGCGTTTCTGGCGTGCCCGTTCACGTTCTTCTACATTCACTTGAGCATGTATGGCCGTGGCTTGGTCGCGTTTGGAGATCTGCTCGCCCACATCGGTCAGTGCCCAGACGCCGCGTGCAGAGTTTTCCAAAGCCCCGCCGCGCTTGAGAAAGGTGCGCGCCCAGGCGAGATAATATCTCAGCTTCGGCCGCGTATCGTTGGGCATCGTGAAGGCTTGCTCTTCTTCGGTCACTCCTTCGCGATCGACGACCGTTTGGTCGAGCTCATCGATCGAAGCGGAGCCGCCCAGCGCTTTCAAGGCTTCGACGGTCGCCAGCATGAGCTGCGGCAAGTCCGGAAAGCCCGCCTCCTCGATGATGAAGGTGCGGCTCATATGTTTGCCTCCAGCAGTGCGATTTCGTCTTCGGTTAGGCCGAAAAGCCTATAGACGATGGCGTTGATCTGGTGCTCATTGGTCTTAATCTCGTTGGACAGACGTGCAATTTCTGCCTTGTCCCGGGCGATCCAGTCTTCCCAGTCGGATCGTTCAGAAAGTGGAATGTCGGTTTTGAACCGCTTCTTCACTTCCGCCCGGAACGCGGCGAAGTCCGGCAGCGTCCACCACTCCTTCAGTTTGTTGGATAGCTTCGGTTCCACGCCCGGCAGAGCTAAGTCGGGTATGCGGCGGGTGAGCCCGGCTTGTAGCGCGTGTATTTTGGCAGAGTGAGCATGAGCAGACTTTGAGAGGTGATTTAACTCGTTGTCAATTTCAGCACTAGAAGCTGGAACCGCCAGCAATTCGAAAAAAATTGAGAAGAAGCGAGCAAATCCGCCGCGTATCTGCGCACTCTCTGACAGATACGCAAACCATGCGACATTACTATTAAGGTAGGCCACTCTAGCGTAATTGCCGTTTGACAGAAAGTAGCAAGTATTAGATAGATAATTACTATTCAAATCGAGCGAGAATGACGGCCTGTCAGCCATATCTTTGTACACGATCTTTGGGGCTGAAAATTCCTCGTAATAGTCAATCGTATCTTGGACCTCGAACCACTTATAGGCGCCGGATTTTCGACCCTGCCACTTTTCACTGGCATGTTTGGGAGCCCAGTGACGGGGTTTGGGCTCTAGCTGAGGGCGAAGCGTCTCGAGGTGAGCCTTTATCGCGGGATAAGCTTCTATATCCGTACCACGCCGCGTGAAAATCAGCCAAAGTCCACGGGGTTCCGTGTGCCAGCGCTTGAGGTCTTTTCCCTCCAAGAAGGGTTTCAAAAGGTCAGCCGAGTTTGAGTCTTCGGCGCAAAGGCGTTCCTTAGTCGCGGTATCGACAACAAAGGCCGCATTGAGCCCAGTTTTGATGCCGTAGAATGGCGAGCCATACATCTCCTTGAGTGTCTTCTTGCCGGTTCTGATCTTGTCACGGAGCCGCTTTAGTGCTGGGCTTTCCAGCTCCCATGATCCAGAGGGGAGATCGGCTTGGGGATAGTCGGCAGCTATGCTGTCGAACGTGGCGCGAAAGTTAGATGCGGGGATCGCCTTGACATTCCAGAAGCGGATCGCATGCGGTTTAGCAGGATCATCGCAGCGCATGGTGATGATCACCGGATAGGTCGTAACCCCCTCGAAGATTTGCAGGTCACCGAAATTGACCACGGTCTCGATGGTCGCATTCTTGCGCAGGAAATCGCGCAAGGGGCGGCCGGACCCTGTCTTGAAGAATGTCGATGACGAGATGTAGCCTAAGCGCCCGCCGGGCTTAAGAAGCCGTAAGCCACGTTCAAAAAAGTAGGCGTATAGATCGACGACGCCATGATAGACCTCGAAACGATTTTGCAGATAGGGCTTCATGTCGCCCAACAGTTCCTGCCGAACATAGGGCGGATTGCCCAACACGATGTCGAAGCCGCCTTCGGCAAACACTTGAGGGAAGGCCGTCGCCCAGGTGAAGCCGTGAGAGAGGTATGCGTAGTTTGAATCCTCGATCAGGCTGTCGCCGACCTTGAGATTGGCATCAAGGGAGTCGAGCGGTTTGCCGCGCCGCGCGGTCTTCACCCACAGCGACAGTTTGGCGATTTCGATGCTTTCGGCGTTCACATCAACGCCGAAGAGATTGTTTGCGAGGATTTCGCTGTCGGGATCGAACAAGTCGCCAACATGATAACCCTTGAGATCGGCGATCTTGCTGTTGACCCGTGCCAATTCCGCCTTCATGTAGTCGAAGGCCATGACGAGGAAGACGCCCGAGCCGCAAGCTGGATCGAGAATGCGGAGTGCCTTCAGCCGATCGCGATAGGCCTCCCATGCCTCCAGTTCCGCCGCCTTGCGCTTCCACTTGATGGCTTCGTAATTGTCGGGGTTTGCACCCTTCTGCGCGAAGCCGAGAACGATGAGGGCAAACATCTCTCTCAAATACGTGCCGAGCGTGTGCTCGACGATGAAGCGCGCAATGTAGTCCGGCGTGTAGACGACCCCGTCACGCTTTCGCCTGCCGGTGGTGCCGGATTTCTTCTCCGGTTCTGGCTCTTCGCCGCGCGCTTCGGCCTGCATACGCTCCATGTCGGTGATCGACTGCTCGAAAATATGGCCCAGAACGGTGACCGAGACCTCCGAACCGAAATCATAAGCGCCGATATCCCTGAACTTTTCGCAGACCGAATCCGGGATATCGAGCTGATCAACGACAGGATCGGGAGCGAACAAGCCTCCGTTGTAGGGCGGGACATCGAGTTGGTGGTTGCCTTTGTCGATGGCCGCAAAAAGCCCCTTGAAGTTCTCCCATACCGGGCGCGGGTTAAACGGGTCGGAGTGCTCGAATGCCTGCTCGAGAATACGATCGGGAAGCAGCCCTGTGTCCTCGGCAAAAGCCGTAAACAGCACGCGGTCCAGCACCAGTTGTGCGGTGGCGATGGCAATCAGCGGGTCGAGCTGTGACAATTGCTGACGGATCGTGAAGATCAGCGTCCCGCGCAGTTCCTTGTAGTCGGCATAGAGTGCGTCGGTGATAACCTTGTCTTCGCGGCGGCTTTCCTTGAGCAGATCCGAAGTCTTGCTGGAAAGCAGGTTTTCGGCGCTAAGAAGCAGTATGAAGCGTGCATATTCAGCCGGGTCCACCAGTTTCTCCAGATCAAAGTACTCATAGGCGGTGGTTCCCTCGCCGAACCCGTAAAGGCGCAACTCGACATAATTAGACACAAGCACCCATTTAACACCGGGTGCGCGCGTAGCGTATTCCCAAGCCTGCTGGACGGGACTCTTTGCGCGGCCCGGCATTATGGCGTCCAAGTCTTTCGTCTTTGCCCCTTTCAACTCGAATGGCGCGACAATTTCGGAGCTTTCGGCTGAATAATGCCCCAACGCCAGGTCGACCGCACCTTTGAGAACGGCTTTCTCGGTCGCCACGGTGAAGGTTTCATCACCGAGCGGACCTGTGTAACCAAGCACGCCCTCGACGATCTTCGTCTTGAAGTCGCCGTGCAAGGCGGTTTCGTTGAGATCAAAAATGCGACCGCTCTTGATCAGTTCCGCCCACTGTTCAAGCATCTCGCGATGGTTGGCGGGAATTGATCCGGATGAATCAACGTAGCGCGCAAGCGTTTTGGGATTGAAAAGAGCTGTCAAAAGAGAAATTCCCCAACAATGGGCCGGCTGAGACCCGATAGCCCGACACGCGACCAAGTTGATGATTTAAACCCTCTTTCGCTTCATCGGAAGCCATTATCTAGGTCAGTCGGGAGGAGCGCTTTCGCTTAGGCTTCTGGCTCTGTAACGATAGAAGAGGTCGCTCAAAACCAGAGAATCGAGAGACCGAGCTGACGTCTTGCCCGTGGCGTCGGCGCTCGCAGGTTGGGCCTGCTCACGCTCAAAAAGACGCCGATCGCCGACCTTAGGCTCGTAGCAATTCGCAGACGCATCGAATGTCCTCAACAGGGTGCCAGTTGTTTCCACAATGAACGGCAGCAAAGGGCCGATAGAGACGGTATCACGTCGTAAATGAAGGTCTCGGTTGGGCTCGAATTGGCGGCTCTTCTATTCGGCCTGAGTGCTTCCTTCGGCCAAGCCAGCGCATCGTCCAGGCCGCCAGCATTGCGGCCAATGATGGCAACAGCGCGCAGCCTAAGCCGTCGTCACTAATCCGCCGCCGACTCTGTCGCCAAGACCACAGGCTCGCCGTGAGGGGTGTGCTGGTAGGCAGCCTCCCAGTCGCGCCGGCGCCGGCGGATCGCGGCGTCGGACAGAAGGCCCTTCTCGGTCACCAGACGTTCGAGGGCCGCGAGGACATGATCATGGTGGGTCGTGCCATCCGGGGGGTCACCTTCTGCCCGGGCTCTTTCGATCTCCGCGCTCAAAGCCTTTGACCACTCTGCCGGCGACAGGAGACCGGCCTCCTGTATGGCGGCGGACAGGGCCATGGCTTCGGACTGCCAGGGTTCTGCGAAATCGGCGTCCGGGGGGCATGAGGGTTTAGACCGGTTCAAGATAGCTTTCCCACATGTGAACACAGACCGTGTCTTGCGGCGACTCCACATCATCCCAAAGATCCTGGGCGACGAAGCGGACGGTATAGAGCGGCTCGGCGCGTTCGGGGCCGTGGGCGGCGGCGTCGGGCAATACATGCCATCCGTGATAGGATTCGATGGTGCCGACATGACCGCGGACATAGCGTACCAGTCGCGTGGCGCCGGTTGGCGAATGCAGCGTTGCCCGCGCCCGATCTCCCGGCTTGAACGAAGGCGCCCCTTGATCGTCGCGCAGGCCAGAGAGACCTTGATAAAGTATC
>JBCCER010000219.1:0-6805 GCA_039030175.1 Pseudomonadota bacterium
TTCATAACGAGATCATCGAACTCGTGCCTGGGGCAGAGGCAGGAAAAGCTATTCTCAAGGGCGTATCAGAGGGTTGGTAGCTAAGGCCGGTTTGGGGTCAAAGCGCCGGTAGTTCCTCACGCTTGATATGGAGTTGGAGTTGGAACTCTCATTGTGTGGTGTGCTGGGCTGGGAAGCATTGGTTCGGCACGCCTGTGTATGGCGCTTCAGGTCTGGCCTGTGAACTCAGTATCGGCCTGGACGTTTCATGACCCTACGGAGCCCAGCAGCCAAGAAACTATCATTGTTGTTGCCTACCTCTTTTCCGATCATGCGGAGGATCAGATCCCTATTTGCGTCTACATCCACCGCGAGGTTCTTCATTTCATCGGGGTCGGTCTGACCCGCCCCGTTTGATTGGTCCATCCTGATGTCCAGGAAGAGACCTACTGGCAGCTTCGGGTCATACTTGCGCCTTCAAATCGGTTAGGATCGTCGCATCTGCGACACCGCTTGAAGGTCGCAATCGGGCTCAATGCTGCCGTTAACGCTCTTGTTAATGGTTCCAAATCCGCGAGCCGGCCAATGCCGGCAACGCGGACAATCCTGGCTTTTGCCTATGCTTCGGAGAGTGCCGCCTTGAAGAGTATCGTTTCGATCTATCGAGTCAGACGACTGCACTTTTTGAGAAGCCGACATAGGGCCGGCTTCCCATCACGAGACGACAACGCAGCCGGGCAGTACGGTGATGCTGCCGGCCGTTTCAGCGACCTTTAGGCTTCCACCATGAAGACAATCGTGTCGGCGTGCACCCCGTCATGCTTCATGGCTGCTTCGCCGATCGGGCCGTTATTGATCTCAAGAAATTTGTCCAGATCGCGGATGGTGGCGGACAGGCCGACCTTGTTGGGCTCCGTCGGGTCGACGAATGTCACCATGTCCGTGGCGACATCCTTAAAGATTTCGTGGCGCTTGGAGGACGAAAGCCAATGGTCGACATCGTCCACGTCGTGCATTGCGATTATTCTGGGCATGGGTCTGGCTCCTGTTTTCGGCTCAAGTTTGTGCGCGGATTGGCGCGGCTAGTGCGGGCACGGCCGTGAATCTCCTGCATTTAGCGATTGCGTTTCGGCCGACCTGACGGCGACTATGCGCGAGATTTCGCGCTTATCCAGCGAATAACTTTCAGGCGACATGAACGAAATTCAGATTAGAAACCTCGACCTGAACCTGCTGCTGGTGTTTCGGGAGCTGATGGACGAGGGCAGTGTGAACCGGGCGGCTGAGCGGCTTGGCCGAACGCCGTCCGCCGTCAGTCACGCCCTAGGCCGGTTGCGCGAACAGTTAGGGGACCCGTTGCTGGTTCGCAGTGGCGGTATCATGAAACCCAGCCCGCGGGCGGAGGCACTTTATCGCGAAATCCGCCCCATCCTGTCGCAGATCGAACGCGTTGTGCAGGCGCCGGCGCCTTTCGACCCTGCCACCAGCAACCGGACGTTTCGGTTGGCGGGCCCAGCGGTGGATTGCGTCGCGGCCGGTGTGATCGCGCGGATGCATCGCGAGGCGCCAGGAACCGCCCTCGCCTGGCAGCCTTACGCCAAGGACACGATCGCCCAGATCATCGGCGGCGATTTGGATATCGCATTTGGAAACGCGAACTTCCCCCTTCCAGAGGGGCTGGAGGCGCAAACGCTGAAACCCATGAAGCGCTATGTTCTGTCGCGGCGCGGTCATCCGGCGACCAATGATTGGAGCGTCGAAAGCTGGATGCGCTGGCCCCATGTCGTCGTGCGGATTCCAGCCGCGATCCATGGCACGGTCGAAGAGTATCTCGCCAATCTCGGTTTGGAACGGCGCATCGGGCTCCATAGCGCGAGCTGGTCCGGCATACCGCGCGCGTTGAACGGCACGGACATGCTGGGCAACTTCATTGCCCTAACCCTTTTGGAAGGCGCCGAAGGTGAGGAACTGCAGGTTCTCGAACCCCCTGAACCCATGCCCGACCTGATTTTCCGCGTTATGTGGAATGCGGAGCTAGACGCCGATCCAGCCCTCGTTTGGCTGCGCGGCATCGTCCTGAAGACGTTCGATGATCTGATGGCGGAAGCCGAGCAAAAACTGGCCGAGCGCGTCATTATCATGCCGCGATCCAGCGGCTGAACCCCTCTGCTTTACGCGAGGTCGGAGAGTGGATTTCGACATCGCGCACGCGGCGGCGCAGACAAGGCAAGAAGTTTTGGCTAATCTGCTGTGCGGATCATCAGGACACGGTCCACGAGAGGAAATCGATGATCAAAGTAGAAAGCGTTCTGGCCCGGAAAACTGGTCCCCTAATCCGTGTTCGTTCCGGCGACATGGTCGTCGAAGCTTTGCGCCAGATGCGCGATAACATGGTTCGGGCGGTGCTGGTAATCGACGACGGCGTGCTGGTCGGTATCGTGACACTTGGTGACTGCGCCATCAAAGTGCTGCTGCCCGGGAACGATGCGAAGCAGACGCCGGTGGATCAAGTGATGACCGGCAACCCCCTGGTGACGGTCACGCCGAACGAACCGCTGGAAGCCTGCTTGGCGATGATGGCCGAGCGCGGTTATCGCCATCTGCCGGTGCTGGACGCGGGTAAGGTTGTGGGCGTGATCTCGCTCGGAGAGGTCGTTAGGGAAATCGTCCAGGATTTGAAGCTAAACATGAACGACCTGCTGGGCTACGTCATGGCGGATGGTCCCGGGGGCTGAAAGGCGAACCGCGATGCCGTCTCCCCCGTCCGCGATCCTGCGGCGGCCAGCAATGTGTGAGGCGGACGCCACGACCGCCCGCTTCACTGCCGTGGAATCCCATCCGCTAGTCAAGTGACCTGTTGAGAAAGGTCCGTTGGTGCCGCTTATCGGATCTTGACTATCAGGTGAGGTGCGTTTGCTTTGGGTTCAAAGCGGCGACGGGATTTGCCAACGGTCTGGGCCGTCACGGTTAGACTGGAGGACCGGCGAAAGAGGGGATGGGTGCGGGATGGCGGGCCGCGCCGCCTGCGCCAACGAAGCGGATGCCGGATGAAGGTGTTGCTGCGATGTGTCTCGGATTGCGTCGAGCCGAAGTCCCTATTGTTCGCGGTCCAGCGCAACGCACCAACCTTTTCCAACATCGATATGGCGGATGGAGCACTCCTCGATCAAGGCATCGTAGCCGGGAGGAAGAAAAGCCGTCTGCCACGCGTCGCCAAAACGCGTCTTCACGGCCTCCAGGTCTTGCCAAACTGAGGCGAAGACGACGTAGTCTTCGTCTGAGACGAGGCCCTTGCCGTAGAAGTAGCCTCTGTTTCCGGGCTCTTCGTGAACCACGTCGGCTGATGTGGTTGCGAACTTCTCCATCAATTCCGGGGCCCGGCCGGGTTTTGCCTTAACCTGGAACAATCGAATAACGGGTCCGCCGGAAAAGTCTTCGTTTGGCATGCGGTGTCCTCCTGGGCCTACATTTCACGGACAGCCATGATCCTGAAGCAGGGCATCATGGGTCATCGGCTCGTGGCGGAAGCGTACGCCATGGCGTCCTCCAAACGGTCGTCGCCCCAGAAGAGTTCTTGTCCCACGACAAGGCTTGGAGCGCCAAAGATGCCCAGAGCCCGCGCTTCTTCCGTCGCGGCGCGCAATTTGGCCTTGGTTTCGTCTTTTTGCGCCAAATCGAACCAATGATCGGGCGCAACACCACACTCTTCAAGCGCGTCGCGCAGGACGTGGTCATCCGCGATGTCAGCCCCGCGTCCGAATTGTGCAGCGAAGACCGACCGGGCAAAGTCGCCGCACCACGGCTCATCCAGCGCGGCCGTCATAATCCGCGCCGCCTTCAGGCCGTTCATGGGAAAAATGGCCGGACGCATGAAGGGCAGACCGAAAGTCGCACACTTCCGCGCCATGTCGCGCCACATATAACTGCCCTTAATGGGATCGATGACGAAAGGGGACGTGTCCATACCCCTTTCCCGGAAGATCGGCCCCAACAGAAAGGGGCGCCAAGCAAACGCGACTTGCGCCTGACGCAAAAGCGGTTCTGCCCGGGCGACCGTAAGGTACGAATACGTGCTGGCGAACTCGAACCAGATTTCCAGCTTCATGCAGTTGATCCCTCTTGAAACTTGAACCGCATTGCCTGGTAAGTCGATTTCGGTGACGAGTTGGACGCCGCTGAACCGTATCAGTGCGTGAGAACCATGTCTGCAGCGGGCTCCACGCTGCCGTTTACGATCTTGTTATTGGCCCCAAATCCTCGAGCCGGCCAAAGCAGAATTTGCTCGAATGTCCGATCTTGATTTTGAATAAAATTGAGAGGACGGCGGCGATTTCACTCTATCCGCCGTCCATCTTAAGCAAATCCGATTAAACGGAAATCTGGTAGTAGGCAGAGATCAACACCGCGATGATAACAAGTTCAACGACCAACGGTGGCAGAACTGCTTTGTCGAACCCGTCCGCCAGAATGCCGACAATGCGCCCAAGAGCCACAACGCTCATAAGGATCGCAACAGCGACATAGCCCAGCGTCTGCCCTGTGGTCAGACCGATCGCCAGCAAAGCAACCGAGGACAGAAACAGCCCGCCGATCACTGAACGGATCGTGCTGAGACCGGGTGTTCCCACCGGCTCGACGCCAAAGTTGGCGACCATGCGTCGGGGTGCAAACATCGACATAATGCCGAGGCCCGTCAGCATGAGGGCCGCAAGAATGACAAGAATGTTCAGTGTGATTTCCATTTTATTTCTCCTTTGAATCAGGCGAACTGGCGCAGCGCCTGGTTGGCGTTGTCCTGAGTGGAAATGTTGGACAGAGCCCCATCAATGCTGGCCTGATCCACCACAGGCCCCGTGGGATACCCCGTTTGACTTGCATAGAAGTGGCCGGTCTTGAATTCGGGGTTGAGTAGCCCGTCCAGATACCGTTTTGCCCCGGCTTCAACACTGTGCATCATCCCGAACAGGGGCATCAGCACCCCGCCTACATGTTTGAAGACGATTCGTTTCATAAGTGGCAGATCGTCAAATCCAGCAGTACCGGCAGTGCCGCCCGGGCTCATGGTGACGAAACGGATATGCGGGTGCTGACGCGCCATCGCCCCCATCCACAGGGTCGCTGTCAACTTGGCATAGCCGTAGGTTTGCATCGGATCGCCTGCGGAGCCAAACTTGCTGCCATCGGCAATTGACCTGAACTCGTCCACGGTTCCTTCGGACAGGTCGGGGCGATGCATACCCATTTTAGGAATACCTCGAGCAGCCTCCGACCCAGCATAGAGGATTGTGGAGGTCACCAACTGGCGCTCCAATAGCGCGTCCACCAGCACCACATGGCCCAAAACGTTGGTGGCGAAGATGTTGGTCACGCCCTCGCTGGTTAGCCTGTTTGGATGTCGTCCACCTGTGCCACCAGCGTTCAGTATAACGGCATCGATTGGCGTGGAGAGTTCAGCCACAGCGGCACGAACCGAGGCTGGGTCGGTAACGTCCATCAGGACAATTTCAAAGATCTTGTGCCCGGTCTCACGCTCCAGCGCCGTTCGGGCGGCTTCAGCCTTGGATTGGTTGCGGCAGGCAAGATAAATTTTGGCAATGCCTGTCTGGAGCGCAAGCTGCCGTGCCGCCTCGCGGCCCAGCCCGGCGTTTGCACCGGTAATCAATACAGATTGGATCTGGTTCATGGGGTGGTTTCCTTGGGTTCGTGTTAGTGAGCCCAAGATAGAGTGGGCAATATTTGAACTGTAGATAGGTATTTGTGGACACGGTGCTTCAAAAATGAAACACATAGGCCATGCCGATAGATGAGAGCCACTCCCTCAATTGGGACGATCTGAAGTTCTTTCTGGCCGTTGCCCGCACCGGAACTCTTCGGGGCGGGGCTGACAGCATCCAGGTAAACCACACCACGCTGACGCGCAGGCTTACGGTGATGGAAGAGCGCGTCGGCAGCCGGTTGTTCGACCGCTCCAAATCCGGCCTGGCTTTAACGCAGCTCGGCGAAGACCTGATGCCTCATGCCGAACGTGTCGAGGCAGAAATGGCTGCTGCGTCGAGGGCCATCGTAGGTCGGGATGCGCAACCCTCAGGCACAGTTTACGTCACTCTGCCTCATGGGCTAGCAATGACATCGCTGATGGATGACTTTACCGCCTTTGCCGAGCTCTATCCGGACATCATCCTGAACATGAATTTCACGAACGATGTCCGCGACCTCACGCGCCGGGAAGCGGACGTGTCCCTTCGTGTGGCTGACGAAGTGACAGACGATGTGGTTGGGCGAAAGCTTGTCCAGATGTCTCAGGCAGCCTATTGCACGCGCGATTACGCAGAACGGATCAACGACAATGGCGGCGAAGGATTGCACCTGATTGGCTGGCATGAACCCGAAGAGGCGACTACGGCGAAATGGGTGAAGAACAGCTACTATCCCAAGGCCACGCTGAAGCATCGGGTATCGGAATTGGTTCCTCTTATCACACTGGCAGCCTCCGGCTTGGGAATGGCCTATCTCGCGTGCAACCTTGGCGATCGTCACCCCAACTTGATCCGTGCGCCGTTTCAAAAGCCAATCCCCTATCGAAGCATCTGGCTTCTGCTGCATCGCGATCTTCGGAACACGGCTCGAGTTAGACTGTTCGTCGATTTTCTCGCCGAGCGGATCAGATCCAGGCGCAACGAGTTCTGGGTTTCGGGAACTGACTCACACGGATAGCCGACATTCGTTTCGGATGGACGAATGATCAAGCTGGGCTCCACGCTGCCGTTAACGCTCTTGTTAGTGGCCCCAAATCCTCGAGCCGGCCAATGCCGGCAATGCGGACAAA
>JBCCER010000220.1:0-6703 GCA_039030175.1 Pseudomonadota bacterium
CTTCCTTCTCGGCCCAGACGCGATCACCGAGGGTCTCAGTGCCGGAGATGAGATCGTGATGGCGGCCCTGCCGTGGGGTGCCGCGACCAGTCTGCGCGGCCCCTTCTTCGAGGATCTGTTCAACATCGACCCGGTCGCCGAAATCGCCGCTTATGACGGCCCGCTCCTGGTCATCGTCGGCTCGCGCGACACGGTGGTCTTCCCGCAACCTGCCTCAGGCAACATGTTCCTGCGCTACCATGACGGCCCCGAAGAACTCCTCCTCCTGGACACAGACCATGTCTGGGACGCCTTCACCGGCCCCGACATGGTCGACGAGATGGCGGCTTGGACCGGGGCTTGGTTGACTATGACGATGGAGGAGGATCGGTAGGAAATCCTGCAGGATCACCCCGCATCTGCTTCGCCGCTGACGCATAGCCACCGGCCGCGCCGTCGACGAAATGCATGTGGTTTGCGGTTAGGGCCGAGGGCACAACGCAGGTCATGAGGGCGCTGTCCTGCATATGCATGCCATACCGCAATGTGCCGGCAGCAACGGCGGTATCCAGGGTTGCGCGCAACCGCTCGATGGTTTCCTTCGAACAATCCACTGTCATCATCAGCGCGTCGTCGAATTTGCGGTAGTCGGTGTTCGCGGCAATTTCGCGCCGGTAGCGGTTTGGTCGGAACGTGCCGATCGGCAGCCCAAGCTTGAAGACCAGCCAACTAAACGCGGTAACCCCGGCCAAACGCAAGCGACGCACGCTTATCGAGCGGCCACGGAACGCGATACGGGACTGCAACGCCATCGACCCGGAGGGCCATCGGACGTCAGGCCCCTGGGCCGGAACCGGATTCAGGGACGCGGCATCTTCAAGCAGCGAAACGACCTCCGAAACAACCGCGGCAAAGGGCTCCTGTTCGGCTTCCGGCGAACGCTTGACGATCAGCGACAAGATTTCACCGCGTTTGGACTGGATAGGGCCCCACTGGCAGGAAAGTCCGGTGAGGTCAGGGTCGCCGGACGAGTCCGGCGGTAGATTCTCGACCTCGCCCGCCTTGAGCTGAAAATCTACCCATTCCAGTCCGCCGCCGGCGAACATTGCATAGCGAACGTCGTCAGACGCCTGCCAGAATGCCACCCGGACATCGAGCCCAGCCTTGCGAATTGTTGCGACATCGACGGTGCCCACACGTAGTTGGAGGTCGAGATCGCGTTGAACCCAAGAGGTCACACGGCGCATGGCCCCCGCGGCGGTCGGAGCCAACTCCGGCGGCACGGCAAATCGGGCGCCATCGCCGCCAAAAACGAACAGGGTTAGATCACCTTTCAACGCGTTTGAGACCGCGCTGATCGTCGCCGCGCCCGCAAGGTTCACTGCCTTGTAGCGGCCGGCCTCGATCGCTTGGGTCGATTTCACGACATCCGAGACACCGACGCACCACCTATCGGGAAGTGGCACGTAGTGATCGGGATTGGCAACCTGGGTGAAATCGTCCAGAACAGGTATGGCCTCCAGCCAGCGATCACTCACGGCATTTCGCCTTTCCTCAGATAAGGCCGAAAACACTACCTTTTATGCTAGCAAACCAGCCGGACCAGGTCACAGAAGTCTCGCGATTTGTCAGTGCAGACAGATCGGTGGGCGGCTTTGATCTCTCGGCTCAGCGCAGAGCTACCGGGACGCGGCTATTGTGGCGCTTACGCCGAACGAAAGGCGTATCGGTTCGCTGGCGTAAATCGCGAGAGATCGACCCAGTTTCTTTTTTTCGCCTTGGTCTGGTCCTGAGCGACTAAATCCCAGCCCGGTCCATCACCAGTTCGACGAAGGCGCGGGTTTCGGCAAAGGGCGGGATGCCGCCATATTCGAGGACGCGGCCGGGGCCGGCATTGTAGGCCGCGAGCGCCAGGCTGACATCTTCGAACTGGGCGAGTTGACCGGTGAGATAGCGGGCGGCGCCGTTAAGATTCGAAACAGGCTCGAATGGGTCGGCAACGCCAAGCTCTGCGGCCGTCTCAGGCATGAGCTGGCCGAGGCCGATCGCGCCGGCCGAGGAGATCGCGTGCGGGTTAAAGCCGCTTTCGACACTGACCAGGGCGGAAAACAGCCGGACGAATTTCGGGCCGTCCAAACCGGCTGCGCCAATGCCCGGCGCGCCCGCGTGATCCAACGCGACGGTTTCCGCCAGACGCCGATATTCTGATGGAGGGCCAAGCGGCCTGTTCGGGGCTTCATAGACGACGCGTGACCGCTCGCTCCATGACTGAAATGTTCGCCAGCTATCCTTAACAACGTCGCCGACTGCTGCGTTCAAACCAATCGCGCCGGCCAAAACGCAACTACCGACTGCACAGGCCGTCAGGCCCTCGGCAACGGCGGCGCCAACCAAATCCCAAAACTTAGCCATCAACCAAACCGGAAATGCGGGTCTTTCAAGATGAGTAGAGCCTATGGTGATTTAGATAACATGGCGGCGGAGTTTTGCGAGCCCCCGCCGGTCTGCGGATCAATGCAGACCCCGGTCTCAGAAGCATCACTGGGTTGCCGCAACAGCGTAACGGTCTGCTGATGGATATGCAGGCGTCGCGCGGACACAGCCTCGTCAAACATGGGGACGGCGGCTAACGGTTCGAAACGATCACCCATACCGTGCAGAGCAACGCCAGGAACGACGCGCCGAACATCATCCCGAGCAGGCCCCAAGCCGCGATATCCTCTGTTACGATCGCCGCAGACATCCACGTAAGAACGGCGCCGCCGCCAACGGTCAGGGCGCCCGAAAGCCCCGACGCGCTGCCAGCCAAATCAAGGCGCACGGACATGGCGCCGGCCCTGCAGCTGGGAATCGTGATGCCATTGCCGATGCCGACAAAGATCGTGGCGCCGAACACGGAAGCCTCGTGGACGGTTCCGGTCGCCAACAACGTAAGGCCGACCAATAGCCCGATACAGGCGACGAGGCGCCCGGCCAACATCATCGCGGCAAGAGAATAGCGCTTCGCAAGCCGTGCCGCGATCAGGCTGCCGAAGAAAAACCCAACGGTAATCGACCCCAGATACAGGCCGAGCGTACCCGACGACATATCGAAGAGAACCCGGGCCACGAGCGGCGCGCCCGCCAGGAATATGTAAAAGGCGCCAACCGAAAACGCCATACACAACGCGTAGCCCCAAAAAAGCTGCGATTTCAGCAACGCTGGATAGGCTCGCAATTGCCGTCCGAAGGTCTCCATAGGGAATTTGTTGGTCTCGCCCAGATCGGTCCACACAAGCGCGAACAGCGCGGACCCGATCACAATGAGCGTGAGGAAACTCGACCGCCAACCAAACAGTTCGTCCAGAGCGCCGCCCAGCATCGGCCCCAACATCGGAGCGACAGCCATGGCCATTGAAATGTATCCCAGAAGGCTGGCCGCCTGTTTCGCCGGCAGCGTGTCCTGAACAATTGCCGGCGACAGGGCGGATCCGGCGATAACCGCGCCCTGCAGCAATCGAAAGAAAAGGAAGACCCAGACATTGTCGGACAGGGCGCAGCCAATCGATGCCAGTATGAAGATGACCAAGGCGGTCAGCAAAACCGGCCGACGCCCGAACCTGTCGGAGAGCGGGCCGATGGCGATTTGCAAAACGGCAGTGACCGCCAGGTACCCGGCAATGGACAGGCTAACGATCGCGTAACTGGTCTCAAAATCCTCCGCGATGGCAACCAGCGACGGCAAAAACATGTTTAGCGACAATGTGGACACGCCCGTAAGGCAGATCAGGGTGGCAAGTCTCGGTGGTGTCGCTGCGGGCGAGAACATTTCGGTTTCCAGTCGACATATCGACATAAAAAAAGCCCCCGGAATCTCGAGGGCGCACTAGATCTGGATATGGATTCCGCTACCGGTCCAAGCGCCATAGTTTCGACGAGACGACGACGATTTTCATGTCGGTAGCTCCATAGTGACGATCAAAACGGTAAGTTACAGGGGCGCTTTGGTCAACGACCACTCACAGACAAAGAGCCTCATTGGCAGCATGGCTGTCCTGTCCTTATCGCCGCCCCTTCGGTCTTCTGATCACCCACTTGGATCACGCCGAACGCACGGGAACGCCCACAACCAGGTCATGAACGCGCAGCCTAGAATCTTGCCGCCCAGCCCGCGACAAGCTCTTCCTCCAAGCCGCGCGCCCTGCCAAGCCATTCGCGGGAACCGCCGCTGGAATAGCGTTGCCTTGGATCGAACGTGGCGTCATGGACGGAGCGTTGATAGAAGTCCGTGCTAAAGACGGCAAAGGCGAGGCGGCGGCCGCTGGCGGCATCGATATAGCCGGCAAGGCCCCTGGCATAGGCAACTGTGCCGGTCTTGGCCCGAACTTCGACGAGAGGATTGTTGAGATCGTCGAGCGCATCCCATGACATCTCTCGCAAGATCTCGTCGAGTAGAGCGCCGCCCAAGGGCCGCTCGGCAAAGCGCAACATGGCGATCATCTGGTCGGGCGAGACCCGGGAGCCGGAGGACAGGCCCGAATGGTTGTCGAGATGGAACCCGGTCCAGTCGGCCGCCGGAACGTTTTGGCGCAGCCAGACTTCCAATACCTCGGCCGACTCCGCGAGTGGCAGAGCGACGCTGGTCAAGCCCCGGCTGGCGGCAAGTCCCAGCAGCTCCGCTGACATGTTGTTGGAATAGCGCAGCACCTCGCGCGAGATGGCGCGGAGCGAGAAGCTGTCATGGACAGCCATCTCGCGCGCCTCCAAAGGCGTCTGGCCGGAGGTCGGCGCTGGCAAAGACACGCCTTCGTCGGCTGCCAATTCGCGCAGGATTTGAGCCGCCAGCAAGGGCGGATTGCCGACTGGCAGCCAATCCTCGCCTTCGGCCGGCAGGCCCGGCGACAGCAGCCAGCGATCCTGGTTCAGAGAGCCTGCGCGCTGATACGGCACGCCTGCCGGCGTATCGGCCGGTGCGGTGGAAATGCTGATGTGGGCAAGCGGCACTTCGAGATTGTCTGTTACGGCACTGGCCGAGCCCGTCACACTGCCGCCGCCATTGCGCCAGCGCACCCGGATGCGGTTGAAGTTGACCGACAGGGCGCTGACACCTGTGTTGTAGCCGGCCGCCTGGGGTTGGCCCGGATTAATCTGCGGATGGTCGATGTACTGGCTGGCATCGTAGAAGAAATTGCCGTCGATGCGGGTTATGCCGCGTGCCGCCAGCCGTTGGGCGAGATCCTGCAGATTATCGGCTGACAGAAATGGATCGCCGCCTCCACGCAGATAAAGGTCGCCTGTCAGCACGCCACCCTGTTCGATGCCGGTCGTGTAGAGGCCGGTGGCAAAACGATGCTGCCCGCCGAGGATGCCGAGGGCCGCGATGACGGTCGGCACTTTGGCCACCGAAGCTGGAATAAAAATGCGGTCAGGATTGTGGCTCGCCAGGACAGCACCATCGGCGAGGTCGACAACCAGATAGCCAACCTCGTCTGGTGCGATCTGAAAAAAAGAGATCAGTTCCCGGTCGGAAAGACCAAGCGGCGGCTCATCCTGCGCCGAAACGGCGCTGCCAGCCAGAAAACTAACCATGAAGACGAAGGCAAGGAGGCGGCGCATCTATCCCGCCCTATTCCAGCCAGTCTGGCGCCGGCAGGTTCTTTTCGCGCAAGAATTCGAGATTGAAGATCTTCGACGCGTAGCGGGATGCCAGATCGCAGAGAACGGTGACGATCACATGGCCCCTGCCCACCTCTTGCGCAATCTTAACTGCGCCGCAGACATTGATGCCGCTGGACCCGCCGAGCACCAGGCCTTCTTCGCGGATCAGGCGATGGATCATCGGCAGTGCCTCCTCATCGGTCACCCGCTGAGCGGCGTCGATCGGCGCGCCTTCAAGATTTTGGGTGATCCTGCCCTGGCCGATACCCTCCGTAATCGAGCTGCCTTCGGCCTTGATCTCGCCATTGACATAGTAGTTATAGAGCCCCGAACCCATCGGATCGCTGAGGCGGATATGGACGCCGGGTTTCTTTTCCTTCAGCGCCATGCCGACACCGGCCAAGGTGCCACCAGTGCCGACCGCGCAGGTAAAGGCGTCGACCGCGCCGCCAGTTTCCGCCCAGATCTCCTGTCCCGTCGTGGCGTAGTGACCTTCGCGGTTGGCGACATTGTCGAACTGATTGGCCCAGATCGCGCCGTTTGGCTCCTCCGCCGCGATTTCGGCTGCCAGCCGCTCCGACACGCGGACATAGTTGCCGGGATTCTTGTACGGCACCGCCTCGGACAGGCGCAAATCCGCGCCGCACTGGCGCAGCATGTCCTTCTTTTCCTGGCTCTGCGTCTTCGGCATTACGATGACGCTGCGATAGCCGAGTGAGTTACCAACGAGCGCGAGGCCGATGCCAGTGTTGCCGGCCGTACCCTCGACGATCACCCCGCCGGGTTTTAGTTGACCCTTCTTCTCAGCGTCCCGAATGATCGCCAGCGCCGCGCGATCCTTGACCGATCCGCCTGGGTTCAAGAATTCGGCCTTGCCCAAGATCTCACAACCCGTCTCGTCAGACAGATGGTTTAGCCGGATCAACGGGGTGTTGCCGACAGTGCCGACAAAGCCTTGGCGAATTTCAGACACGGGATGGCCTCTTGGTATTGGTTTGATCAGACATGCCTAATGCCACGCATCGGCCAACCCTAAATGGGGCGCACGACGACACAATGGAAATCAACGATGCATGAGAATGGTGCC
>JBCCER010000221.1:0-6697 GCA_039030175.1 Pseudomonadota bacterium
ATCACCCGAAAGCACTCTCGCCATACAGGCTGGCCTCCTTCACCAGCCTGCATCTTGAATCAGATTTCCAGCCCCCTGGGAATCCCCCTCAGATTCTCAACGGTCAGAAAATGCTCTAGATCTGCAGATTCAGGGAGTTCGTGTGTTTCGTTTGCCAGTGCCTATCGAGCTATCGCGGGCCGCTCGAGAAATAGATCGGCAAACCGGACGCGCCGTTCGACCAGCTCGGTGCGCGGTCTGCAACCTGGTCAATGGCGCGCCCATCCTGAACTGCAGCATGAAGACCTTCCAACCCGCAGGTCATTGCCAGAATTGGCATATGGCAAACAGGCTGGAGCGAAGAACTCGCGTCTCAGGTCAAGTCAGTACATCATGGCAAAGGGCCTATGTCTGATTTCATTGATAGAATCGCAGTTCTGCGTACTCGAGCGCATAAAGCGGAACGATTCAGCAACCGACTCCTAATCTGCAGTCCCCGGGTTCTGCTGCCGCCGGGCGTGCCATCCCGCATTCGGACAGCCATTGAATGATTGCCAACAGAAAACCCGGTGCCGCATCTGCGACACCGGGCTTCTCTCGCGGAGGCTGAAGGATGCGCCGTTCCAATGCATATCCTTCATGTTCTAATATAAGCGCTTCTGCGCAGATGAAAAGTGATCTGGGTCACATCTGCGAGAGATTCTGGCAAAAATCTGGCCTTATCTCAGGGTTTGACAGATATATTTTATTCAATCCATTGATATTAAAAGATATTAGCTGGAGCGCTTCAGGCAAAATCTCCGCGCACTTCTTCGACGATTTCCTCAAGTTCATCGAAACGCCGCACGAAGAGGTGGTCTGAGCGTCGCTCGACGATGCCCGATTGGGCTAATTGACCAAAAACTCGTGCAACCGTTTCTCGCGCTGTGCTCACCCGGGCGGCGATGTCGCTATGTATGGGGATTGGCCTGATTTTGGCTGTATTGTCCGCTTCCAGATTGGGACGGGCCAGGCGCAAAATCTCAGCGTGGACCCTGTTGTTGGCCCCTAGGGTGCTGAGATCCATGATGCGATCGGTCGCGCGCCTCACCATGCCAGTAAGGTGCGTTAGCAAGCGCTCGGCACATGCAGGATCGTTGCAGACCGTTTCCATGAAGAGCTGCGCATTCATCGCGGCAACAAGCGTGGGCTTTAGGGCGACAACGCTGGCCGATCGGCGGCCACGGTCAATACCGGCCAGTTCGCCGAAGAATTGCCCGGTTGGCAGGTCATCAAAGGCGATCTCGCGTCCTGACAGGGAGTAGATGACGATACGCACAAGGCCGTCGACGACAAAATGGACCTCGGAGGTGTCAGCATCTCGATCGATAATCTGCTCGTGCGCGTCGTATCGACGCCAGCGGCAGGCTTGGGCAAGCCGTTCACGCTGCTGTTCGTCAAGCACTTCGAATAGTGGAATAGTGTCCAGGCTTGCGCCCGTTGGCTGGGACAAGGTTTCCTCGCAGGGGCTAGGGGAACCATGAGCATAGGCGCTTGGTGCACCCGGTCAATTGTCCATTATGATCGATAGGGGTCTTGCGAACATTCCGGGCATTGATCACCATCGCCCGGTTGACCATGTTTGCTGGGTGCCATCGGGAACCAGGATCGTGTGACGAGGGCTCATGACCGACGACAAGCCCGATACGTTCAAATTTCGCTCCAAGCATCCGCTGTGGGGGCGAATCCGCGCTTACTTCCTTGCCGGTATTCTGGTCACGGCGCCGATATCGCTGACCTTGTATCTCGCCTGGCTGTTCATCTCGTTCATCGATACGCAAGTCTCGGCGATCCTACCGCCGAACCTGAACCCGGAAACCTACCTGCCGTTCTCGATTCCAGGAATTGGCCTGCTGTTGGTGTTCGTGGCCTTGACCGTGATCGGCGGGCTAACAGCGGGCTATATTGGCCGGCTCATCGTCCGCGCCAGCGAGGTCGTTCTGGCACGCATGCCGGTGATCCGCAGCGTCTATGGCGCGCTCAAACAAATTTTCGAAACCGTCCTTGCCAACCAAAGCTCAGCATTTCGCGACGTAGTTTTGATTGAGTACCCAAGGCGCGGCATATGGTCCCTGGCCTTCGTCACCGGCAAGACCGAAGGCGAAGTGCAGAACCTGACCGAGGATGAAACCATCAACATTTTTGTCCCGACGACGCCGAACCCGACCAGCGGCTTTCTGTTGTTCGTGCCGCGCCGTGACTTGGTTGTGCTGGATATGACAGTGGAGGAGGGCATCAAGATGGTGGTCTCTGCCGGCATCGTCACGCCGCCGGACGGTCGTCCGGAAGAGGCCCAAACCACGCCCCGCATCCGCTCACGGATCAAGCCGGTGCTCGACGTTCTGGACGGCCAGGGCGAGGTCGCCGCGCAGGCCGACCTTGCTAACAGACCGGACCATGACGAGATCCGGGCCGACAAGGCGAGCGAGGGCTAGCCCGACCTCAAGTACCGAACCGCCGCGTCCTGTTCGAATAGATAGAGGAGCAGTCGAAGCGCCCGCCCACGCTCCATCTCCATTTCGGGATCGCGATTCAAAATCAGGCGGACATCGTCGCGGGCGGAGGCTAGCAGGTTGCCATGGGCCGCCAAATCGGCGAGGCGCCAGAGTTGCAGGCCGGACTGGCGCGTGCCGAGAACCTCCCCAGCGCCACGAAGCTTCAGATCTGCCTCGGCGATCACGAAGCCATCTTCGGTTTCACGCAGGGTCGCCAAACGTTGCCGTGCGGTTTCCGACAGGGGAGGTGCATAGACCAGGAAACAGGTGGACTGTGCATCGCCGCGTCCCACGCGGCCGCGCAACTGGTGGAGTTGCGCCAGCCCGAAACGTTCGGCGTGCTCAACGACCATAATCGTGGCCGCCGGCACGTCGACGCCAACCTCAATCACAGTCGTCGCGACAAGAATATCGATGCTGCCCTCTGTGAAACGGGCCATGATCGCATCCTTTTCCGGACCTTTCAGCCGCCCATGCACCAGGCCGACACGATCGCCGAAATGCCGGCGGAGATCTTCGTAACGCTCCGTTGCTGCGGCCATATCCGACTTTTCCGATTCCTCGACTAGAGGGCAGACCCAATAAGCCTGCGCGCCTTCCGCCAGTTTGCGGCCTAGCCCCGTGATCAATTCTGGCAGCCTGTCCGCTGGCAACACCCGTGTGTCGACCGGCTGACGCCCGGGCGGTTTCTCGGTAAGGCGCGAGACCTCCATATCGCCATAGGCGGTCAACGCCAGCGTGCGTGGGATCGGGGTTGCAGTCATTACCAGAAGGTCGACGCCGGCGCCCTTGGAGGCGAGTTGCAGGCGTTGATGGACGCCAAAGCGGTGCTGCTCGTCAACGACGGCTAGAGCCAAATCATGGAACTCGACGCTCTCTTGGACCAGCGCGTGCGTGCCTACAATCAGAGGCAGTGCGCCGTCGCGAAGGCCTTCCAGGATAGGTTCACGGGCCTTACCCCGATCGCGGCCTGTTAGGATCGCAATCTTCACGCCGGCGGCTTCGGCGAGGGGTTGGAGCGTTCGGTAGTGCTGGCGAGCTAGAATCTCCGTAGGTGCCAAAAGGGCCGCCTGTCGCCCAGCCTCGACGGCATTGAGCATGGCGAGGAGGGCGACGACGGTCTTGCCACTACCGACATCCCCCTGAAGCAGCCGCAACATTCGATCTTGGGCAGCCATATCGGCGTCGATCTCAGCGACGGCCTGGGTTTGAGAGGTCGTCAGTGCAAACCCCAGCGCATCGACCACCTTTGCCCGCAAATCGCCATTGCCCGCTGTTGATCGACCCTTCTGGCGTCGCTGGGCTCGGCGTATCAAAGCCAGGGCAAGCTGATTTGCTAGAAGCTCATCGTAGGCAAGGCGAGCGCGGGCAGGGGCGGTTGGCAGCAGGTCGGCGTCCGATTGGGGGGCATGGGCCGTCAGCAGGGCCGTTTGCCAGTCAGGCCACCCATTGCGATCCAGCCAGGCCTGATCCTGCCATTCTTGCAACTTCGGCGCTTTTGTGAGCGCGGCCGCGATCGCCTTGTTCAAGGGTTTAGGAGTTAGCCCAGTCGTCAGCGGATAAACCGGCTCTATGGAAGGGATCTGGTCACGGGCATCGGGCGCGACGATATAGTCGGGATGCGCCATTTGGGCGACGCCACGGTACCATTCGATCCGGCCGCTGACGAACCGTTTGGCGCCGACCGGCAATTCGCGCAGCAGATAGTCGCCTTTGGCGTGAAAGAAGACGAGATCCAGCGTGCCGGTGTCGTCGGTCGTGATAACGCGATAGGGGCCGCGCCCGCCGGATGGTTGATGGGCCTCCACCGCAACCTCCAGCGTTGCGGTGCGGCCGCTTTCAAGTCCCGCAATGGCGGGTACAGGATTGCGATTGATGACCCCGCTCGGCAGATGCCAAAGCAGATCTACGATATGAGGGCCTGCCAGCCGAGTCAGTAAGGCCGCAATTTTGGCGCCGACGCCCGGCAGGGTCAGAATCTCGGCGAAAAGCGGGAAGAGGATTTGCGGTCGCACTGTGCCGGCTCTATATCGTCACGGGCCAGATCGGGATGTATCATGCCCAGGGTAGAGGAATGTCCAACAAAGACCAAAAACAGAAGGGCGGCTTCGTTGCCGGCATCCCCGAGGACATTGATGCGTTTCGACGGCAACTGTCTTTTCGAAGCTGGCATCGCGGAACACGTGAAGCGGACCTCCTGCTCGGTAGCTTTGCGGACGCGCATCTCAAACGCTTTGGTTGGGATGAGCTTCAAGAGTTTCACGAGCTGATGGGGCAAAGCGACCCGGACCTCTACGACTGGATTACCGGGCGCGAGCCGCTTCCTGAGCACTTGCAATCTTCCGTAGCTGATCTTCTCTTGTCGCACAAAAAGCACAAGTCAACCGACTGATATTATGTTCGATTTATCGTTAGACACCCGCGAGCCGGGGGCAATTGGCGTCGGTGGTGTGCCAGAAGGGCATGACGCGCGCGTTCTGGCTGCAATCGCCGGCAATCAGACAAGCGGCCCCCTTTTGCATATCGCAGTTGATGACAGCCGGGCGGCGAGGTTGGCCGAAATCCTCGGATTCTTCGCGCAGGACTTGACCACGGTCATCCTACCGGCTTGGGATTGCCTGCCATACGACCGCGTTTCGCCGAACCAAGAGATCGTTTCCCGCCGAATCGCTTCACTTGAGCAAATGGCGTCACTGGCTGCCGGCTCCAAACCGTCGATCGTGATCGCCACAATCAATGCCGCCCTTCAACGGCTGCCTGCTAAGGACGGTTTGGCTACCTCGCAATTTAGCATCGTCGGTGGCGAGCGGCTTGATCTCGATGCGCTACAGGGTTTTCTGGCCAAGAATGGATACAGCCGCACCCAAACTGCTCGCGAGGGCGGGGAGTATGCGATTCGTGGAGATATCGTCGACCTGTTCCCACCCGGTGCGGAGGAACCGTGCCGGATCGATCTTTTTGGCGACGAGGTTGAGCGTATTCGATTGTTCGACGCGCTTAGCCAGCGCACAAGCGGGGCTGTCGAGCGAATTGATTTGTCGGCGATGGGCGAGCTGTTTCTTGATGAAGTCTCTATTGAGCGGTTTCGGGCAAGCTATCGCCGCCAATTCGGCGCTGTAACCGATGACGACCCGCTTTACGAGGCGGTGTCTGCTGGTCGCCGATATGCCGGGATGGAACATTGGCTGCCGCTCTTTCACGACAGCCTGGAGACCATCTTCGATTATCTTCCGGGGGCACCGATCAGCCTAGACCCGCAAATCGATCAAGCGCGTGCCGAACGGCTTGCCCAAATTGCCGATTTCCACGAAGCGCGCCTGACGTTGCAGGAGGTCGAGCGCAAAGCCAAGGCACCGATCTACAAACCGCTTCCCCCCGACGCGCTCTATTTGACAGAGGATGAATGGCAACAGCGGATTGGCGATCGTCCAGTGGCCGCTCTCTCGCCGTTCGCTCCATCGCCGGGTTCAGGGTCTCTGGACGCCGGTGGACGTGGCGGCCGCGATTTCGCCGATGCCAGGAATGCCCCTGAAGGCTCCTTATACGACGCGGTGCGCGTTCACGTTGCCTCGCTGAAGCGTGACGGGCGATCGGTGTTGATCGCGGGATATACGCTCGGTGCACGGGACCGGCTGGCGGGATTACTGCGCGAACACGGCTTATGGGAAGTTGAGACCGCCGAAGGCCTATCAGATGCTGGCGCCCTGGAAGCTAAGCGCGTAGCGGCCGTCGTTCTGCCGATTGAGCACGGGTTCGTTGCCCCTGACCTTGCGGTCATCACCGAAACCGACATTTTGGGCGATCGGCTGACACGGCAGCCAAAACGACGCCGAAAGGCAGAACAGTTCATCGCTGAGGTTTCGGCGTTGGCTTCCGGTGATCACGTCGTTCATGTGGAACATGGCGTGGGACGATATGAAGGGCTGGAAACCCTGTCTGTAGGCGGGGCCGCACACGATTTCGTCAAATTGATCTATGCCGAAAATGCCAAACTGTTTGTGCCGGTCGAGAACATCGAGGTGTTGTCTCGCTATGGCTCGGATGATGTGGTGGTCACGCTTGACCGGCTTGGCGGTGCGGCGTGGCAGGCCCGAAAGTCGCGGGTCAAAAAACAGCTTAAGGATATGGCGGACGCCCTGATGGCGATCGCTGCCGCAAGGGAGTTGGATCAAGGAGAGGTGATC
>JBCCER010000222.1:0-6671 GCA_039030175.1 Pseudomonadota bacterium
GCCCAATCGCGATGCACTAATCGTCCACTACCTAGGCTGCATCAAGGGCGGCTATGTCGCCGTGCCGTTGAATTATCGCTACATGCCCCCTGAGATGGATCACGCCCTGTCACTGACCCAATCGAAGATCCTGCTGGCTCACGTTGAGCGCGATGACGATTTGGCAGCGTGTGATGCCGTCAGCGACCTGCCCCTTGGTGTCATTCGCTATGGCGGCGGCGAAGGCGACGACAGTATGGAAGCGATGCTGATCAAGGAGCCACCGCCGGTCGCGCTGCCGAAGCCAAAGCCATCCGACCCGATTTTCATCTTCTTCACCTCCGGTAGTACGGGCAAGCCGAAGGGGGTGACCCACACCTACGAGACCTATGGTTGGATGCTGACCACCGCAATCCAGGGCTATAAGGTCAAGCCGGGCGACGTCGTACTGCCCGGGTCGTCGATGTCCCATCTGGGTGGTCATCTGCATGGCCTGATGGTCTTGGCGGTTGGGGGTAAATCGCTGATCGCCCGGACCTTCGATCCGGACGAGTTGCTGTGGCTGTTTCGGCATCACAGACCAAATCTTCTTTGGATGCTGCCATCGGCGCTGATCGGCCTCATGCGCGAGCATGGCGCGACACATGAGGACTTCACCTCGCTCAGGCTGTGCGTTTCGGGCGGAGACAAGGTACCGGCCCAGTTGGAGAAGGAATTCACCGACATGGTCGGGTTCCCAATCGACGAAATCTACGGCATGTCGGAGATCGGCCTATCGAACATGAACCCCGTCGATGGGCTCAATAAGCTGGGATCGGTCGGAACCACCAATGCAGGTTACGCCCTTTCCATCCGCGATGATGACGGCAACGAGCTAGGCGTCGGCGAAGAGGGAAGGCTGTGGTGCAAGTCTCCGGTCAACATGATCGGCTATTGGGACAACCCGAAAGCCACCGAAGAGACCATCGTCGATGGCTGGCTCGACACCGGTGATGTGATGAAAGCGGACGAGGACGGCTATCTCTGGTTCTGTGGCCGCAAAAAACAGATCATCATTCACGATGGCTCCAACATCAGCCCGCAGGAGGTCGAGGAATCGCTGATCGAGCACCCTGCCGTGCGAGGCGTCGGCGTCGTTGGCGTTCACGATCTGGTTCACGGCGAGAATGTACGGGCCTATGTGACCATCAAAGAGGGCGTCGCGCGGCCAAAAGCGCAGGAGCTGATTGAGTTTTCGCGTGCGAGGGTCGGTTACAAGGCGCCTGAGGTGATTGAGTTTCTCGATGAGATGCCGATGAACGCGACCGGCAAAACCGACCGTGTCACGCTCAAGAAATGGGCCGCCGAGCAGCATGATGCGGAGATCGTCCACTAAGCGGCATAGAACGGACAGATCCCAGACGAAGTAAGGAGATTACAATGCCTCTTTATGGCCCTTCAGCGGATGGGATTGAACCGGTCGACATCTCCAATGTGCTTGCCGCCGGGCTGCGTGACCACCCGGACGAGGTTGCCGTTGTCTCGACCAAAAACAGTTGGACCTGGCGTCAACTCGACAAGGCGTGCGAGCGGTACGCCGCACACCTTTATGCCAAGGGTATTCGTAAAGGGGATCGCGTCGCCTCGCTGATGCCCAACCGCGATACGCTGGTCGTTCACTATCTCGGGTGCCTTCGGGCGGGCTTTGTGGCAGTGCCTTTGAATTATCGCTACATGGCCCCGGAAATCGACCATGCCTTGTCCCTAGTGAAACCCAAGATCATCCTCGCGCATGTCGAGCGCGAGGCCGACTTGGCGGCATCTGAAGAGGTGGCGAAACTGCCGCTTGGCGTCATCAGCTATGGCGAGGGCGAAGGCGATGACAGCATTGAGGCAATGCTGGAGAAGGAGGCGCCGGAGGTTACACAACAAAAAACTGAACCGGGTGATCCGGCGGCCGTCTTTTTCACCTCGGGCAGCACGGGAAAACCGAAGGGTGTGACCCATTCGTTCGATACGCTTGGGCGTATGTTTGCCACCCATGTGGTTGGCTACGAAATGACCAAAGACGACGTGATGTTGTCGGCCTCGTCCATGTCTCATATCGGGTCGTTTCTGCACGGGATCATGTCCCTGGCGATGGGCATCAAAATACTGCTCCCAAGAACGTTCGATGCCGACGAAGCTCTCTGGCTGCTGCGCCATCACGCGCCGACCATCTTCTTGATGTTGCCGTCGGCACTCTTTGGGGTCGTTCGCCATCCGGACGCAAAGCGTGAGGATTTCGCCTCAATTCGTTTATGCATTTCAGGTGGCGACAAGGTGCCACTCGAGCTGGAGCGCGCTTTTGATCAACTCACGGGTGTTCCGATCGAAGAATGCTACGGCATGTCCGAGATTGGCATCGCCACACGAACCCCCCCGACGGGCCTCAACAAGCCGGGATCCGTAGGTCCGGCCAATATCGGCTATGCCCTGTCGATACGCGACGAAGACGGCAACGAGGTTGAACCCGGCATAGACGGCCGCCTTTGGGTAAAATCGCCGATCAACATGATTGGCTATTGGAACAATCCAAAAGCTACCGCCAAGACAATCGTCGATGGTTGGCTGGACACAGGCGACGTGATGAGCGCCGACGGGGATGGCTATCTGTGGTTTCACGGCCGCAAGAAACAGATCATCGTGCACGATGCCTCAAATATCAGCCCGCAAGAGGTTGAGGAGACGTTGGTGGAACACCCGGCCGTGCTGACGGCGGGGGTTGTTGGCGTGCATGATTTGGTCCATGGCGAAAACGTCTGGGCTTACGTAACGCTTTCGGACGAGGTCGACCGGCCCGATACAGGGGAGCTGATTGAATTCTCTCGCGAGCGGGTCGGCTACAAAGCACCTGAAGTGATCATCGTTCTTGACGAAATGCCACTTAATGCCACTGGCAAGGTTGATCGCGTGACCTTAAAGAAATGGGCCGCCGAGCGGCATGACGCTGAAGTCGCGGGGTAAGTAGCGGGCCGATGCCAATCTATGGCCCGCCTATCGGCGACCTGAAACCAACCGATATGGCAGGGCTGCTGAACAACGGCCTTGCGGCCCATCCGGACGAAATCGCGCTCGCCTCGACGAAGAACAGCTGGACATGGCGCCAACTGGACCATGCGAGCAATCGATACGCCGCCCACCTCGTTAGCCGCGGCGTGCGCAAGGGTGATCGGGTCGCTTCGTTGATGCCAAACCGCGATGTGCTTGTAGTCCACTACCTGGCCTGCCTGAAGGCGGGATTCGTCTGTGTCCCCCTGAACTACCGCTACACGGCACTGGAAATCGATTATGCCCTATCTTTGACCGGGGCGCATATCCTGCTGGCGCATGTGGACCGCGCCGACGATCTCGCGACTTCCAACTATGTCGATGAGCTGCCACTAGGCGTCGTTCGCTACGGCGCGGGCGAAGGAGACGACAGCTTTGAAGCGATGCTCGAAAAGGAAGCGCCGCCCGTCGAAATGCCCAGCCCTTCTCCGGGTGATCTGGCCATCATCTTTTTCACGTCCGGCAGTACTGGAAAACCAAAGGGCGTAATGCACAGCTTCGAAACGCTTGGCTGGATCACTGCGATTTGGGCTCACACCTATGGTTTGGAAGATAGCGATGTCATGCTCGGCGCATCGTCGATGTCGCACATCGGCGCATTTGGAAACACCCTGGGGGCGCTCTCTGTCGGGGCCAAGGCTCTGGTCGCCCGAACCTTTGACCCGGATGAGGTCTTGAGCCTGTTTCGAAGCTACGGTCCGAGTTGGCTGAACATGCTACCGGCGGCGCTGTTCGGCGTCGTGCGCAATCGGCACGCCCACCCCGATGATTTCAAAACGCTGAGATACTGCACGGCCGCAGGAGACAAGATCGTTGACGAGCTAAAGTCAAAGTTCGCTGAGATGACAGGCGTGCCAATTGCCGAAGGCTACGGTATGTCGGAGCTCGGCTTTGTCTCCATGGCTTCGTTGTCGGGATCGAAGAAAACCGGCTCCGTGGGGCGCACTGTTATCGGCAGCATCCTCTCTATTCGCTCCGATGCCGGCGATGAGGTCTCAACCGGAACCGAGGGCCGGTTGTGGGTCAAATCCCCCAGCGCCACCATCGGTTATTGGGACAATCCCAACGCCACGGCCGAGACCATTGTCGACGGTTGGCTGGACACTGGCGACCTGATGAAAGTCGACGTCGACGGCGACCTCTGGTTTTGCGGCCGCAAGAAGCAGATCATCGTCCATGATGGGTCCAACATCAGCCCTCAAGAGGTTGAGGAATCGTTGATTGCTCATTCAGCCGTGACCTCGGCCGGAGCGGTAGGCGTTCATGATCTTGTTCACGGTGAGAATGTTTGGGCCTATGTCGAACTGACCGATGATGGTGAGCAGCCAGATGGGCAGGAGTTGATCGCATTTTCACGCGCCCGGATCGGATACAAAGCCCCAGAAGTCATTGTGTTCGTCGACCAAATGCCGATGAACGCGACTGGAAAAGTGGACCGCGCTACGCTCAAACATTGGGCCGCCGAGCGGCACGATGTGGAGATATCACACTGATACGTCCAACGACGAGGAGCGTTTAGAGTGCCAATACACGGACCCTCAATCGAAGGCGTCTCCCCGGTCAGTATTCCGGATCTGTTGAGCAGCGGGTTGCAAAGAAAGCCGGATGAGATCGCTGTCGCCTCCACCAAGAACAGTTGGACTTGGCGCCAACTCGACAAGGCCAGCGACCGGTACGCGGCGCACCTTTATGCAAAGGGTATTCGAAAGGGCGACCGCGTCGCGTCGCTGATGCCCAACCGGGATGCGTTGCTGCTCCACTATTTGGGGTGCTTGAAGGGTGGCTTTGTGGCCGTGCCGTTGAACTATCGCTACACGCCGCCCGAGATCGACTATGCGCTGTCGCTCGCAAAGGCAAAGATCCTGCTCGCCCATGTCGAGCGCGAGGCCGATCTTGGGGCCGCTGCTGAGGTGGCGAAACTACCGGTCGGCGTGATCCGCTACGGCGCTGGCGAAGGCGATGACAGTCTTGAGGCGATGCTGATCAAGGAGCCTCCGCCTGCGAAGCTTGAAGCGCCGACACTTGCCGATCCTGCCTTCATCTTCTTTACATCGGGAAGCACCGGCAAACCGAAGGGCGTCACGCACTCCATCGAGACGCTTGGCTGGATCTTGCAAGCCCGCATTCACGGCTTAGGCCTGACTGCCGACGACGTCGCCTTGAGCGCCGCCTCCATGTCGCATATGGGCGCATCCATGACCGTACTGGCAATGCTCGCGGCCGGGGGCAAGAGCCTGCTTGCGCGGACATTTGATCCGGACGAAGTCATCGCGCTAGCGCGCAATCACGCGCCGACAGTGATGTTGATGCTGCCCGCTGCTCTTTATCGTGTCGTCAGCGACAAAGCCTTTCGCCACGATGACTTCCGTTCGCTGCGATACTGCGTATCAGGCGGAGATAAGGTTCCGGCCGAATTGGAAAACCGCTTTGCCGAGGTGGTCGGCATCCCGATCAGCGAAGGCTACGGAATGTCGGAACTGGGCGTCGCCAACCTCAACCCATCCTACGGAGACACCAAGCCGGGCTCGATTGGACCGCCCGCCCTAGGGTTTGTCGAATCGATTCGCGACGATGACGGAAATGAGGTCGGGCCCGGTGTTGAGGGACGGCTGTGGGTTCAGTCTCCAAGCATTACGCCGGGTTATTGGGGCAATCCGGAAGCGACGGCTGATCTGATCATCGACGGTTGGCTGGATACCGGAGATGTTATGCGCGCAGACGAAGATGGCTACTTGCATTTCTGCGGCCGTAAGAAACAGATCATTGTCCACGATAGCTCGAACATCAGCCCGCAAGAGGTCGAGGAAGCATTGATCGAACACCCAGCCATCTCAGGTGCGGGTGTCGTCGGCGTCCACGATCTTGTTCACGGCGAAAATGTCTGGGCCTACGTCACGCTCGCCCAAGGCGAAGACCCGCCATCGGAGCAGCAACTGATTGCGTTTGCGCGGGAGCGCGTTGGCTACAAGGCCCCCGAGCTGATCGAGTTCTTGCCCGACATGCCGATGAATGCCGCAGGCAAGACCGACAGGGTCACCCTGAAGAAATGGGCGGCCGAGCGCCACAATGCTGAGATTGCAGCCTAAGAGCAGCCTTTGAGGTAGCTGGGGTACCAGCACCTAAGAGTTACGGCAGCCCCGGAGTATCTCTATGCCACTTTACGGTCCGTCCATCGAAGGCGAGACACCAGTTGACATCCCCCGGTTGCTTCGCGTCGGTCTAGAGAAGTACCCGGACGAAATAGCACTCGCCTCAACCAAGAACAGTTGGACGTGGCGTCAATTGGACAAAGCGAGCGATCGGTACGCGGCCCATCTTTTTGCGAAGGGCGTTCGCAGGGGCGATCGGGTTGCTTCGCTCATGCCGAACCGAGACGCGCTGGTGATTCACTATCTGGGCTGCATGAAGGCCAGCTTCGTTGCGGTCCCTCTCAACTACCGCTACATGCCGCCGGAGATTGACTACGCGCTGTCGCTTACCAAGGCGAAGATTATTCTAGCCCATGTTGAGCGAGATGCTGACCTTGCCGCGTCGGCCGAGGTGCCGAAACTTCCGCTCGGTGTCATTCGCTATGGCGCTGGCGAGGGCGACGACAGCTTTGAGGCCATGCTGGAGAAGGAACC
>JBCCER010000223.1:0-6640 GCA_039030175.1 Pseudomonadota bacterium
AAATTGCCGAGCATCTCGAAAAAGGTGTGATGCCGACCGTTGTAACCAACGTTTTCCAGATCATTGTGCTTGCCACCGGCGCGGACACATTTCTGCGACGACACCGCCCGTGTGTAAGGCCGTTGTTCTGCGCCGGTGAACAGGTTTTTGAACTGCACCATCCCCGCATTGGTGAACAGCAACGTCGGGTCGTTGCGCGGCACGAGCGGGCCGGACGGCACAACCTCATGGCTGCGCTGGCCAAAAAAATCCAGAAAAGTCTGGCGAATATCGTTAGCGGTCGGCATGTCGTTTTACGCGTGTCGTTGGCTGGCATTCGGTGAGCCACCTAGACCCGCGTTCACGCCAACTCAATCAACCGGTTTGACCTTGGCAACCCATCTGATCAGAGGCGTGTTCGCACCTAGCGATACCCAACGCCGGGTGCAACACGGGCTGGCGTATCACCCGCCGGACCGCGCTTTTAGCCTAGCCGCCCCGCCGGTGTCCAGCACAGCCCATTCTGCATGAGGCATGCCAGCCACCAGCGCTACATCATCAAGTTAAGGGAGCAATCGAGAAAACTGAGGTCGCTCCGTCAGGCAGGACCGTCAGCCGAAGTCGGTGCATCGCCCTCATCGTCGTCACGAGAGTCGGCCATTTCACCTTGCAGCATCTTCTCGGACACCAGCCCGGCATTGGCCCGGATCTTGTTTTCGATCTCGGCCGCAACCTCAGTATGCTCGGTAAGGAAGTTCTTGGCGTTCTCACGCCCCTGGCCAATCCGTGTGCCGCTGTAGGAGAACCATGATCCGGCCTTCTCGACCACGCCCGCCTGAACACCGAGATCGAGCAATTCGCCTGTCTTAGAGACGCCCTGGCCATACATGATGTCGAATTCAACCGTCTTGAACGGCGGCGCCATCTTGTTCTTGACCACCTTGACCTTGGTTTGGTTGCCGATCACCTCATCACGGTCCTTCACCGCGCCTATGCGCCGAATGTCGAGACGAACCGAAGCATAGAACTTCAGCGCGTTGCCGCCCGATGTGGTCTCCGGGCTGCCGAACATCACCCCGATCTTCAACCTGATCTGATTGATAAAGATCACCAGACAGTTGGAGCGCGAGATCGAGGAGGTCAGCTTGCGCAGTGCCTGGCTCATCAGCCGCGCCTGCAAGCCGACATGGCTGTCGCCCATCTCGCCTTCGAGTTCGGCGCGCGGCACCAGAGCGGCGACTGAATCGATCACTAGTACGTCGATCGCACCTGAGCGAACCAGCGTATCGGCGATCTCGAGCGCCTGTTCCCCCGCGTCCGGCTGGGAAATCAACAGCTCGTCAACATCCACACCCAACTTGCGCGCATAGCTGGGGTCTAGCGCATGTTCAGCATCGACGAAGGCGCACGTACCACCTGCCTTCTGCGCCTCGGCCACCACGTGCAGCGCCAAAGTAGTCTTGCCCGAGCTTTCGGGGCCGTAGATCTCTACGATACGGCCTTTGGGAAGACCGCCGATGCCGAGCGCGATATCCAAGCTCAGCGAACCGGTGGAGATTGCCTCGACCTCAACATTCTTGGCATCGCTGCCAAGCTTCATGATCGAGCCCTTGCCAAATGCGCGCTCAATCTGACAGAGAGCAGCTTCCAGCGCCTTTTGTTTGTCCATGGAGGGCCTTTCAACGAGGCGGAGATTAGCGGTCGACATCAGTGGTCCTCCCTTGTGTCCCATAGCGGGCGGCGATGATCAATGAGAACTATGTACTTGTTTTGTTCTCATTTGGCAAGTGCCTTGATCGCACCTCTCACAGCGCTCCCACCTCACTGGGATCGGAGGCATTTCAGGACAGCTGCAGCCCTCGCTCGGACGAGATCGCGACACCGCCCTCGGTCGGCAGCACCCGGATATCTTCGATAAAGGTGCGAACGACAACGCCCAAGACCGATGGTAGCAGACCGAACTCGGCAAATCGTTGCGCCGTGGTGAGTCGTTGCCCGACATCGCCAAGTGGCATGGCCACCAGGATGTCTCCAACCAGTGGGTCGATAAAGGCAACAGGAGCGACGGCGCCAGTGGCTTCAATAAACAAGCGCGCGCCGTCAGGATGTTCGGGTTGGGCGATCACCTCAAGCGGCGGCCTGGTGTCCAGTTCGGAAAGCGGCAGATCGACAATCCATTCCGTGCCGTTCCGCCTTACCATCGGCGTCTGGCGGCCCGGATTGTCAAAACGCAGCGCCACGCCTCCTCGTGCCTCTGCGATCCGAGCGGCGCCAAGGCCAAGTTCGCCCTGCCTGGCCAGATGAGCGGAGTCTAAAGGCGATTCGGCAGCAAACACCAGCCATAGCGCCTCACCGCGCGTGAAGGCGGCCATCGCCAATGGAAGGCCGACATCGAAGCTCGCCTGACGAGCCACGGTGCTGCTATCAACCGGCGCGACCGGAATGGCAATTGGCTGCGGTTCGACCTCTGATACCTCCAGGTCCACCAACGGTGTATTCTCTTGCTCAGACTCATCTTGGTCGGAAGTCGTTTGCGCCTGTGCGCTAGCGGCAGTCTCAAGAAAGACGACCGCCAGCAACGCCATAGCCGCAGCCCCTGCCAGAGAGTGCCGCCAACGTCTTGAGAATACTGGCTTCACACCGACGACTCCCGAAGTCCATCCGAAATCCGGCGTCCAATCATCTGCCGAACAGGCGAAGAATCGGAAGACATTCTGTCGATTCGGCGGCAATCACCAGCACACCGCTTGCCAATTCACCCCTGCAGAGCGGCTACATCCAACCATCGCACAACAAGTCGGCACACTTGGGCGCCGACACGTCAGTCGTCGCGGTGGGTCCGTTCCATGCGCTCGTGCCGCTCTTGGGCCTCCAGGCTCATGGTCGCGATCGGTCGTGCGTCGAGCCTGCGAAGAGAGATCGGCTCGCCGGTATCCTCGCAATATCCGAACTCGTCCTTTTCCAATCGCTGCAGCGCTTCATCGATCTTGGAGATCAATTTGCGCTCGCGGTCACGGGTGCGCAGCTCAAGCGCCCGATCGGCTTCGTCGGAAGCCCGGTCGGCGAGGTCTGGTTTCTGAAGCCCGCCTTCCTGGAGGCTAGCAATGGTTTCTGTCGATTCGGCCAATAATTCGGCCCGCCAACGTAATAGCTTGTTGCGAAAATACTCCTTCATCATCGGGCTCATGAACGGCTCGTCATCCGTAGGCCGGTAATCCGGAGGTACGAGTGGTTCAGTAAGCTGAACACTCATCGGGCGCTCTCCCAAACAATCCCTGAACGATTCCAACTCCTCTCGCGGAGCGGCGCGACTATATCCATCCGGCCCCGCGTCGACAACTATTCTTGTGCGCTTGAAATTCTCAAATAACCCCTTGGAAATATGCGGGTTTTGTTAAATTCAAAAGTCGCTCGCTCCGGCCAGCATCGAAGGCGGTCCGCAATCCGACACTGGCGGTATTTGTCCGCACCGCCTACGATCATTGCTGTCACTCACCCCGTTTAGTGGCCGTTTTTCAGCGACCGCTAGCGATAAGGATCCCCAGCGATGATCGACAGCCTTGTTCCGGGTGCACTGGTCCGCCACCCCGACGCGCCGGATTGGGGTGTCGGCCAAGTTCAGTCGGCAATTGGGCCGACCGTGACGGTCAACTTTGAACATCGTGGCAAGGTGGTAATCAACTCAAGTCGCGTCACGCTCGAAGTCGTCAAACCCGCATGAGTGCCGCAATCCGATCGAATACCGCGAAGCCATGACAGAACGTTCCCCAGCCGCCCCATTCGCCCGACGTGGCAGAGGCATGCGCCCGTTTCCGAAAGGGCGCCAAGTGGATGACGTCGCGCTCGCCGAAGTGCGCGCGACACTCGGTCTGAGCGATTCGGATGCTTCGCTGCCGGCTGACATGTTGATCGAGTATCTGCACAGGCTTCAGGATCGATATCACGCCCTGTTCGAACGCCATCTTGTGGCGCTCGCCGATCTTACGCGGCTGTCCCTTACCGAAGTGTATGAAGTCGCCACCTTCTATGCCCATTTCGACGTGCTTGGCGACGATGACGAGCCCGCCGCTCTTACGATCAGGATTTGCGACAGCGTGACCTGCGCCCTTATGGGCGGCGAGGCTTTGGCAGACCGGTTGGAAGACCACTTTGGGGACGACGTGCGGGTGGTCCGCGCGCCATGCATGGGAAGGTGCGCCACCGCGCCGGTGGTCGAGGTCGGTCACAACGCCATAGATCAGGCTAGCGACGCTGAGATCGTAGCGGCTGTCGAGCGAGGCGCGATCTCACCCGATGTGCCTGGCTACACGGACTTGGCGGGATATCGCGCCACTGGCGGATATGACCTGCTGCAAGCCTGTCGTTCCGGACGGAGAACGCGCGACGGTGTTACCACCATTATTGCGGAGTCGGGATTGCGAGGGCTTGGCGGCGCTGGCTTTCCGGTCGCTCAGAAATGGCGCGCGGTCGCCTCGTTTCCCGGGCCACGGATGATGGCGGTCAACGCCGACGAAGGAGAGCCGGGTACCTTCAAGGACCGGTTTTACATGGAAAGCGACCCTCACCGCTTTCTAGAGGGCATGCTGATCGCCGCCTGGGTGGTCGAGGCGGCCGAAATCTACATCTATCTGCGCGACGAATATCCCGCCGTCCGCGCCATCCTTCAGCGCGAATTGGCCGCGCTGGACGAGGCAGGCTTGATAGGCGATGTGCAAATCCATCTAAGGCGCGGGGCCGGCGCCTATATCTGCGGTGAGGAATCCGCGATGCTGGAAAGCATCGAAGGCAAGCGCGGCTTGCCGCGTCATCGCCCTCCCTACCCGTCCGAAGTCGGCCTATTCGGCCGGCCGACTCTCGCCCACAATGTCGAGACCTTGCACTGGGTCCGCGAGATCGTCGAAAAAGGCGCCGACTGGTTCGCCGGACAGGGCGTCAACGGCTCGAAGGGGCTGCGTAGCTTTTCGGTTTCAGGTCGAGTCGCAGACCCAGGCGTCAAGGTAGCACCCGCCGGCATCACAATACGTGAACTGATCGACGACTATTGCGGGGGCATGAAAGAGGGTCATTTCTTTGCCGGCTACCTGCCAGGCGGCGCGTCCGGCGGGATATTGCCCGCACACATGGATGACATCCCGCTCGACTTCGGAACGCTTGAACAGCATGGTTGTCTTATTGGATCCGCGGCGATCGTGGTCTTTTCCGATCAAGATGACGTGCGCGCCATTGCCCGCAATTTGATGCGCTTTTTCGCCGATGAGAGCTGCGGTCAGTGCACGCCATGCCGCCTGGGCACCGAGAAAGCCCTGACTCTCATGGAGCGCGAGGTCTGGGACGAAGCCCTGCTGACCGAGCTGTCTACCGCGATGACAGACGCCTCGATTTGCGGATTGGGTCAAGCGGCACCCAACCCATTACTATGCGTTTTCAAATATTTCCCGTAGACGATTAATGTTAAATATGAGCTGACTGAGTGCGGGCTGCCAGGGCTTGGTCCTCGACACGAATGCGCCAGCCGAGCAGGGCTAGGTTGGCAAAACCGAACAATACAGCGAGCCAGACTTGGCCCGCGACGAGCGGCAGCACGGGGATCTCGAACGCGACCACGAGATAGTTCGGGTGCTTCAGCCAGCGGTACGGGCCGGATCTAATCAGCGGCACGTCGGGAACCGTGATGATCCTCGTGGTCCAATAGGGTCCGAGACTGGTAATCACCCAGACACGGCCTGCCTGAAGCAGCACAAATACCGCGACAAGCACCCAACTGATCGGGGCATGCAACGGCACAAAAACCGCCAAGGCGATCAGCCACGATCCGTGCAGGACGATGAATAGGGGATAATGCGAGGCCCCGATTTCGATGCCGCCCTGCTCGCGCAGCTTCTGCTCGTTCCGCTTGGCGTATGCAAGCTCGGCAATCCGCTGAATGGCGACCAGCAGCAGCAAGATGTGAAACCAGGGCATGTCAGAACTCCGCGATCGCAAACGCAGCGGTGAAACCGGGACCAAGTGAGGTCAAGGCATGCCGCCCCTCTATGCCCATCGCCATGCGCTCGGCTAGGACGAACAGAACTGTCGCTGCAGACATGTTTCCATGGGCCGCCAGAACCGCGCGCTCGGCAACAAGGCCCGGCGGGTCGACCTGCAACTCATCCTCCAGCGCCGACAAAACCTTGGCACCGCCGGGATGACAGACAAATCCGTCTATTGACGCCCGGTCGAGCGATTGTGCCTCCAGAAACTCACCGAACGCGGCCGCGAACTGTTCGCGCACGAGATCGGGAATGCTGCGTGCAAAGATCACGCCTAGCCCGTCATCCTCTATGCGCCAGCCCATGATATTGAGTGTGTCTGGCCAACAGTGTTCGCCCCAGGCGACAACGTTGGGTCCGTCATCGTTCTCGCCCGCTCGTATCACCGCTGCTGCGGCGCCGTCCGCGAACAACGCGGTGGCGACAATGCCGGCTTTCGTCGCGTCATCTAGGCGAAAGGCCAGGCTGCATAGTTCCACAACTAGCAGAAGAACCGTCTTGCCCGGCATCGATCTCGCCAGCATCGTCGCGCGCGCCAAACCGGAGACGCCGCCGGCGCAGCCGAGCCCGAAGATCGGCGTACGAAGCACGTCGCGCCGAAACGGCATTCGCTCCATCAGCAGAGCGTCGAG
>JBCCER010000224.1:0-6638 GCA_039030175.1 Pseudomonadota bacterium
CGAACTGACATCGTCGCGGATTGCAGGCTATAACTTGGTCGATCTGCCGCCCCATCCTGCCTGGCTGGACCCTTGGGAAGACGAAGCGAACCCAGGCGGCTTCCCTCTTCTGTCGCGCCAGCCGAGGCGCTTTCTCCACAGCCAGTTGGCCGGCACGAGCCTCGCAGGAGAGCCTGAACTGCTGATGCACTGTGACGATGCGCGGGATCAAGGATTTATCGACGGGATGCCGGTAAAGGTCCGATCCGCCACAGGAAGTACCCAAATGACACTGCGCACCACATCGCGCTGCCGCCGGGGCGTTCTGGCCGCCGAGAACGGGCCCTGGTTTCAAGGACGGGACGGCTTGGACCCTGGCGGAAACCCGAATGCCGTCACCTCGGATATCGCGACATCCAGCTTGTCGCAAGCCACAGCTGCGCAAACTTGCAGGGTTTGGGTCGAGGCCGTCTGACCGGCAGATGACAGGCTAATGGATGATCCGCATCGCCTGGAGATCCGAGGTGGCTATGGGGCCAGCAGGCAGCCTCCAGCGTCAAGGCTTCGGCCCCCTGAGCCTGAAATTTCGACCAGGAGATCAAATGTCGCCGACAGTTGAAGATGTTGTAGTCGGCAGAACGGCTCGAGAGGAACAGTTGAGCCGAGCCGCGCGATTTTACCCCTTTCGTCTTTCGTGCTGAAAGTTCGGAGGAGTGACGTTTCAGCCCGGTCGTTCTTCCTCAACCCCTTCACACGTCGCGCCGCAGGGACAAATCGGAAATGCATCCATTGTCTTTCACGCAGCTCAGACCCGCTTTCTGAGCTAGGGGCCCTTTGCTTTCCTCCGATCCGAAATCACCCGCTCGAAATCGATTTCGTGCGTCTGCCGCAAGATGTGGTCTTCCAACTCGTCCTGAATTTCCGTGACCTCGCCGCGAACAAAGACCTCTATTAACTTGGTGTGTTCCTTGATGATCTTCTTCATGGTCTTGTCGAGCGTCGACAGGCCAAAAATGATGGTCAGTTGCAGGGCCAGCGACTCCCAAAGCTGACTCAGGACCGGGTTGCCGCTGAACCGTACCAAGTGCCTGTGGAAATCCGTGTCGGCCATCGCAAAGCCATAGGCATCTTGCCGCGTAGCCATCAATTCCATGACATCGACGAGCCGCCATAGCACGTCGATTTGCCTCTTCTGATTGTTGCCCTTGGAAAGGGCCTGGGTCGCGGCGCGCGTCTCCAGCGCAATTCGCGCGTCCTGCAATTGGTCGACCCGTTCGGACGTGACCGGCATCAAGCGGATACCCTTATAGGGCTCGATCGTTAGCACGCCCTGGCTGGCAAGCGTGCGGAACGCCTCGCGCATTGGCACCCGGCTCATCCCCAAGCGGCTGGCCAGTTCGCTTTCGACAATACGCTCGCCCGGTAAGATCAGACCTCGCGCCGCGCCTTCGATAATGGCATCGATGGCATGATCGACCATCGTGCGCGGCTTAACGTTGGTCCATGCGTCCACAAATGGTTCATCAACCGCATTGCCCACAGATCCAGTCTTGCGCTCGCGTCCAGCCTTTTTCGGAGCGACAGTCAAGAGCTCGTCCACATCTTCTTTAGGGAAATCATGGGTTGTCTGTCTATTATCTCACGGACTGTGAGGCTGGTTTAGGCGGGGCAGTAACGTCAAAGCCTCTACCACACCAACCGTTTCGACAATAGTCCGCGATTTTCGTCACGGTCCTATGTCCAGCCCATCCACCGACTCCTAGTCTCTTCGCTCGATTGGCCAAAATTTCCTCTTGCCAATTGCCTAATCGTATACAATCATATCATCAATGAAGACGCCATGCGATCCAACGATCGCGGTCTCAGGGGGGAGGTTTGGATCAGGTGTCGGCGGCAATCACACCAAAGAGCCGAATTCACAATTCCGTCGATTTCTCGGTCGACGGACGCCAGGCCGCCTATTTGCGGGCGCCACAATCTCGGAACAACGCGGGCTGGGGCGTGGTCGAAATTCCTATCGTCACAGTGGCACGGGGCAATGGTCCGACCGTACTGTTCACCGGTGGCGTGCATGGCGACGAATATGAAGGCCAGATCGCCGTTTCCGCCTTGGCGCGGGACCTGACACCCGACGATATCACCGGACGCGTTGTCATGATGCCGGCGGTTAACGTGCCGGCCGTGACCGCAGACACGCGGCTGACACCGATTGACGGCAAAGATCTCAATCGCTGCTTCCCAGGCGACCCGCGCGGCACATTTGCCGAGATGCTGGCGCATTTTATCGACACCGAAATTTTGCCCCATGTCGACATTTCGATCGACGTGCACACCGCCGGACATTCGATGGACGCAGCGCTGTCGACCAACATGCATTATCCGGCCGATGCCGAGGTGCGGGCGCGGACCCTCAGGCTCGCAGCGGCGTTCGGTGCCCCCTACAACGTCGTGTTCTCGGGCGTCGATGAGGGTGCGACGCTAACCTCCGCCGTCGAAAGGCGCGGTCTTCTCTCGCTGGGTACCGAACTTGGCGGCTGGGGGCGCGTCAACATCGACGGCGTCGCGGTAGCCCATCGGGGGTTGCGCGGCGTGCTTGCCCATCTCGGTATGCTCAAAGGTGAAGCGCCAATACCGTCGGCCACCCGACATATGATGGTGCCGGATCTGGACCACTATTCGTTCGCCCCGGCGGCCGGCGTGTTCGAGCCTTGCCACCGCGCCGATGACACCGTCAGGGCCGGCGACACGGCCGGCTATTTGCACTTCGTCGAGGATATCGACCATCCGCCCCGGGCCATCGGCTATGGCCGGTCCGGTGTGTTGTGGATGGCGGCGGGCCCTGGCCGCGTAAGCAGGGGCGATGTCGTCGCCGTGACAATGGTCGACTACGACGCCGAAGTCTTCAAAACGCCTGCAACGGCATCGTCGCAGTGAAGGAGTCCCGATGAAAATCACCGATGTCGAAGCGCTTTATCTGAGATTGCCGGTCATTCAGGAACGGACCGACAGCTCACAAGATGCGCTGCTGGTCCGAATTACGACCGATGCCGGCATCGTCGGCTGGGGCGAAGTGGATGGGTCCCCTTCGGTCACCAAGGCGATTATCGAGGCGCCCTACTCCCATACGTTGGTCACGGGGCTAAGAAACCTGCTGATCGGCGAAGATCCGCAAGACACGACCCGGCTGTGGCAGAAGATGTACCAGTCGACGCTGTATTATGGTCGCGACGGCGCGGTCGTACAGGCCATGGCGGGTATCGACATCGCCCTGTGGGACATCAAGGGACAAGCCCTTGGCAAACCCATTGTCGACCTGCTTGGCGGGGCCATTCGCGACCGAATGCGGGTCTATTCCTCAAACATGTTCCAATTTTCGATCGAGGACACGGTGACCCGGGCGAAAACGGCGGTGGACACGGGCCATACAGGTGTCAAGTTCGGCTGGGAGCCGTTTGGCGCCGACGAAAAGACCGATCTCGCCTATGTCGAAGCGATCCGCAAGGCAATCGGCGACGACGTCGATTTCATGCTGGATGTCGGCCTCGTTTGGGACGCCAAAACCACCATTCGCAGGGCACAGCTGTTTCAACCCTACGGTCTGTGCTGGATCGAGGAACCGCTGCATCCGGACGACTATGCGGGCTACGGCAAGGTGTCTCGCGCTTGCACACAGGCGATCGCGGCGGGTGAGGAGGAATGCTCGCGGGTTGGGTTTGAGCGGTTGATCGACGAGGGTCAGATCGACATCGTCCAGATCGACCTGACCCGGTGCGGGTTCACGCAAGCCATGCAGATCGCCGCCTATGCGGCCAGTCGCGGGCGCAAGGTCTGCAACCACAACTTCACGACGAACATTAACACGGCAGCATCACTCCATTTCCTATGCGCGATCCCGAATGCGTACGTCATGGAGTATTGCGTCGAGCCAAGCGAAATCTCCCGCCACCTTGCGCGCAATCCCGTCCGCATCGAGGAGGGATATGCCCACCTGCCCACGGAACCTGGCCTGGGAGTTGTTCCGAACGACGCCGTCATCGAGGAATACCTCGTCAAACCCTGAGGCCAAGGACGACGGCGACCCGCCGGCCTCTTGGCGGCCGGCCGAACTGAGGAGGAGTGTTGGAAATGTATGCACGCATATTGCAACTCGCGCTGGTCGGCGGACTGGCGGCAAGTGGCTTGGCGGTGACGGCCAACGCCCAACAAGGCGGTGATGTGGTGATCGCTCAGACGCAGGCGCCACCATCGCTTGACGCTCACGTAACCTCGGCCCAAGCGGCGCGCAATGTGAATCTGCACATTTACGAGACGCTGTTCGCGCGTGACGAAAACGCCGCGCCCGTGCCTGATCTGGCTGAGAGCGTGTACATCTCGGAAGATGGCTTGACCTACGTCTTCACCCTTCGCGACGGAGTCAATTTCCATGACGGTACGGTCATGGACGCCGAAGACGTCGTCGCATCGCTGAACCGCTATCGGGAGATCGGCGCGTCGTCGACACTGCTGAGCGCGATCGATACGGTCGAGGCAACCGGGGACCTGGAAGTCACCGTCACCCTGTCCGAGGTGCAGTCGACCTTCCTCGATAACCTCTCATCTCCGCGCGCGCCGATCGCGATCTATACCGCCGAGCAAGCGGCGCTGGGCGCTAACGAAGTCGACTACATCGGAACCGGCCCGTTTCAGTTCGTCGAGTATCAGCCGGACAGCTTCGTCCGCCTGGAACGTTTCGACGACTATTCTGTCAACCCCAACTATTCAGGGCGCGACGGTCTGGCAGGCGCAAAGGAAGTGTCGATCGACACCGTTACATTTCTGTTCATGCCGGAGGCCGGCAGTCGCGTGGCGGCGTTGGAGTCCGGTGAGGCCCATGTGGTGGAGACAGTCGACGGGCCGAGCGCCGCGCGCCTGGCCGAAAACGACGACTATACAGTCCACAATGTCCTGCCCTTCGCCTTCCAGGTGATCAAGTTCAACCACGCCCAACCCCCGACGGACGATCCCGAGTTTCGTCTGGCCGTCGCTGCAGCGCTCGATATGGAAGAGATCATGGCGATCTCCTTCCCCGACATCTACCAGATGGACGGCGGCTGGTTGTTCCCCAGCTCGGGTTTCTACACCGATGCTGCTTTGGGAATGTACAATGAGGCCGATCTCGACGCCGCCAGCGAGCACCTGGCGAATTCGAGCTATGACGGCGAGACGCTGACGTTCATCGTGGACAATGGGCGATCCAACGTCGACACTGCCACGGTCATCCAGCAACGCTTGGCCCAGATCGGCGTCGATGTCGAACTGAGCGTGGCCGATTGGCCGACCGTATCGCAAATCGGCTTCTCGCCGGACGGCTGGCAACTTTGGGCGCACGGCTTCGGCATCGAGCCGTTTGAAGGTCCGGCTTCGGTGATCGCACCCTGGGTCGGCGGCGTGTCAACCCAGGCCGACGATCCGGAAATCAACCGGCTGTATCAGGAGCTGACAACGGCAATGGATCCCGATGACCGCGCGGAGATCTTCGCTGAGTTCCAGCAATACATGTACGAGAACGCGGTGGCCATCAAGGCCGGCAATTACGGCCTGTTCCAGGTCAGTACGGACACGCTTGAGAACTTCGTCCCCTACCGCATTCCGCGGATGTGGGGTGTCGAACTCAATCAGTAGTCTTGCAAATGCGGCGGACGGCACCACGACCGGGTCGTCCGCCGTCTTCTCCCGGGTCGCTGGGCCGGTGTTATGTTGAGCTTCATCCTACGCCGCCTTCTGTCCTCGATACCGGTCTTAATCCTGGTATCGCTCATGACATTCGCGTTGATTTGGCTGGTGCCGGGCGATCCGGCATCGGTCTTTCTCGACGCCAGCGCCACACCGGAGCAAATCGAAAATCTGCGCCGGCAACTCGGCCTAGACCAGCCTCTTTGGGCTCAGATGACGAGCTGGTACGAACGCGTGCTCAGCGGCGATTTGGGCCAGTCCATCCTACTGCGCCGAAGCGTCGCTGACGCGATACTGGAGCGCCTGCCGCTTACGCTTTCGCTCGCAGCACTGGCGTTATTTTTTGCCGTGTTGTTCGGGATCCTTCTCGGCTCACTGGCGGCGGTAAACCACCAAGGCTGGGGCGACCAGTCGATCATGGCCCTGGCACTACTAGGCCTGTCGATCCCTGATTTCTGGCTCGGGTTGGTCCTGATTGTCATCTTCGCCGTACAGCTCGGCTGGCTTCCATCGGGTGGGTACGTGCCCATCACCGAGGATTTTGTGGGTTGGGCGAGATCAATGGCCTTGCCGGCGTTCACGCTGACCGTGACCCAGATTGGTTTCATTGCGCGCATGACGCGCTCGGCCATGCTTGACGTGTTGCGGCAGGACTATGTCCGTACCGCCGACGCCAAGGGGCTTAGCCACGGTTTCGTCGTCCTGCGCCACGCGCTGCCCAACGCGCTGGTGCCCATTCTGACCGTGACGGGCGTTATCGCAGGCGGCTTGCTCGGTGGCGCCGTCGTGGTCGAACAAGTCTTCTTCCTGCCGGGGTTGGGCCGGCTGATCATCGGCGCGATCTTGAGCCGCGACTTTCCCGTCATCCAAGGCGGCCTGTTGATGCTCGCGGTCATCTACCTGGCGATAAACCTGATCGTCGATCTGCTCTATGCCTTGATCGATCC
>JBCCER010000225.1:0-6615 GCA_039030175.1 Pseudomonadota bacterium
ATCCAGGGCTACATCATTCCTAGGCTGCAAAAGCGCGTCAACGCGCTGGCCAAGCGTCGTGTGCGCAATATCCGACAGTTATCGGATCGAATCGGCGAGACGGTCGGCGGCATACCGGAGATCCACGCGCACGATACGGCGCAATATCACCTTGCGGACATTTCAGAGCGCCTGGCGGTCAACTACGACATTCGGTACGAGATCTACCGAAGAAAATTCTTCATCAAGTTTCTCAATAACTTTCTGAATCAGCTAACGCCATTCTTTTTCTACTCGATCGGCGGTTACTTGGTGATCGAGGGCGACCTTACCTTTGGTGCGCTGGTCGCGGTTTTGGCTGCCTACAAAGACTTGGCCTCGCCTTGGAAGGAGTTGCTGACCTACTACCAGATGCAGGCGGACGTACGTATCAAATACGACCAGGTCGTCGAGCAGTTCCAGCCGGCCGAGATCCAGCCGACCGAGCAGCTTTCGGACGAACCGACCTTGCAGGGCGATCTACCGCATGAGTTGAGGCTTAGCAACGTCGCCTATGCAGAGGAAGACAGCCCGCCCGACATTCATACCCTGAGCATCGCTGTGCCCACCAAGGGCAAGGTAGCCATTCTGGGAGACGGATCGAGCGGTCGGGAGGTTTTTGTCCAGCTGCTCGGCCGCATTCTGGTTCCGACGAGCGGCAAGGTCATGCTCGGTGAGTTCGACTACGCCGAGCTACCGGAATCGGTCACCGGCCGCCGCCTCACCTTTGTCGGCCCGCACAGCTACATCTTTACCGGCACGCTGCGCGACAATCTGTACTATGGCCTGAAGCATCGCGAGAGTGACAAGGAGATCGACCACGAACGGCGCGCGCGGGTCGCCGAAGCCAAGTTCACAGGAAACTCGGCCTTCGACATCCATGGCGACTGGATTGACTATGAAGCTGCCGGCGTTTCAAGCGCCGATGAGTTGGAGCGGCGGGCGCTGGATGTTCTCGAAGATGTCAGCCTCGCGGCGGACGTCTATAGGTTTGGCCTCAGCGGCAACTTGAATACCGAGCACGAGCCGGAAACCGCGAAGCGCTTCCTGGAGGCGCGCAAGCAAGTCGGCGAACGGCTGGCCGACCCGGCAATGGAAGGGCTCGTCGAGCTATGGGACGCAGACAAATACAATCTCAGTGCCACGTTGGCGGAAAACCTACTCTTCGGTACCCCGGTCGACGACACCTTCCAATTGGATACCATTGCCGAAAACGACTACGTGCTATCGATCCTCGACCGGGTGGGGTTGACCCAAACCTTCCTAGATACCGGCCGCAGAGTGGCGTCGACGATGTTGGAACTGTTCGCTGACTTGCCGCCCGGCCACGAGTTCTTCGACCAGTTCAGCTTCATCAGCCACGACGAATTGCCGGAATTCCAATCGCTTGTCACGCGGGTCGAAAAGCAGGGCTTTGACGCGTTAAAGCCAGAGGACCGCACCAGGTTGCTGACGCTGCCATTCAAACTGATCCCCAGCCGCCACCGCTTGGGCGTCATCGATGACGAGATGCAGCAAAAGCTGATGGAGGCACGCCGGCTGTTTGCCGCCGAACTGCCCGAGTCGCTAAGCAAGTCGGTCGCCTTCTTCGATGCCGAGGAGTACAATGAGGCGGCGAGCCTGCAGGACAATATCTTGTTCGGCAAGATCCGCTACGGCCAGTCCGGCGCGCAGGCCAAGGTTCAAGGCTTGCTGTCGGAGATCATCGGCGGGCTGGATTTGCGTCGAACGGTCGTCGGTGTCGGTCTCGATCGTTCGGTCGGGGTTGCCGGCGGTCGCCTGTCTTTGGTCCAGCGCCAGAAGCTGGCCTTGGCTCGGGCCTTGTTGAAGCGGCCCGACATTTTGATCTTGCTGGATGCCACGACCGCATTCGATGGCGGAACGATTCAACATGTTCATGATGCGGTCATCAAAGCATGCGAAGGACGGGGCCTCATCTGGGCGCCGCATCGGCCGAGCATGGCGGAATCGTTCGACGAAGTGATTGTGCTGAAGGAAGGGCGTTTGGCTGAACGCGGCAGTTATGCCGAGCTGGCCGAAAAGGACGGCGAAATGCGCCGGCTGTTGGAAAATGAATAATGTCGGTGCGATGACCGTACCGATGGGGGAGGAGACCTCACAACTATGAGCCTGATCGAAGAAGTCGATCTACTGAAGAAGATTCCGCTGTTCGCCAATATCGAGGTGTCAAAGCTGAAGCTGCTCGCTTTCACCAGCGAACGCGTCAAGTTTGGGGCTGGCGAGACGCTTTTCAGACAGGACGATATGGGCGATGCCGCCTACATCATCATGGAGGGCGAAGCCGACGTCGTGATCAACACCGACAAGGGCCCTTTCACGGTCGCGACATTGCATAAGAACGATTTCGTCGGCGAGATCGCGATCCTGTGCGACGTGCCGCGCACGGCCTCGGTCCAAGCCAAAACCGACCTGACGACCTTGATGATTACCAAGGATCTGTTCTTCCGCCTGATCACCGAGTTCCCGCAAATGGCCGTGGAGATCATGCGCGAGCTCGCCCTGCGACTTGAGAAAACCAACAAGGCGGTGGTTTCCCGGCGCGACGACTGACGCCGCGACCGAAACGACACCTCGTTCGGCCTTATGTGATATGCCGCTGCGCAACCGTGTTCGGCCGGACGGCGAAATCGTCGCCGATCCCACGCGAGGCTTGTTCATGGGCAATCGCGGTCGCCTTCTTGGCAGGGCCGGCGAGATCGCGCGGCAATGGCAGGTTCGGCGATGGATTTGCTGCGTGACGTCTTTTCGCGACCGCCGCGTGCCCGTTATGTCCGAACGTCGCTATACCGCCTTGTTCTTCCTAGACGAGGCCACAGCTCTCGCGGCGGGTCACCGACCCTGCGCAGAATGCCGTTGGGGGGATTTCAACCGGTTTATCGACGCGTGGCGAACCGCCAACGGTCCGGCGGTTGGGCGGATCTATGTCGATGCGATCGACCGGCTTCTCCATGCGCAACGCATCGATCGCGCCCGTGGTGCACAGCCGGCGGAACTGGTGAATGGTGCCATGGTCTCGACCGGCAAGGGCGAGGCGTATCTCTATTGGTATGGACGCTTCCACCGTTGGACGCCTCTTGGGTATGAAAACCCGGTTGATAGGCTGGCGGAAGATTGGCGGCTGTTGACGCCGCGCGCCACGCTAGCCACTTTGCGAGAAGGATATCGCCCTGTCATCCATCCAAGCTTGGAATCCCCCTTATGAGCCGTCTTGACAGCTTCATTCGGCGCATGAAAGCGCAGCGAACTTGTCTGAATTGGGCGGCAAGCGAGGTCGCCGACTTGCCGGGGCCCGTGTTCGAGCTTGGGCTGGGCAATGGCCGCACCTACGACCATCTGCGAGAAACATTGCCCGATCGCGACATCTATGTGTTCGAGAAGGTCATCAAGGCCCACCCAAACTGCATCCCGCCAGACGACCGCCTGTTCCTCGGCGACGCGATCGAACTCTTGCCTGTCGCCCGCCAACGGTTGGGCGAAGGGGCCGCACTGGTTCACACCGATCTTGGCACCGGGGATGACGCCGCGAACCGCGAACTGGCCGCCCAGCTGGCCAAACCTCTAGCCAACGCGCTGCGACCGGGCGGCATCGTGCTGGCCAATATCGAGATTCCGGTTGCGGCCTGGACTCGGCAACCCGAGCCGGAAGGCGTTCAGAAAGATCGATACTTCCTTTATCGTGGCTGAAAACCCTGAACCTGGTGTCTGCCGCCGGCAATTCCGAAATCGCTTAAGCCACTCACAGCTTTTCGCGTTGAGAGCCCGTGGCGATCGGTGTCGGGTCGTTCGGGCGTCTGTTGCGGCCAACCACCGCCTCGCGATGGGCGATGTAGATCGTCGACCCGATGATGATCAACGCGCCCAACCAACCCAACATATCCATCATCTCGCCAAAAAACACATAGCCGACGATTGCCACCAGCGGCAGCCGCAGATAGTCGAACGGGATGACGGCCGAGGCATCGGCCACACGCATGGCGCGGGCAAAGAACAGGTGGCCCATCGTACCGCAGCAGGCAGCAACCATCATCAGCCCGACGATTGTCCATGACGGCCAAACCCAAAAGGGCACGGCCGCGATAAACGATAGCGGGGTCAGGAAGATGGCGAGATAGGCGACGATCTCGCCAGGCGATTGGGTGCGCGACAGTACCTTGATCAATAGGGCTGAGATCGCTCCGGCCACCGCCGAGATCAGGACAAGAAGGGCCGATGGGGGGACTTCGTCCAACCCTGGTCTCAAGATCACCAAAACGCCTACAAAGCCGACGATCGTCGCGCTCCAGCGCCGGCCGCGCACAATCTCGCCCAAGAAAAGCGCAGCTCCAACCGTTGCGAAAAGGGGCGTGGTGAAACTCAGCGAGACCGCCTCGGCCAGAGGGAGGGTGGCCAGGGCTGAAAACCAGGTCAGCATGGCAATGAGCCCGGTGATCGCGCGTATGCCATGCAGCTTCAACCGCTTTGTCGATAAGACGGCGAATCGCGACCGCATCAGCCAGGGCAACATGAACAGCAAGGCAAATCCGCTGCGAAGAAAGGCTGCCTGAAACGGATGGATGCTTTCGGTGGCTGTTCGGATCAAGCCAACCATGACCGAAAATGCGCAGGCCGCCACACACATGTAAACGGCGCCTGTGATTGGCGCCGGTAGTCTGGAGATTGCAGGCAGTGTGGCGAAGGCCATCGTTTGGAGATGTTGTTGAGGCAGCAATCTAGAGCAGCCTTTGTCGCTATAGAATCACCGTCTTGCCATGGCAGCCCTGCACGACTGTCTTCAGCTTCGCTAACTCGCTAGTTGACTGCGTGCGTGAGGCTTGACGATGGCGAAAAAGACCGTCGTAGCGGAAATCGTCACTAGGACGGTCACCAGGGCCATCGACATGCCGGTGCCGTCGGCGAACTCGCTGACCGCGATACCGGCCACCGCCGCGATGATCATCTGGCAAAAGCCGACCAGGGCGGCCGCGCGGCCGGCCATTGTCGGGAACGGCCCGATCGATCCGGCAAAGGCGTTCGACAAGGTCAGTCCGGCACCGACCATGAAGAGGAAGAAGCTGCAAACAATTCCGGCGACGAATTCAGGACTTGTCAGTGGAATCAGGTTCGCACGGGCAGCCAAGACACAGGCCAGCATTACCAGCCCACCGGCGCTGGCTGTCACCGTACCGCGCGCAACCATGCCTTCGATGCCGATCCGGGTAGAGATGCGCCCGGCGATAAACGCGCCAAGGATGTAACCCAAAACACCGCCGCCAAAGCTGAAGCCATAACTTACCGGCGATTGCCCAACGGAACCGACCAGCAGAAAGGACGACCCCGAAATGAAAGCGAAGATCCCGCTATAGGTCAGGCCGACGATAAGCAAATAGCCGACATAATCGCGATGGCCGAGCAGCGAGCGATAGCCGCCGATCAGCATTGACGGCTTTAAGGCGGACGGATCGCGCCACTGGTTGGTTTCCCTCAGCAAAGCAGTCACCAATAGGGCCATGGCCGTGCTGAAGATGGCGATCACCCAGAAATTGGACCGCCAGCCGAAATACTCAGTCAGGTATCCGCCCAGAACCGGCCCGCTCGCCGGCGCCAGCGCCATGGCCATGGCCATGTATGACAGCACGCTGGCGGCACGTTCTTTGCCATAGACATCGCGAACGACCGCGCGGCCAAGGACTGTGCCGCAGCACGCGCCGACGGCCTGAAAAAAGCGGGCGATGATCAAAGTTTCGATTGTTGGCGCCATCGCGCAGGCAACACTCGACACCGCAAACAGCGAACTGCCGAAAATGATGATCGGCCGACGTCCAAACTTATCCGACAACGGCCCGTAGATCAGTTGGCTGACGGCAAATCCGATCATGAAGACGGACAGGGTCAGCTGAACCTGGTTCTCCGTTGCCGCCAGACGCTCTGCAAGCAATGGCAGCGAGGGAAGGTACAAATCCGTCGACAGAGGTCCGAACGATACCAGCCCGGTCAGCAGCACGATGATGATCAAGGTGTCGGGTTTGGGCATGAAGCGCGTCAATACACAATCTTTTGCGAGGTGAACAGAACAAACATTCAACCAAACCTAGTTGGGCCAAACCTGGTTCGAGCGTCCTCGTTCCACCGGCAAGAAGGGTGACCCGAAGGATTGTATTGAAGCCACCGCCTTACGACGCGAGCTCGTTATTGATGGGGCCACCATATCGGTTGAGATCAAATGCAAGTCGTTTCAATTCTTGGCGATCTTCCCGGAAGCTGGGGTGTAGTTCGCCGACGAGCGCCCAGAATCGCGGCCCGTGGTTAGCCTCGCGCAAGTGCGCCACCTCATGCGCCGCGACGTAGGTGAGAATGGAAATCGGGGCCATGATCAAGCGCCAGCTGAAGGAAAGATTGCCGTTGGACGAGCAGCTTCCCCAGCGAGTTCTGGGGTCGCGGATCGTGATACGCGATGCCGGCCGTCCGATCTGTCGCGTCAGTCTCGATACGGCGATGCTCAATTCCTTTCTCGCCTCAGCGCGCAAATAGTCGCTCACTCTTTGGGCGGTGTGGCGGCGATCTCCGGTGACGATCAACCGGCCTTCGACCCGTGTCACC
>JBCCER010000226.1:0-6549 GCA_039030175.1 Pseudomonadota bacterium
CGGATTGCCGACGCTGGCGGGTACGACAAGCCCGTGATGCAGTCGCTCTATGTCGATCTGGCTGACAACGCCGACGCGCCGCCGCAGCCCATCCATCTGGGTTTTCGATCGGGCGTCGGTTTTCTGCGCCGTTACTTGCAGGAGCTGCAATCGCTCGGCGTTAATCATGTCGCCCTTAATCTGCGCTTTAACAAAACCAGTATCGAAACAACACTGAAGCGGCTTGCGGACGACCTGCTGCCCGACTTCGTAAGCTGAGGATCTCATCCATGCCCAAAACCATTCTCATCACCGGATCGACCGATGGCATCGGCCTTCTGACGGCCAAGAAGCTGGCATCGGAGGGGCACACGGTTCTTCTTCACGGGCGCAGCCGAGAAAAACTCGCCGCAGCGGCTGAACAGGTTGGCGGTACGACGGAAAGCTATGTCGCCGATCTCTCGCGCATGAGCGACGTCAAGGCCTTGGCGGACGAGGTTCTCAGGAACCACGACACCCTGGATGTGCTCATCAACAATGCTGGCGTCCTAAAGGCGCCGAATGCGAAGACCGAACACGGACACGACATCCGGTTCGCGGTGAATACCTTCGCGCCCTACCTTCTCACCCGTCTGCTGCTGCCTATCATCCCCAAGGATGGCCGTATCGTGAACTTGTCGTCGGCAGCCCAAGCGCCGGTCGATCTCCACGCCATGGCCGGCCGGACGTCGCTCGATCACATGTCGGCCTATGCGCAGAGCAAACTGGCCATCACGATCTGGACGCGCGCGCTTGCCGACGAACTCGTCGACGGTCCTCTCGCGGTTGCGGTCAATCCCGGCTCGTTGTTGGCCTCCAAAATGGTGAAGGAAGGCTTCGGCGTTGCCGGCAAGGATATGAGCATCGGGGCCGACATTTTGCACAAAGCCTCGCTGGATCCGTCCTTCGCGAATGCGTCGGGCAAGTACTTCGACAATGATGCCGGCCGCTTTGGCCCTCCCCACCCGGCAGCCCTTGATGAGGATCATGCTGACAGCGTCATGCAGGCAATCAAGGAGTTCGAACTGAAGTTTGGCTAGTGCGGAGGATGCGGCATCCGGATAGGCTGGGCCCACCATGGCTGTTGCAAAGAAAGACCAAATCCGCGCCCTGCTGAAAAGCATCGAGACCGGCGACCCGGGGCCGGTCGCAGTGGTGAACGAGGCGCGCTACATCCAGCACAACCCTCAAACCCACGAGGGCAGCGAGGGTCTGGCTGCGCTGTTCAAGCGCCTGTCTAAGACCAACCCGCGCGTGAACATTGTGCGTGCGTTTGAGGATGGTGACTTCGTCTTCGCCCACACCGAATATGATTTCTCCAGCCGCCGTATCGGTTTTGAGGTGTTTCGGTTCGAGGACGGGCAGGCGGTCGAACATTGGGACAATATCCAGCTTCGGCTGGGGCCGAACGCGTCCGGCCGATCCATGGTCGATGGCCCGACCGAGTCCACCGATCTAGGATTGACGGAAACCAACCGCGATCTGGTTCGGAACTTTGTTGAAACCGTTCTGGTCGCGGGGGAGATAGGCCAGCTAATCGACTTCGTCGATGCGGGCAACTTCGCCGAGCACAGTCCACACCTGTCCGATGATTTGGGCGCGCTACGCTCGGCGTTGGGCAGCAACCGTGTCGATTACCAACGCGTCCATCGGGTTCTCGCCGAGGGCAATTTCGTGCTGTGCGTCAGCGAAGGCAAGAAGGACGGTACGCACTCTGCCTTCTATGATCTGTTCCGGGTCAGCAACAGCAAGATTGTCGAGCATTGGGACACAACGGAGAAGGTCGCCCCTCGCTCTGAATGGAAGAACGACAACGGCAAATTCTAACGGTGGTGCCGTTTTTTGCGCCAGCCAAACTAGGGCAGCTCAAAAACATCGATCTTGTTTTCGAGGCCCCGCAAAGCGATCGGCGCGTGGGGCTTGAGCTTGGCCCGATAGTCCGTCGCATCCAGGTCGGTTTCGGCCTGCGCGGCATCGACGAGGTCGCCGCTGACGAGGCCGCGACAGCCAACCTCTCTGGTCGCTGTTTCAAGGCGGCTGGCGATGTTCACCGTGTTGCCCAAAACCGCGAACTCAAGGCGCTCCTTGGTGCCGATATTGCCGACAACGACCGGGCCATAGTGTACGCCAACTGAAAGGCGCAAATCTCCATACTGCTCCGGGCTCCAGCTTCGTTTCATCTGCTCGAACTCATCGACCATCTCGATCATGGCGGCTAGCGCGTTTGAAGCATCCTTGTTGGTCGGCGTCGGCGTGCCGAAAGTCGCCATCAACCCGTCGCCAATGAACTTGTCCAGCGTGCCGTCATGGCGAAAGATCATCGTAGCGAGAAGGCCGTGGACCTCGCGCAAAAGGTCGATGGTTTGCTTGGGCGTGTGTTTTTCCGACCAGCTGGTGAAAGCAACTAGATCTGCAAACAGGACGGCGCATTTGTGCTCACGCGGCTCTGAAAACGGGTCGGCCCGGTCCGCGAGCATCTGGGCGGTCTTCCGTGGGAAGTAGCGACCTAGATTTTCCCTTTCCCGCGCGAGTTTCGCCTGCCTCAACGTCACCATCCGCGAGCGCCTTACCGCCAAAGCGAGAAGGCCCGCCGCAATTAGGAAGACGACGATCTCCTGCGCCCTGACACCGATATCGATGAAGGTCGGAATGGCGTAGGTGGCCAGCGAAGATTCGACCGTCATGTCTTCCGGTTGCCGCCAGACCGTGTCGGGGAAGCTGAGCAGCCAGGCGACACCCAGCGACCAGCAGACCGCAGCGGATATGCCGCCCCATAGGACAAGCCTCGGCTGGTAGACGTAAGCGAGACCTGCCAGAAGCACGAAGAAATAGACGAACGAACCGAACCGCAGCGCGATTTGCGGCGGGTAGTCGAGGGGCACGAGCGGATTTGGATAGAGCAGGGTGAACGTGAGCAGCAGGAAATCGGCGGTGACGAACAGATATTGGTGCCAGCGCCGCCCCCAATCGGCATTTCCAACCCACCAGGCACACCACCCCAAGGCCGCGAAGACCAGCAGAAGGCCATAAGTGAAAACCGGTCCGGGCCATGGCGCCAGCACAGAGACGAGCGGGACGATGAGGGCGAGTGCGACCAAACGCCCGATAAGGGCGGTTCGCTGGGCCGCCAGCTCTTCTGACCTCAGCGAATGCTGCGTCTCCAAACTGGTCTCTGCTTGGTCGCGCTCAGACACTCAATGATCCTGGCGTTGGTTCGTTACGACACGGTTAGGGATCTAGGATACCCTTAATGGACCCAGATCAAGGCATCGATCTCTCGAATTGGAAAGGACCGAACTTGGCCGATCGACATGTGCGCGTTGCCTTGGCCCAAATTCCGCCGGCCGCCGACGTCGATGGTGCCTGCGCCGCCGCGGCGCGCGGTGGGGCCGAGATTGTGGTTTTCCCGGAGATGTTCTCCAACGGTTATATCGGTTTTGACGCCAATGACCCGGCCGCGCGCCAGGCCTGGATCGACGCTGCTGTTTCGTTGGATGGTCCCTATGTCGACCGCTATCGAATCTTGGCCCGCAACCATGGCCTAGCGATCGTTACGACCTTCCTTGAACGTGGCGATCCCAGACCCTTCAGCGCGGCCGCCCTAATCGATCGTCGCGGTGACATGATCCTGCATCAGCGCAAGCGCCACATCTGCTTCTTCGAAGGCCCGGAGGAAGCATGCGCCCCCGGCGAGGGATCGCGTGTGGCGCGGTTGCAGACGGGCGCAGGTGAGATCGCCATCGGCATCATGATCTGCATGGACCGGGAATATCCAGACGTTGCGTCGGATCTCGTGGCCGCCGGCGCCGAAATCGTCCTCATCCCCAACGCCTGCCCGCTGGTGGATGATCCGGAGGTCGGCGATGTCCGGGTCGCCGGCGTGCGCGCGATGGCGTTTGAGGGCGTCATCGGCATGGCGGTGACCAACTATCCGGTACCGCAGCATGATGGCCATTCCTTCGGCGTCGACCCGTTGGGCAAGATCATCGCAATGGGCGGAACGGACCAAGAAATTGTCTTCGTCGACTTCGATATTGGCGCAATTCGGTCGCTTCAAGAGATGGAGTGGTTTCGCAGGGTTCGCTGACGGTTTGCCTGCCCGGCGCTCCATTCCACGAGTGTCGTGAGAGAGGTGTTGCAATTTCTAGGCCCTTGCTGGTCGGACGATTTTGCGTCACGCTCTCGCCCCAATTGGGGGATCTCGCTTGGAGACACCCGGATCGCACCACCTAAGAGAGGCCGATTATGGCCCTAAAGCCCGTTAGACAGAGCAACGCATGGCAAATAGCACTGGCGCCGACAGGCGGCGGCAGTGGAAACAACTACTACATCTATTACGGGAGAGACTGGGGCAACCTCTCGGCTGATTTCGATGGCTACGATTTAAGCGGGAATTCGGGTGACCGAAGTGTTCACAGTGCGCTGGACCCGCGTCTCGTTGATCCCGACATAGACTTGGGTGCTGGACAGAGCCTCATCGGCGGTGAGCTTCAAGTGGTCGTCGACTCCGATGACTACGCAAAGGGAACCAACAACAGCGAACAAATATTCGTCGCCCAGGGCGACGATTCTGTTGAGGGTGAGGGCGGGAGCGATCTGATCGTCGGCGGCGACGGCGACGACACCCTGATCGGCGGCGACGGCAACGACATGCTGTACGGCGACTATTCCAATATTCCCGACTACATGTATACCTTCGACTCCAGGCGGGTGGCCTTCTGGGAGCTCAAACTTCCCGAAGATAAAGACACGGCGGTCAGCGGCGATGATTTATTAAGGGGCGGCGAGGGCGGCGATCTGCTCTACGGCGGTCCGGGCAACGACCAACTTGAAGGCGGTCCGCGCGGCGAGGGCAACGCCGACCAACTGACCGGCGGCCCTGGCGCGGATATCTTCTATCTCAATTACGACGACGGCGACGATCCGAACGCGTCGTCGTTCTGGTATGACTATGCCGATTTAGCCACGAGCTCCTTCGCGGAAGACTCAGTCAAAGACACCCTTAAGAGTTTGGCGGATGACGCAGCGTCGGAGGTCTTTTCGAGCTTAGCGGGCGGCTTCATCCTCGGTGGCACCGTGGACGTCCTCACGACAAGCATAAAGACGGGGATTGACGCGCTCTTCCAGGGGACCGAGGCCGCAAAGCAGCCGGACCTCCCCGACGACGTCATGGTTGTTGCCGATTTCGATCCGCGGGAAGACGTGCTCGTCCTGCCGATTGAATCAGGCAAGGTACTGACGGCGACCGCGAAAACGATGACGTCCCCGTTCCATCAAAACGGCGTTGGCATTGAGTTCAGCACGCTCGACGTTCCTTTTGCGCAGGTCTTTTTCAGCCCTAACTACCTAGACGAATTCGGTCTCGAGCCAACTGATACAGGGGTAACAGACCTCATCAACAATGTCTTGCAAACCTCGCTGATCATTGAGTCGAGCGAGAACCCCGACGACCCCGACCAGGGCGGTATCCAGAACGGAATTTACCCTTTTCCCACCGAGGACGACGCCTACGTCGACGGACAAGCGCCTGACAGCATCGAGGACAGAATTGCGGCCACGACGCCGCCTGGAACAAGAACAGAGATTTACGGTGCCTTCGCGCCATGGAGCCTGGTCAAGCCGTCTGTATCGAGCACCACGGCTTACGTCGCCGGCACCAATATGGGCGACATCCTGAACGTCAATGAAACATCATTCGCCCCTGAGGACGCGAACTCCAGCGAATTGACCTCAACGTCGACCCACGTTATGGGCTTTGGCGGTTCCGACATCATCTTTGGCGGCGGCGGCCGCGACACCATTTACGGCGGGGACGGCGATGACGACATCTACGGCATCGGCCAATCAAACGTCGAAATCTACGAGGAGTTCTACGGCGAAGGAGGCGACGACAGGATCTTTCTCGGCTGGACCTCGACCTTGGCGCTGGCCGATGGCGGCGAGGATAACGACTGGGTTGACTTCCTTTATCTGGACCATCCGCTCACCCTTGACCTGAACTTAACGGTGGGGAGCGGCAGCAGCACTAATCCGAACAACGGTGATATCAGCCAATATGACGTAACCAACGTCGAGAATGTCGCCGGCACCAGGCTCGACGACATGATCACCGCCACCGACGGCGACAACATTCTGCAGGGCAACGACGGCAACGATACTATTGTGAGCGGTGGCGGTACGGATACCGCGTCATTCGCCGACAATTCCGGAAAGGTGGTTGTCGACCTCAGTTCGGCAACGGGCGATACGCTGAGCACCGATGAATATGGTGCGGACGGCACCGCCCAGGCCAACACAGTGGTCTCCAACGACTCGATCATCGGCGGCATCGCCAACCTCATCGGCTCGGACTTCAACGACTCCCTAACCGGCGACAACGACCCCAACGCTATCGATGGCGGCGCCGGCGACGACACGATCCGTGGCAATGGCGGCGACGACACGCTGACGGGCGGCGCGGACAACGATTCCATCACCGGCGGTGCCGGCGCGGACGAAATTGACGGCGGCTCCGGCGATGACACGATTACC
>JBCCER010000227.1:0-6506 GCA_039030175.1 Pseudomonadota bacterium
CTACCATCCCGCCATGACCCAGAATCACGGCGGGCATGATGTCCGCCAGACGCTAGATGCCGATCATCACACCGATGCGCTTGCCGCCCCGCAAAGTGCCGCCGACGCGCCGGTTGAAATCCGCCTTGCCCGGCCGGAGGACGCCGAAGGTGTGGCGCATTGCTTCTTCGCGGCCTATGGCGGCAGCTATGACCATGGCTGGGTTTACCAACCCGATGCTCTGCGCCTGCGCTGGGCGGATCGGTCGTTGGTCTCCGTCGTCGGGTTGGCGCCGGACGGCGAACTGGTGGGCCATCTTGCGGCCAACTTCACAGGGCGCGAGGCCAAGGTGGCGCAGGCCGGCCAGGCGGTGGTCAACCCGCGCTTTCGGGGCCACCATCTATTCGAATCCATGAAAAGGCACCTCGCCGGCTGGGCCGAGCGAGAGGGGCTCTATGGCCTGTTCAGCCAGGCGACCACGGCTCACCCCTATTCCCAGCGCGGCAACCTGGCGCTTGGCGCCCATGAGATGGGGTTCATCTTCAACTACATCCCGAGTTCCGTCGACTACAAGCACATCGCCCAGGGCGCCGCCGCACGGCGCAAAACGGCCGCGCAGATGTATCTGCGCACCAACCGGGAGCCGACTCGGATCGTCCATCTGCCGCCGGAGTATCGGCAGGTTGCTGAGCGGGTCTATCGAAACGCTGGCTTTGCGCGAGAGCTTGGGGGCGGCGATGGGGCGTCGAACGACACGGCCTGCCGCCTTCATTCCGAGCGGGACCTCGTTCATCAGGCCGCAATACTGTTCTGCGCCAATCTGGGCACGGATGCCCATGCCGTGATTGCCGACCATTTGGCTGACTTGAAGAAGGAAGATCTGGCCAGCATCTGGCTGGACCTCCCCTTGGCTGACCCGAACCTTTATGCACATGGCGCCGCGCTCAAGGGGCTTGGCTTTACCTTCTGCTGCATTCTGCCCGAGGCGCGCGAGGACGGCGACGTCCTGCGCTTGCAGTATGTGAGTGGCGCCGATCTGAACATCGGGGAAATCGCCACTTCATCAGATTTTGGCCAGTCGCTGCTGGATGACATTGCGGCTGAGATTGAGCGTTGAAGGCACTTTGGTCATTGCACAGAAGGCGTTCGCGGCCTGGGCAAGGCGCCGCCGTTACCCCACCGCGTAGCTCTTGCAAATCGCACCCTCAGGCTCGCGATAGGTGCGAAAGCCCATGGCCTCGTAATAGGCCAGACCCTCTTCGTTCGACGCTCCGATATAGGCTTCGATGGCGGGAACGCCGGCCTGAAGCGCGACCACCTTGGTGGCGGCGAACAGCTTGGCGCCGATGCCCTTGCGCGCGGCCCTTGGGCTGATATGGGTGCCGGCCATCGCCCAGCCGACGGGGGTGCCGAACTCGTTGCCCTCGGTCGCCAGCCTGAGCGATTGGAAGCCCAGGATCGTGCCGTCATCATCTTCGGCCACGAAGCAATCGATCTTGTCGGGATGGTCGACATAGTTCGCGCGGACGAAATCGAGATCGCTCGGCCGGGTCCGCTTTCCCGCCGCCGTAAGCTCCTTCAGGACCGCGCAAATGCCTTCGGCATCGTCCTGCCTGACGGGTCGGATATTCATTGGAAGACCTGCTTTCAAACCGGTCCTGGATGACGGAACACCAGATCGCCGGGGTCCTGGGGCTCGGCGGCCTCGTCAACCACGCAGCCAAGCCGTTCAGCCAAGCGGCTGGAACGGGTGTTCTTGGGGTAAATGTAGCTGACCAACGTTTCCAGGCCGCGCACTTCGAACGCCCAGCGGCGCAGTTCTCGGGCGGCCTCAAGGGCATAGCCCTTGCCTTCAACTTCCGGATAGACGAACCAGCCAAGCTCGTCCTCCGGGAACAGCGGCCCCGAATTGATGGCGATCACGCCCAAGCTTGCGCCAGTCTCCTGATGTTCCATCACCAGGCCGCCATGCCCGAACAGCGCCCATGAAGCCGTCTCGTGGCAAAACCAGCCCCAAGCGCCTTTCTGATCGTAGGGGCCGCCCATGTATTTCGTACGGTCGGAGAGCATTAAGGCCTCGTAAGCAGGCCAGTCTTCCATGGTGGCCGCTCGCAGGAGCAGCCGCTCGGTCTTGAATGTCGGAATCTCGATGACGCCCTCCTCCTATGATGCCTGGCCGTTTGTAATCGTCACGCGGGCAAGCTGGCAAACGCTTTGCCGGGCCCGGGAAGTAGCACTACGATCGCAGCCGCGATGGAGCCCTCGCCCGCCCGCACGCCGCGCGCCTCCGCGAAGCTCTCGTCGCCAAGCAGCACATCCTCTTGCTGGATCGGCTCTGAGAATGCTCGATCTGCTCTGGTGTCCGGTATTCCGGCCCCCGATCGCAGGCGGGCAGGCGCCCCTCACTCCGGCAGACCGGCCTTACCGAGAGCGTCCCGAAGATTTTCACCGTCGGCCTGGTTACGGAAGGTTTTCCTCTGTCGCAGGTCGCTCAGCCGGAAGTCCGGGAATGCGAGCAGCACGGCCTCGGCTTGGGCGCGCGCCTGATCGATCTCGCCCAGCCTCGCGTGACACGCGGCCTGCAGCATGGACCGGATGCCATCGCCCATCAGTTTGAAGACGCGGCCCCGATGATGGGCGATCAGCGGCTGGATCCGCTCTTTGCGCAGGCGGTTCAGCCGGGCCAGCGTCCCGGCCTCGTCTGCCTCCATCATGCGGCTATAGACCACCACATCGGCGGCCAATATGGCGGCAAGGCGTCGCTCCAAGCCCGAAAACTCCCCTTTTGGCGCGAGACTATAGGCGGCGGCCGCCGATGGCTATCGCGATTGCGTCATCGGAACAACGCCCGCATGTGGCTTTGCCGGATGTCAAAAGTGCCACTATCATCGCGGCGGTGATCAAATCGGGGGCACAGACTGCGCAATGATGATGGGACGCGATACCGCCTTGGTGGCAGCGATGCTGGGATTAGGGCCAGGCGCAAGGGCCAGCCATAGATGATCAACTACCGCATCATCATTACTGTCATCTTCGGCAATACGATCGCCTGGGCGGACTTTGCGCTCTACGCTTATTTCTCGCCCGTTCTGTCTCGGATCTTTTTCCCATTCAGCAGCTACGAGACCTCGCTGCTTCTCTATTTCGCCATCTTCGCGGTCAGCTTCGTGTTCCGGCCCCTTGGCGCGATCGTCTCCGGCGCCTTTGCTGACCGGCACGGCCGCAAGAACACGCTGCTGGCGACCGTCATTCTGTCGTCGATCTTCACCGCCGCGATCGGCGCCATGCCCGGTTATGAGACTATGGGCGTTGCTTCGATCATCCTGCTGTTCCTAATCCGAATCGGCCAGACCATGGCGATCTCCGCCGAGCCGACGAATTCCACCGCCTTGCTGATCGAATTCCACCCCAGCGACAAGCATCGGGGCCTCGTTTCCAGCAGCGTGATGTGCGGCGTATTCCTGGGCTTCCTGCTGGGCATCCTGTCGTTCTTCATCATTACGACGCGCCTCACCGACACCCAGATTGCCGAATGGGGCTGGCGCATTCCGTTCATCTCGTTCCTGGTCATCGGCGGCTTCGTCGCCTGGATGCTGTCGTCTGTGAAGGAATCGCCCGTATTCCTGAAGCATAAGGCGGAGAACACGCTGAACAAGAGCCCGATCCGGTCGTCTTTCAGGGGCCAGATCGACCTGCTGTTCATCTCGTTTGGCTACGGCATTCTGATGGCCATGGGCAACTATTTCGCCCTCGGTTTTTTGCCGTCCTTCCTGACCCACGATATCGGCCTCAGCCAGGAAAACGCCAATCTCGCCATCGTCTGTTGCCTGCTGGTCGCGACGATCCTGATCCCGGTCTTTGGCTACATCTCCGACCGCACTGGCAGGCGGCCGGTCATGGCCATCGGCGCGATGCTGTTCATCGTGCTCAGCTACCCGATCTTCGCCCTAATCAGCACCGGCAATCTCACCTTTGTCATCATCGCCTGCGTCATCTACGGCGTCGCGCTCGCCCCCACCGCGTCGATCCTGACGACGGCCATTGCCGAGATGTTCCCGTTCGCGACGCGCTGCACGGGCGGTGCTATCGGCTACAACGCGGCCCTCACCATCGCCGGCGGCCTGACGCCTATCATTTGCCAGACCATCTATGGCTGGACCCAGGACATCCAATCTTTGAGCTACTACATCACCGTCCTGGCCGTGATCCATCTCATGTTCATTATCTTTTCTAAGGAAACGAAGAACAACGAGGTTGGATAGCGGAACAGGATCGATCGGCGCCGACTTACGTAAGCTCGTGAAACGCCTTGAAGACGATCTGCCAGCGTCCGCGGTCCTTCAGCAACGTTAGCGAGTCTCGGAACTCACGATTGCCCCACCTGTCGTGAACAACCGCTATTGCCGTGGCGCCGGAAACGACCAGCGTCTCGACCTCCCAGTCCGGGATTGGGCCGTTTGGATCGGGCGCCGCCTGCTCGCAGAATGAGGCAAACTCCTCCGCGCCATCCCATTGCAGCTTGCTATTGACGAACCCCGACGAAATGAAATTTGGGTGAAGGGCTTGCTCGAGCAGGTTCCTGCTGCCTTGGTTAAAGCCGGTCACGTAGGTTTTCACGGTTTCGCGAATTGCGCGCTCATCATCGTTCATTTTCTTTCCCCGGCGAGAGTCTTGAGCGATGTCTCCAAATCTTCGCTGACAGTCGGCCCCAATTGGGCGAACAAATGTCCTGCTGAACCCTAAAAACCCTCCACGACAATCTTGCCCTTGGCCGCGCCGGTTTCGATGCGGGCGTGGACGGCGCGGATGTTCTTGGCGTTGATCGGGGACAGCACCTCGCTGACCGTCGTGCGGATGCGGCCGGCGTCGATTTCGCTGGCGATATAGGTCAGCAGCCGGTGCTGTTCGATCACGTCTTGGGTTCGGAACATGGCGCGGGTGAACATGAACTCCCAATGCAGGCTGGCGGCTTTCATCTTCATCCGCTCCATGGGCAGCGGCAGATTGGTCTGATCGATCGAGACGATGCCGCCCTGGGGCCGGATCAACTCAACCGCCGTTTCCCAGTGCCCCATGTCGTTGAAGATCGCGATATGGTCGATATGGCTGAAGCCGAGCGCGCGGACCTGGTCCACCATGGGTTCACGATGGTTGACCACATGGTCGGCGCCCAACTCCTTTACCCAGGCGGTGGTTTCGGGGCGTGAGGCGGTGGCGATCACCACGAGGCCGGCAGCCTTGGCCAGCTGAATGCCGATCGAGCCGACACCGCCGCCGGCGCCGATGATGAAGATGGATTGGCCCGCGTCCGCGCCGTCCCGATTGATGCCCAGGCGGTCGAAGAAGGACTCGTAGGCGGTCAGCGTGGTTAGCGGCAGCGCGGCCGTTTCGGCAAAGCTCAGCGACTTCGGCTTCATGCCAACGATGCGCTCGTCGACGAGCTGGCATTCGGCATTGGTGCCGGAGCGGGTGATGTCCCCGGCGTAGTAGACCTCATCGCCCGGCTTGAAGAGGGTGACTTTTGACCCCACCGCCTCGACCACACCGGCGGCATCCCAGCCCAAGATCCTCGGCGGGTCCTCGACCGTGTCCTTGTCCTTCGACCGGCGGATTTTGGTGTCCACCGGGTTGACCGACACCGCCTTCACCGCAACCAGCAGGTCGTGGCCATAAGGCTCGGGCTTGGGCAGCTCGACGTCGATCAGGGCTTGGGCGTCATCGACGGGAAGGTAACGGGTCAGGCCAACAGCTTTCATGGGACGACTTTCATGGGGACGGCTCTTCTGCGCGCGGGTCGGCTAGGCGATGAACGTCATCTCGTTGAGCGTGAAATCCGCGACCGCGCCGTCGGTTGCCTGGACATAGGCGGCCAGATGGGGGGCGTTCATATGGGCCTGCCACAGCTCGCGCGAGTCCCAGTTTTCGAAGAACATGAAATGCGCCGGATCGTCGTTGTCCTGATGCAGGTCGTATTGGATGCAGCCCGCTTCCGCGCGGGTGATGGGGACCAGCTTTTCCAGCTCCGATTTGACCAAACCGATCTGGTCCGGCTTGGCGTGGATGTTGGCGAGGATGGTTAGTTTGGGCATGGGGCCGGCTCCTTTGCGGGCTGTCGATTTATCGATCCACGCAACATAGGGTTTTGCAGTGGCCGGATAAATCGGCAGAATGCGGAATAATAATCCGGAAAATCCGTATAATGTTGCTAAACAATATCGCCCTTTTCCTGCAGATCGTTGAAAAAGGCAGCCTGGCTGCGGCAGGGCGCGAGGCCGGACTGTCTTCGACCACGGTATCCGAACGATTGGCGGCGCTAGAGGCGCATTACGGCGTCGTACTGTTAAACCGCACGACCCGAGCGATCAGCCTCACCGATGAGGGGCGCGCGCTCGTCGACGGAGCCAGGCGCTTGCTGGGCGAGGTCGAAGATCTGGAAACCCGCATTCGCCTGGGCGCGCAGACCCTGTCCGGCCCGATCCGCATCAGCGCGCCCAGCGATATCGGCCAAACCGTCGTCGCGCCCGAAA
>JBCCER010000228.1:0-6494 GCA_039030175.1 Pseudomonadota bacterium
TCGAACCGCTCGAGCAAGGTCGTCTCGCCGTTCAGCCCAGAGTCCGGGTTCGACCATTCCAAACTGTCGCCAACCTCGCCGTCATTCAGGATTGAGCGAACCGTTTGGCCGACGATGTCCCGGTCCTCGCCGGTGATTTCCACGCCCGACCGGTAGAGAAACCCAAATTGGGCTGACGCCCCGGTAAACGTCAAAATAAGTAGCAGGCAGGCGCACAGCACGGTTCTCATCTTGCAAGGTCCTTATCGTTCGCAGGTCGTCGCTGCACACACTTTGCCGGGCCGCGACTTCCCTGTCACTTGCCAATCGCAGCGGGAGAGATTGGCATGAGGCAAATCCGCCCTACAATGACGCTGCCACACCCAATCCGCGTCCGGAGACCCGACCCGATGGCCCATCTAAAGCCCTTGCCCCACGACACCCACCCGCATCTGGTCGAGCGGTTTGAGCATTACCGCGACACGCGCGGCTTCATCCCCAACTCGATCCTGACCATGCAGCGCCGCCCGGCCATTGCCGAGGCCTTCATGGCGCTGAACAAGGCGGTTCTCTACGAGGGCACGGTCAGCGAAGTGCTGAAAATGCTGGTCAGCCTGATCGCCAGCCAGGCCGCCGGCTGCCGCTATTGCCAGGCCCATATGGCGAACCTGTCGAGCATCTACGAGGCCTCCGCCGACAAGATCGCCGCGGTCTGGGAATGGCAGGACAGCCCCCTGTTCACCGATGCCGAGCGGGCGGCCCTCACCTACGCCTACAAGGCCTCGATCCTGCCCAACGAGGTCGACGAGGCGACCTTCGCCGACTTGGCCCAGCATTTCACCGAGGACGAAATCGTCGAAATCACCGCCAGCATCGCCCTGTTCGGCTATCTCAACCGCTGGAACGACACCATGGCGACGGACCTGGAGGACTATCCAAACAAGGTCGCCGAAGGGTTGATCGGCGGCGTCGGGTGGCAGGCGGGAAAGCATGGTGCGAAGTAGGCGGAGAGCGCTTCTGATGCTTAGCCTGTAGATGTATCCGCCGAATCCGGGGCCGCCTCAAAAAGCAATAGCTGGATGCCGAGCCAGGTGCCAGGCCGTTGACCTTAGGATCGCGAGCGGTTGCCAAAGCCGACCTGCGCCTTAGGTAACCGGCAGTAGGGAGGCTGCGGGCCCTCTAACAGCTTAACCATCAATGGCGTGGATTGGCTCAGCGAAGGCCAAGCCTAAATGATGCCGAGCAAGCCAATGCAAATTCACAGAGAATTCTTGACCGGCAAATCATCATCACACAGTCTGCCATGCTAATACTTGCATTTAGTTCTCGTATCCTTGAAACGCTGAAAGCATGCCGCGCCATGCCGGCATAGAAGGTTGATCGCCGCTCCATGAGTGACCGCCACGAGAACACGGCTGATGGGCTCGCGTGGCCAAAGGACTACAAAGAGCTTCGTGCCCTTATCCACGAGCAATGGGGCGTTGGCGAGATTTATCTGACCCGCCAGCTGAGCGGCGGAAAATCAGGCGCGTTGGTCTATTTGGCGGACGTTACAAGTTCGGATTTCACGGGCCTCGCCATTCTCAAGTTCGACAAGCATGGTGATCCGGCCCAGCAGGAAAGAACCGAAGCCGAAAGACATTTAAACGCTTATGAATCGTCGCCGGTATTTGCCAAAGGGCACCTGCCGCGCGTCCTGAATAAGGTGCACAACGACACCAGTATTGCGATTTTGTCGACCGTTGCCGGTAGAGGGCTTGAATATGCGCGGCCCTGGGAGCAGTGCAACCACGTCGAACAGGTCAATGTCGCAAAGAGGCTGTCCTGTTCGCTTCTTGAGGATTGGAATTCCAATGTAAAGATGGCGCGGGGGCTGACATCCCCGCAGTCGGTTCTGAGAAGTTGGCTCGGCCACAAGCTCGATGCGGCCGATCAACGGCTCCACACGACTGTCGCGCAAGTTTGCGGCATTCCCCCCGAAGAGCCGAGCTTTGTTTTCGATGGCCAATGGTATCCCAACCCCCTCGCCTTTGCCTTGTGGAAGCCGGAAGACTTCGAGCAATTCAAGCTGCGCGCAATTGAAGGCCATATCCACGGCGACCTGAACGGCCTCAACATCGTGGTCAACCAAGTCGGCGAGGAAAGAAGCCAGTATTACCTGATCGATCTGGCCTATTATCAAGACCGGCAGTTCCTGTTTTTCGATCATGCCTATCTTGCGCTCAGCCATCTGCTGTATCGGCGCGGGCATGTGACGGTGTCGCATTGGACGTCGATCGTCACCCAGCTCTGTCCCTTCGATCACCTTAGGCAGAGCGCTCGGTTCGACGGGGACGATCTCGGCCTAATCAACCTCTTGAAGGACATAAGAACGGAGGTGTTCGACTGGGTCGATAGGCACCAGGCACATCGCCTATCCTACATGGAGAGTCAGTTTCAGCTGGCGCAAGTTGCTGCCGGGCTGAATTTCGCTAGCAAACGTATCTCTCCGGAGTTGCGCCGCTTTGGGTTCATGTATGCGGCGATCATCCTGAAGGACTATCTTCGGCTGCACGACATCAAGTGGACAAAACACGGTCCGCCGCTCTCCACCGACGACACCGCGCGGATAGCTGGCTCGCGCCAGCCTCCCAACCTGACCGAATCCCATGTGGGCCGATCGGATGTGGAGTCTCCGCCCCTACCGGAGAACCCCGCTATCGCCGTGTTGCCATTCGATGATCTAAGCCGGGATGGGCAGCAGGAATTCTTCACCGACGGGGTCACCGACGAACTCATCACCGAGCTTTCGCGCGTGGACTGGCTCATGGTGATCTCACGGGGTTCGACTTTTGAGTACAAGGGACGGACCGCCAATCCCAAGCAGATCGGCCGCGAATTGGGGGTCCACTTTGTCGTAGAAGGAAGCGTCCTGAGGGCAGGACCTCGCATGAGGATTAACGCCAAGCTGGTTGATGCGCAGGACGGCAGTCAGGTCTGGGCGGACCGTTTTGAACGGCAGACCGACGACCTATTCGAACTTCAAAGGGAGATTGCGACAGCGATAGCCGGACAGATCGACTCACATGTCAGGTCCACGGAACAGAAGCAGGCGAAGCTGAAATCCGGGAACATCACCCTTTGGGAGAGTTTCCAGCGCGCCATGTGGCACTTCCACAAATTCACCGAAGAAGACTCCGAAATGGCGTTGGAGCAGCTCGCCAAACTGGCAAACAAGGAGGCCACGATCAGCGGCATCCCTGCCGCACTCGCACTGCTTCAAATGCGCAGGCTGATGATGGGCGATGTGGATGATGTCGACGCGGTTCTCAAAGACGCGTTGAACCACGCAATCAGGGCAGTCGAGCTCGACGCACGAAGCAGCTTTGCGCGTACAGCTCTAAGCCGCGTTTATTCGATGCAGGGTAAATACGATCAGGCATTGGAGGAGGCCGAGCTGTCTTTGGAGTTCAATCCCAGCTTTGCGCTCGGCTACCTCAACCTGGCAAGCGCTCTAATGTGGGGTGGCCATGCTGAGGACGCGGTGCCTGCCCTCGAAAAGTCCATTCGGCTCAGTCCGCGCGGGCCGATGCTCCGTGTCAAGATGATCGCCAATGCGAGCATCTACTACTTCTTGAACGACTATGGCCAGGCAGAGCGGCTGTTCGCTCGGGTCCAGTCAAATCGTAACCTGGCGCCGTTCGCCCAATTAATGCTGGCCGCAACGCATGTGAGGCAGGACCGGATTGAGGAGGCCCGGTCGGCCTTTGCCGCGACAATTGAAGCGCGTCCCAACTTCTCATTGAGCACGTTCTCAAGATCTTGGAGAACGCTTGCGTCAAACTACCGCTCAAAGCTGTTTGAAGACCTCACCCAGGCGGGGCTGCCACCGTAAGACGCTTCGAGGGATGAATGCGCCAGTAAACACGAGGACCCGATGCGCTATCCGATCACAACGTATGACGAAAAAGAGCGGGCGCGGCTGTCGGCGCTGGCGGCTGAGACCGATCCCTATACCTTCTATCAGCTGGACCGGATCGGCATAAAGCCGGACTGGCAGTGTCTTGAAGTCGGCGCCGGATTGGGCACGGTCTCACAATGGCTGGCCGACCGGCTGGACGACCGCGGCCACATGCTATGCACCGACCTGCAGACGACGTTCATCGACGAGATCGACCACCCCAGGATCGCGACCGAACGTCTGGACATTCTAGAACCGCCCGGGCACACGGAGGGTTTCGACCTGGTCGTGGTCAGGGCGCTGTACCACCACGTCCCGGACCGGGAATTGATGCTAAGGCGCCTCGCCGCGATGCTTCGCCCAGGCGGCCATCTCTTGATCGTCGAACCTGACGTCCACCCAATCTTCAGCGACCCCCATCCGGTCTGGAGACGGGCCTGGCTGGCCTACTTCGAATGGGCCACCCGCCGCGGCATCGATCCCTATGCCGGTCAACGGACACCCAACCAGCTGGCGGATTTCGGCCTCAAGGTCATCTCGGCGGAGGGCGAAACCCGGCTTTTCAATGGCGGCAAAGGCCCCAACCCCGCCCGTGACCTCTACGGCAATACCTTGCACATCATCCTGCCGGAACTGGTGGCAAAGGGCTTCCTGTCCGAGGCCGACGGCGCCGAATTCGACGACCTTTTGGACAAGCCCGACGCGTGGCTGATGTCAATCTGCTTCATCGCGACACATGCGGTGAAGGTGGAGGGCGCCGACTAGGGTTAGACTCGCCGGACCGGCCGGAGGCCTTTCAATCCTCACCAATCGTTTCTTACCAATCGTTAAGGGGCTTCATCAGATCGAAAACCTGCTGGCGCATCCATTTGGACAGCGGGTTCTCGTCCGACCGCCTGTGCCAGATCGCGATAATGAGAACGGGGCTGATCTCAAAGGGGGGTGCGAATACTTTCAGACCGAACCCGCCCGCCACCTTCTGGGCGAGCTGGGTGGGCACCAGCGCGATCAGGTCGCTCTCGCCGACCACGCGGCAAACGCCGGAGAAAACCGGCAGCGTCATGGCAACGCGTCGTTGCCGGCCGACCTTGGCCAAGGCGGCATCCCCCATCGCCGCAAGCTTGCCTTCCGGCGAGAAAAGCACGTGGGAAAGCTCGCAGAAAGTGTCCATCGGCATCTCCGCCCCCGGCGCAACCGACTGAAGGGCCGGGTTGGCGACGCGGCCGATCACCGAAAAGGACGAATGAAACAGCGGTTCGGAACAGACCCATTCGGGCAGGTCGATATCGGGAATGAGGGCCAGATCCGCACCATAGCGCTCTAGGCTGTCGACATAGTCGTCAGGCACCAAATCAACCAGTTGCGCGCGCATCATTGGCGCGCTCTTGATCAGATGTTCCCCCAAGGCGGGCATCAGAAGTTCGGCAAAGAAGTCGCTGGCCGATATCTTGAAATTGCCGGACGCGGCGCTCGGATCGAAGCTGGACGGCAACGTCAGCAAGCCTTCGATCCGGTTTAGCTCTCCGCGCAGGCCATCCTTTAGCGAGGCGGCGAAATCCGTCGGCACCAATCCGTTTCCTTGCCGGACGAACAGGTCATCTTTAAGGGAATATCTCAGCCGGTTGAGCGCATTCGACACAGCGGACTGCGAAAGACCGAGCCGTTCGCCAGCCTTGGTGGTCGAGCCCTCGCGCAGGATCGCATCGAGCACGCGAAGCAAGTTCAGATCGAAAGTCGCGAAATTCAATTCAGTGATGACCTAGATTTTTGGAATTTGTTGGATTGATACTGTTCATGCTTACAAGATTGCCCGGCAAAGAATGTTCGCCGCCCCCTTACCAATCGGATCGAGAGCGATGAGCAAGCACATCGTCCATCATATCCCCGTTTGCCCGTTCTCGCAGCGCTTGGAAATTCTGTTGGCCCTTAGGGGTCTGCAAGACACGGTAGAGTTTCGTGTGGTCGACATTACCAAACCCCGAGACCCCGCGTTGCTGAAAAAAACCCGGGGCACCACTGCGCTTCCGGTGCTTGAGACCGCGGATGGGCAGATCCTTAAGGAAAGCCTGGTGATCCTGCGCTATCTGGACGAGGCGCTGGAGGGGGAGAAACTGCGCCGAAGCGATCCGCATGAGCATGCCGTGGAATCCATGCTGATCGCCGGCGAAGGCCCCTTCACCATGGCCGGCTACCTTTATGTGATGAACCAGGATGCCGACCAACGCGCCGCCCACCGGGAAAAACTGCTGGCGCTCTATCGAGACATCGATGGTTTTCTTTGCGAGCACAACCCGAACGGCACCTACCTGTTCGAGGATTTCGGGCTCGCGGAGGCCGTGTTCACCCCCATCTTCAAGCGCTTCTGGTTCCTCGCCTACTACGAAGATTTCGACCTGCCCGACGGTGAAGACTATGCGCGCGTGAAGAAATGGCGGCAGGCCTGCATGGCCCACCCGGCGACAAACCAGGTGTCGGAAGAAGAGATCGTTAAGCTCTACTACGATTACGCCCTGGGCGCCGGCAATGGGGCGTTGGTGGGCGACCGCACCGTCTCCAGCTTTGCGTTTGAACCGCA
>JBCCER010000229.1:0-6466 GCA_039030175.1 Pseudomonadota bacterium
ACCGGCGCCCTGCTGGGCCGGGGCATCAAACGCGTGCGCGACGCCCATTGGCTGGAGGAACTCGGCGTCGCCCAGGCCATGTGGGTCATCGAGGTCGAGAATTTCGGCCCGTTCATCGTTGAAGGCGACTTCAAAGGACACAGCCTTTTCGAACGCGAAAACAAGCAGATAGAGAAGAACATAGACTCAGTTTACGAGGGCACCCGCCCGGCGGTGATGAGCCGCTACGGCGAGACCGATGATCGCAAGGACGAGTTGATCTGACTGTCAGTTCGTCTTCGCCGCCTGCTCCATGGCCTCCTGAAGCTTGTCGACCGAGAAATCTGGCCGGCGCGCTGCATTGATGATAAAAGCCTCGCGCCTCGCCATTAGGTCGGCAGCGTCAGGGATCTCGGCTGCCGCCGCGTGCGGCACCACGACGGCCCCATGTTTGTCGGCATGGATCAAATCGCCGTCGGAAACGTCCATCCCCACGACATTGACGTCACCCCCGAAATCGACGACGTGCACGTAGGCGTGCGAAGGGCCGATCTTCGACACGAGAGCCTGGAATCCCTCTGCGAACTCGTCGAGATCTCGCACCGATCCGTTGGTGATCACCCCCAGCGCGCCGAACCCTTTGTGAACAGCCGTAAACACTTCGCCCCAAAAGGCGCCGTAGCCCGGCCGCTCATCAATGTCTTGGACGATGATGACCTTCGGTCCGTCACCCGACGCGACATATCTGAAGTACTCGATCAGACCGGCACGCTTTTCCTCCGGCGTTTTCCCGTCCGGTCTTTCGGCGGCAATGCGGACCGTCTTTGCAAAGCCGAGCATGCGCCCGAGCTCCGGCCTCACACAGTGGAGATGTTCAACCGTGTACCCATTGCCGCGCCGCTCTGGGGCAACCAGTTCGAGTGCGTTGCACACGGTGGGTGTGTCCAAGCTCCGAAGAGCCTCCAGGGTATCGGGGGCAACGGTGTCGGTCACAGACAGTCTCCTTGGTGGACGGAAATCAGGAAGCACGAATGAGGTTAGCAGGCTCGCTGATAGTCCATTCCAGCGCCTCGCTCAACACAATCGGCATAAACGCGGCGTTTGAGTCGGCACACTTAGCGAGAGATCCGGCTCTAGTCGCTTACATCAACAGATTTGGTAGCCATAGGCTGACCACCGGCACGAAGGTGACAAGCGCGAGCACGACAAACAGTGCCAAAACAAGCGGCAACGATTCACGGATGAATTTCGCGATATCGACGCCCACGATCGAGCAAGTTGTATAGATCAGCGTTCCGACTGGCGGCGTCACACCGGCGATCGTCAGGTTAACAACCATGACGACGCCAAAATGCACGGGATCGATGCCGATCGAAGCCACCAGCGGCGCCAGCAACGGCGTTAAGAGGATCAGCGCAGCGCTGCCTTCGACCAACATACCGACGAAGACCAGAAACAGATTGATCACCAGCAATAGAACCAACGGGTTGTCAGTCAGACTGAGCAGGAATTGCCCAGCCTCCTGTGGAATGCGTTCCCACGACATGTAGAAGCCAAAGGCTTGGGCCGCACAGATGATCAGCATGACCACCGCGTTGGCCAGCACGGCCTCGCTCAGGATCGCCGGCAACTTCCTCAAATCGAGCTCGCGGTAAATGACGACACCCACAAAGGCAGCGTAGACGACGGCCATCGCACCCGCTTCGGTCGGCGTGAAGATACCGTAGCGGATGCCTCCGATGATGCCGATCGGCAACCCCAGCGCCCAGAGGCTGCTCCACGCTGCGCGGCCCCGTTCGTTCCAACTGGCACGGGTCGGACGCGAGGGCATGTAGCCGCGCCGGCGTGACACAATCGCGACCACAAACATCAGGGCAAAGCACATCAACAAGCCGGGTACCAATCCAGCCAAGAACAGCCGGCCGATCGAAACGTCAGCCAAAAACCCGTAGAGCACCATGCCGACGCCGGGCGGGATGATCGGCGCTATGACGGATGAGGTGGCGGTGACAGCCGCGGAGAAGGCCGGATCGTAGCCGCGCTTGCTCATTTCCGGCACAAGGATCTTGCTTTGAACGGCTGCATCCGCGTTCGCAGAGCCCGACATGCCGCCCATGAAAGTACTCAGCAGAACGTTCACGTGGGCGAGCCCACCGACCCGGTGCCCGACCAGGCTGTCCGCCAAGGCCATCAGTCGCTTCGTGATCCCGGCGTGGTTCATGATGACGCCGGCCAAAATAAAGAATGGGACGGCGAGCAAGGGAAAGGAATGGGTCACGCTGACCATGCGCTGGATATAGATTTCCAGCGGCACACCTTGCGCGGTGAGAAAGAAGACGAGCGCCGCGATCGCGATCGCAAATGCAACACGCATGTTGGCGGCCAGCAAGCCCAACATGACCAATGCCGGAAGCGCCACGGTCATTGCGGTTGGGCCTTTCGATGACCGAGGCGAGAGGCCATGCGCAATACATGACACACCAGGATCGAGGCAAAGCTCAGAACGACCGCGCCATAAACATAGACGAACGAGATCCGTAACACCGGCGATGGCCGGCTCGCGGAGTCGATGGCGATCGAGATCGCCAAGTAGAGCGCGTAGGGCAGGAATACCAGCAGCAGAACATCCATCGCCCAGGCGACCCCGGCGGACCACCGCGCAGGCAACAGCCGTACGATAATGTCGACGCTTACGTGCAGATTGCGCCGAAACGCCGCCGCGGCCCCAAGAAAAACGGTCCAAGTGAAGGACAGGCTGGCAAGCTCTGTCGCCCAGGTTGCGGAGGTCTGGGTCACATACCGGCTAATCACACCGAACGAAACGCTGACGACGACAACGAGAAGCGCGATGCCCGCCAGCGTCAACTCCCAATTCCGCACCGCCTGGGCGACGAGGCGCGCAATCGATTTCATTAGCAGCAGCCGCGAAGAAAATGGCGGGCGAGCACTTTATGGTCGCCCGCCACTAACGGGGCTAGTTGTCGAGAATGCCGCGAACGGTCTCAAGCAGCCCGGGCGACCATTCCGGGAACTCTTCGTAAACCGACAGAGTGGCCTCACGCATTCCTTCGCGATCAACGTCATGGACGAAGGTGATGCCCTCAGACTCGAAGGTCTCGATGAAGTCGCCTTGGCGTGCCTGCACCAATTCAGTCATGAAATCGCCGGCATCCAGCGCTGACTGACGTAGGATCTCCTGCAGATCCTCTGGCATCCCCGCGAACAGCTCGTCATTCATCATCAGACCGATCCAGGCGTAGAAGTGGCCGGTCATCGAGATAGTGTCGCCGTTTTCATGCAAGCTCGCGCCATAGATGGAGCCAAGCGGCGCTTCTGCTGCATCAACAACACCCGATGCAAGCGCACCGTAAACTTCCGGCCAGGCAATCTGTTCGCCCCTCGCCCCAAGAGCGTCAAAGGTCGCAATCCACATAATGTTCGGCGGCACGCGGATGGAGATGCCGTCGAAGTTGTCGACTGTGCGGACCGGCTGATTGGAGATCACGTTGCGGTCGCCAAAGAACCAATTGAGCGCCAGCAGCTCAAATTCTGACTCGTCGCGCAAACGATCAGTCATGCCGCCAAACCAAGGATCCTCAAGGATCTTCTGGAAGTCTCCAGGCTCGTCGAGCAGATATGGCCCGTTCAGGATGCCGAAATCGGAGACGAAGTCGGCCAGATAGCCCGGGTCCGCCAGAATGATCAATGGCGCCCCGAGGCGAACCTGTTCGAACATCTCTAGATTGGTGCCCAGCTGGCCACCGGGATAAACCTCGACCGAGATACGTCCGTCGCTGCGTTCTTCGACCAGCTCTGCAAAGTGCAAGGCGGCGTCGTTTACCGGCTCCGTCGCAGAGGTCACATGCGGTAACCGAAAGCTGTACTCCTGGGCCATCGCGCCAGTCGTACCGATCGTCGCCGCCACCGCAATTGGCAGGCCGGCGATCGCGATGCGGGCTGCCCGTGAAACAGAGTCTAATTTCATGTGGTTAGTCCCCCAGTTAGCATTTTGTCGATCGACGTGAACGCCGACGGCGCAGATTAAGGAACTTTCATATACAAGTCAAATTTTCACTGGTAAAAATTGAGCTAGATTGTGTCATAGCTGGTCTCACGGTCAAGGTCTTGCGACCCAGGGAAATTCGGGCCTAGCATCTCGTCTATGCCTGCATTGGAATCCACCTCCGTTCGGGATGGCTGGCGACGCTTTTCTCGAAACCGGGCGGCCTTGTTCGGCCTGCTCGTGATTGTCGTAACAGTCGTTGTGGCGCTCGGTGCCGATGTGCTGGCGCCTTACGACTATCAGGAACAGCATTTCGAAGGCCTCACGCTAGAGGGCGCCCCTCTCCCTCCTGGCGTCCCATTCCTGATCGGTACCGACACGCTGGGCCGCGATTTGCTCAGCCGGATGATGCATGGCGCGCGGACGTCGCTAATCATCGGCGTGGTCGCCAACGGTATCGCAGTTCTTTTGGGCGCCCTCCTGGGGACGCTCGCCGGCTATGTGCGCGGCTGGCTGGGTACCGTCATCATGCGCTTCACCGACCTTATGATGGCATTTCCGGTTCTGATCTTGGCGATCGCCCTAGCAGCCATCATCGGACCTAGCTTGTGGATCGTCGCCCTGGTCATCGCGGCTGTGAACTGGGTCCAAGTGGCGCGCGTGGTCTATACCGAGACCACGTCCCTGTCTGAGCGCGAGTTCATCGAAGCCACGCGCAATCTCGGCGCCAGCAATGCCCGCATCCTCTTCGCACACATCATCCCGCACCTGATTCCAACCATTTTGGTGTGGGCGACTCTGGGCATCGCGACGACGGTTCTTCTCGAGGCCACCTTGTCGTTCCTGGGAATCGGCGTTCAGCCGCCGATGCCGTCCTGGGGGAATATCATCCAGGAGAGTGTCTCGTACTTTACGACGGCACCGTGGCTGGTCTTTATCCCAGGCGCGGCAATCCTGCTGTTGGCCCTATCGTTTAATCTTGTCGGGGACGCCCTTCGGGACGTACTGGACCCGACCCAGCGGGGGCGCACCTAATGCTGCGCTATCTGGGCAAGCGCATCGTCCAGGCGATTTTGATCGTACTTGGCATCACGATCGTCACCTTCCTGCTGGTCAATCTTGTCCCCGCCGATCCCGCCCGCATGGTCGCCGGCCGCAACGCGTCCGCCGACACGGTGGAGTCGATCCGCCAGCAGCTTGGCCTCGATCAGCCGCTGCCGGTTCAGTATTTCGCCTATCTCGGCAATCTCGTTCAGGGCGATCTCGGCCGCTCCTACATCCAGCGGATCGACGTGTCGGAACTGATCCTGGCCCGCCTCCCCGCGACACTGGCCTTGCTGGCCGGCGCGATCTTCTTTGAGCTGTTGATCGGCCTGCCCGCCGGCATCGTCGCCGCTGCCAAGCGTGGCAAGTTCGCGGACAAGGCGATCATGGTCGCGGCCTTTAGCGGTGTGTCGGCCCCTCAATTCGTGGTCGGTCTGCTGCTGCTTTATGTCTTTGCCTTCGAATTGGGGTGGTTCCCAACCCGCGGGTTCGGCGGCATTTGGCATTTGGTTCTACCTGCATTGACCCTAGGGGTGTTGGGCGGCGGCTGGTATGCGCGCATGATGCGCTCCAGCATGGTCGACGTGCTGCGCCAGGACTACATCCGGACCGCGCGCGCCAAGGGGGCTGGTCGAACACGTGTCGTCATGGTGCATGGCGTCCGAAATGGAATTCTGCCGATCGTGGCCATGATCGGCTTGGATATCGGGATCTTTATGAATGGGGTCGTCGTCGTCGAAACAGTCTTTGGCTGGCCGGGTATCGGGCAACTCGCCTGGCAGGCCATCCAGCGTTTGGACGTTCCGATCATCATGGGCGTGACCTTGGTGGCCGCTGTTGGCGTCGTGATCGGCAATTTGGTTGCCGACATCGTCTCGCCGTTCGTCGATCCGCGGATCAAGATCCGCTAGCGGCACACGACATAACTGGGGCGGCAGCAATCCGCCGGATTGGGAGTAATCGCCTTCGGGCATTTGTCAGAGTTGAACAGAGGAGAAACGAGATGCGTAAAGCGTTACTGACAACAGCGTCAGCGTTGGCCTTCGTTGCATTTGGCTCGGCGGCCGTGGCCCAAAATGTGCCGATGGGCGGGCAAATGGTCGTTACGTACAATGACGACGTGTCCACGCTCGATCCGGCAATTGGCTATGACTGGCAAAACTGGTCGATGATCAAGAGCCTGTTTGACGGGCTCATGGATTATGAGCCGGGTACGACGAACCTGATCCCGGATCTCGCCGAGAGTTACGAGATCTCCGAGGATGGCCTGACCTACACATTCCATCTGCGTGACGGCGTGACCTTCCATAACGGCCGCGCGATGACGTCGGACGATGTCCGCTATTCCATCGAGCGGACCGTCAATCCGGAAACACAGTCCCCCGGCCAAGGCTTCTTCGGGATGATCGATGGCTTCGACGCCATGGCATCGGGCGACGC
>JBCCER010000230.1:0-6412 GCA_039030175.1 Pseudomonadota bacterium
CGCTGCGCGACTACTACAAGTCCCGGTCCTATCGAGGCAAAGGCCGCTATTGATCGAGGGGAGCGTCCGCAGCGACCCGTGCGATCATGCGCAGCGCAGCGCAGGCCGCCCCATACCCGTTGTCGATATTGACCACGGTCAACCCCGGCGTACAGCTCGACAGCATGGCCATCAGCGCCGTTTCCCCGCTGCGCGTTGCGCCATAGCCGACGGAGGTTGGCACACCGATGATCGGCTGCGGCACAAGACCGCCCAGCACTGTCGGCAATGCGGCGTCCATGCCCGCAACCGCGATGACGATGGCAGACTTGCGGATCTCCGGCAGACGGGCCTGCAACCGCCACAGGCCGGCAACGCCAACATCCAGGATCATGTGCGCCTGACGGCCATTGAACCGCAATGTCCGCTCTGCCTCACGCGCGACGGGAATGTCGCTAGTTCCAGCCGCAACGATCGCGATTCGAGGAGTGTCCGACGCTGGCGCCGTCGCGCCAAAAAAGGCGGTCTGGGAAACTTCGTCGTAGTCGAGGGGTGGGCCTAGTGCGGCCGCCATTTCCAGCGCGCAGCGTGTCAGCAGCAATGACTTTTGTTGCTGCATGGCGGCGTCGAGAATGGCCTGGACCTGTTCCGTGGACTTACCGGCACAAAAGATCGCCTCGCCAAAGCCCAGCCGCTCATCGCGATCGAAGTCGATCTGAAACTCGTCACTCATTGTCAGCGCAGAAAGGCCGAGCCACGGCGGTAGGGAGCGATCACCACATCGTCTGGATTAACGCCTGCAAAACTGTTCGACACGACTTGCCTTGCGGACAAAAGATCATCCGGCCCCAATCTGTCGAAGCAACCCGGGTCAAGCTCAATCCTGATCCCCTTCGCCACGACCCGACAGCGCACGGTCTGAGGCTGGAGCCGGTCGCGCAGCGACGTCTCTACCCGGTCGATGGAAGCCAAGGTCTTTGCCTCGACAAAGATCCCAGTTTCAACACGGCTAGACAGGCAGGGGGCAGCTGGCAGTTCGGCCAAGTCATCGAGACCAAGGCGCCGAGCGATGGCGCGAACGCATGCCTTGTCGATGCCAGCCTCGACAAAGGGATGGCGAACGCAATGCTCGTCAGCCGCCTTGAGCCCGGGGCGCCAGTCGCCGAGATCGTCGAGATTGGTTCCGGAAACGAGCGCCGCTTCCGTTTGCGCCGCCATAGTCCCGTAGAGATTGGTCTTGCAGAAATAGCACCGGTTGGCTGGGTTCGCTCGATAGCGACTATCGGCAAACTCGCCGGCGTCGATTTCCATTAGGCGCCAGCCGGCACGTTCTGCATGCCGCGTTACCCGCTCGCTAGCCGACTTCGGAACGGCGGGCGAGCGTGCGTGGATCATCGTGGCGCCGGTGCCCAGAGCTCGATGTGCGACATGCGCCAACGTCATCGAATCCACGCCGCCGGAAACAGCCACAGCGACCGATCCAATCTCGCCGAGTATCCGTTCGAGCGCTCCTGTCTTCTGGGAAACCGTCATGTCAGTCATTGTCCCCATCTGGCTCTTCAAGCGTTGCGCACTCAACTTCTCTCCGTAACCGGGCACGGTCCGACGCGTCGCCAGCTTGCCGGGCTATGTCGTCGATCTCCGCCTTGGCTGTCAGACCGGACGGTCGCGCGGCACGCTTAGCGTGCAAACCGGGCAGCGGTTCAGATTGCTGACGCGGCAGCACGCGCCGCTCAAGCCTCTCTAGGCAGAGGCCCAGCGTCGTTGTTTCGCAAAATACCTGCTCGGCAATTTCGTCGGCCCGGCTGGGCACGACGAGCATGCGGATTTGGGCGACAGACCGGCCTTTCTTGCCGATTGCCGTTGCTTGCGTAATGTCGATCACACCGTTGACCTGCCGCAATCGGTCGAGTCCCAGTGCCAAATCCTCGGCCGTTTGGTCATCGATGTCGAACCGCAGCACGGTAACCTGGTCGCTCTCGATCGCCGCGCCCTCGGTTTCAATTTCAAGCAACCGCAAGCCGTTCACGCGATCGGGCAGTTCGCGTGTCCCGAGACCCAATCCGCTTCGACCAAGCTTGCCCGGCGGGCGAATTCGACCTGGTGCCAGATAGGCCAGGATGGCGGCACCGGTCGGCGTGACACGTTCGCCCGGCACGCCGTCATCGACCACCGTGAATCCCCTTAGCAATCGAGAGGTCGCGGGTGCCGGGACAGGGATCATTCCGTGTTCTGTCGACACCGCCCCGGCCCCCATAGGCACAGGGCCCACCGACCAGGATTGGGCATTTAGCGCGTCGATCAGGACACTCGCCGCGCTGATGTCTGCGATCGAATCGAGCGCACCGACTTCGTGAAAGTGCACATCTTGCAGGTCCGCGCCATGAACCTCCGCCTCTGCTTCGGCGAGCAGCCGAAAGATGCCGTCCGCATGGTTAGCGACCCGATCGGGCAGGCCGGCACGAATCATCTCAGAGATGTGCCGCCAGGAGCGATGTTCGGCCTTTCGGGTTTGAGAAACCCGAAATCTTGTTCCCGCAAACCCGTGAGATTTATCCGGAACGACCGCGATATCGACGGCATCGCCCAGAAGAGCGTTAGTAGCCCGCTCGCAGGGCTCGGCCAGTTCCGGAAAGGCATCGAGCACCGACGCCACGAACATGTCGCCCGCGATGCCGCCGAGCAAATCAAGATGAATGTGGCGTCCGCTCATTCGGCGGCAGCGCAATAGGGCACCACGTAGGGCCCCTCGGGGATGATCGCGATCTCAGGGTCCCCTTGCCGATCAATGGACGCGGCGACGGCGGCAACAAGGTCGTCGATTTTGTCGACGCCGGTCACCGCATGATCGTCATCGGACAGTCCGGGCGCATAGAGCGATATGCGGCCAACGCGCATCGGCTTCAGCTGCATTTCCGTCTGCCACTCATCGATATCGGCAAGGCTCTTGTCCGTCAGCGTTTTCAAGAACGCGTCCGCGCCGAGCGAAACCAGCCGTTCCTGCGCCGCCCTGAATTCCGGCGATCCGACACCTTCGGAGCATTCCGAAACTATGATCAGATCGCCGCCCTTCGCGAGCACGTCTATCGGCGTCACCATGCCCTTAACCGTCTGATAATAGGTCTTGTCCAGCGGGTAGCCGGCGGCAGACGTGACCACGGTGCGATAGCGCCGCGGCGCCGGCACCGAGGTTGCATCGCGCACGAAATCGACCGCTGCCATATGGCTCGACAAGATCTCACCGAATGAGGCGAAGCACATGTGCCGCTCCTCGTCGATCACGGTGTTGAGGGCTAGGACGGGCCCCTCCAGCATGCGCACGATCTCAAGCTGCTCTTCATGCAAGGGGTTGGCGTTGAGATTGCACGACGTTGCGCCCGGGTCTTCCATGAAACGCGCGGAATGGAAGGTGCGGATCGTGTCGTGTCGGGCGATCCCCGGCGCGATCACCTTGCGGCCGCCGGACCAGCCAGCCATGAAATGCGGTTCGACCAAGCCGGTCGCGATCTTGATGTCGGCCTCGACGAATCGGCGGTCTAGGCCGACCGGCACCCCGCGCGTGGCCGTACGCCCGAAATCGACATGGGCGTCTTCGTCGCGTGCGTAGTGGTTGACGACGCTGACATGCTCCAAGACCCAGGGATCGCCCACCAATTCAGCGAGTTCATCGCCCAGGTTTGGCCGGTGCAAGCCGGTCGCGACGAGCACCGAGATGCCCGAGAGCGGAACGCCAGCGGAAACCAGCCGGTCGATCAGGGGCCGTAGGAAGAGATGATTGGGCACCGGGCGGGTGATGTCGCAGATTAGGATACAGGCGGTCTTCGCGCCTTTTGCCAGATCGGTCAGTACCGGTGCGTCGATTGGATTGTCGAGTGCCGCTTCTGTCGCCGCCCTTTGGTCGGCCGGTACCGGAAGTGGTCGCTTGCGGATCACAGTGGGCCGCGCGGTCGTTGGCAGCCTCAGCTTCAAGCCGCCACGGCCAAACGCCAATTCAATCTCACTCACGGACATCTCCTGACGGCACTCGGTGACCCCATATTGGGTCCGCCGGCCAGTTTGCCTGACATCTGGCAGCGGATAAAGATGCCGAGGCTGATGAGAAAGGGGCGGGCCGATCTCTTTTTGCCAAGATTTATGGTCGATGCCCTTCTATAGAGGACCCATCTCAGCGCCGAGCCATAGCGATCTGGAGTTTTTGATGACACGTTTCTGTTCGATGTTGCTTGACGAGATAGATTCCCCAGCGGTGCGGACATGAAGGTACTAGTAACTGGCGGTTGCGGCTTTATCGGCTCCGCCCTGATCCGCCGACTGATTACGCAGACCGATTGGTCGGTCACCAACGTCGACAAGCTGACCTATGCGGCGGTGCCCTCGTCGCTGCCGTCAGTGGTAACGGAGTCGGATCGCTACCGGTTCGCCCAGCTTGACATCGGTGACACACCGGCAATGGCCGCCCTCACTAAAGAAATTCAGCCCGACGCGATCATGCATCTCGCGGCGGAAAGCCATGTCGATCGATCGATCGATGGCGCCGCCGCATTCATTGATACCAACATCGTCGGCACCAGCCGCTTGTTGGATGTCGCGCTAGACTATTGGCGCGGGCTTGACGAGGTCCGACAGACTCGATTCCGCTTCGTCCATATCTCCACTGACGAGGTGTTCGGCAGCCTGGGACTGGTGGGTCGCTTCCGCGAAACCACCCCCTACAGCCCCCGGTCGCCCTATTCGGCCAGCAAGGCCGCGTCCGATCATTTGGCACGAGCTTGGCACCACACCTATGGCCTGCCGGTCATCGTTACCAATTGCACCAACAATTACGGACCCCACCAGCATCCCGAAAAGCTTGTCCCGTTGATGATCATCAACGGGATGTTGGGCCAGGACCTGCCGGTCTATGGCAACGGCGCCAATGTTCGCGATTGGCTGCATGTCGACGATCATGTCGCCGGGCTTATCGCGGCCGCAGAACAAGGCGCACCGGGAGAGACATTCTGTTTCGGGGGCGGCGAGGAGCGGACAAATTTAGCCGTCGTGGAAGCCATCTGCGACCGCCTCGACCAGCGCGGCCCACCCCTCGACACAGGTGCGCCCCGCCGCTCGCTGATCGGCTTCACAGCGGACCGGCCGGGACACGATCTGCGTTACGCCATGGATACAAGGCACAGCCGAAGCGCGCTGGGCTGGTCGCCGGACCGGGATTTCGCCACCGGATTGGCCGAGACGGTCGATTGGTACCTGGGCCATCAAGAATGGTGGCGCCCCCTTTCAGACGCCGGCGCAACCAAGCGCCGCGGTCTGGGCTAGCCCCGACAATCTAGAATCTCGAGAAATCTCGCGCCTTAGTCAAATCCGCGCTTGATTTACATCCGATATCGGATTATTTACGAGCCTGTCGTCAATGCGTGGGTTGGCGACGGGCCGCTGGCCGACACAAAAGCCGGCGTCATCAAGTTCCGATAACCAACCAGGATGAGAACAATGTTACGCGCACTCGAACTTCGGGTGTGGCCATGGGGTGCCATCGCCCGGTGGCTGGCCCGACGAAAACCAAATGGGCAGATGAACAACTCTGCCCTTCACGGCCATCGTATCGCCTTGCTGTCGCCGCATCTGCGTCGCGATATTGGGGTCGAATAACGATGGGATTTGGCCGCATTTCGCACGGCACGGACGGGTCATGCGGCGCTGCCTGGCGCACCAATTAATGTCAGCAGTTGCCGCTGTCCGGTCGAAACCCTTGAACGAAAAGGAGACAAGGCAATGATGAAGAAAGTCTTTTTGGTCGGCGCCGCGACTCTGTTTTTGGCGGCGTGCGGCAACACAACCGGCGAGCGCGCGCTTAGCGGCGGCGCCATCGGCGCTGGCGCTGGCGCGGGGGCTGCGGCCATCACGGGCGGCAATCCGGTGACGGGCGCCCTGCTTGGCGGGGCCGCTGGTGCGGCAGCCGGCGCGCTCACCGACTGTAGCGATATCAACCTAGACCCGAACGGCAACTGCTAGCCACTTCGGCGTCTGCCGAGCCAGGCAATTTGACAAGGAATTTGGGGCCGGCCCTGGACAGGGGTCGGCCCCATTTGCATAGTCGCGCCCCAACGTGTTTGGCATTTCATCCAATCGGTTCGCGCGGCGGCTAGTCGCCGAGCGGCAATACTAAGGTGCAATGCCTCTGATCTTCGTACAGCGGAAGGCCGGCCTTGCCCGACAGCGCGCAATTGACCCGTGGCACAACGCCGATGATGCGGCAGTTCTGGCAGGCCAAGGAAGCCCATCCGGACTGCTTGCTTTTCTTCCGCATGGGCGACTTTTACGAACTGTTCTTCGACGACGCGGTGAAGGCGGCCGAGGCGCTCGACATTACGCTGACAAAGCGCGGCCAACATGCCGGCGAGGACGTGCCGATGGCCGGTGTGCCAGTCCACGCGCATGA
>JBCCER010000231.1:0-6373 GCA_039030175.1 Pseudomonadota bacterium
GAATTCATCGGCGCTGCCTGAGTCGGTGTACATCGACGCGTAGGGCTCGGGGACATGGAATGGCTCATGCACGTCGAAGCTCTCGATCTGCAGGAAGAACGGTCCCTTGTCGGCGTTTTCGTCAAGCCAGTTGGCGGCCGCGGAGAACGTCTTCGCCGGGAAGAAATCCTGTTCTCCCTGACGGTCTTTTACGTTGGCGTAGTACTGCCGCATATGTTGGGGCGAGCGGAATTCCGACATCTTGTCGACCCAGGCCGGCACCGGACCCGGTTCCGGCAGGCGCCAGTAGTCGGTCTCGTGTCCGCGAATGAACTCCGTTGAACTGAAGCCTTGGATGTAGCCGTTCGCCGTCTCTTCCCAGTAGTGGTAGTGGTCGGTGACGAGGCCGGTGTTGTAGCCCTGCTTCTTGACCTCCACCGGCATGCGCGGGTCATAGATTTCCAGCGGTCCCCAGGGGCGCCACATAAATTCCTTCCTGCCGGCCGAGATTTCGCGGCGTGCGGGCATGCAGGGCAGGCTAGCGATGAAGTGGTTGTCGAAAACGATCGATTTGGCGCCGAAACCGTCCAACACCGGTGTCCGGCACACCGCCTCTTCGTTGTAGAGACGAAGAGCCTCCTTGTTGAGGCTGTCCACCAGAATCAGAACAATGTTCAAACCGTCCTCCCATCGGCGCGGGCTTATGCCCGGCCACTATCCTTGCTTTTCAAGCGCCAGGGCTGATCAAGCTGGATCGCGGCATGGCATTGTGCGCTGGCCGCATTTCTCATACCAATCAGAATTTAGTTTCTTTTCTTAAGCAGAAAAGCTATCTATTGACAACAATTTATTTCTGATGCTAATCAGATATTGCAATGGATGACGCCCGTCAGAACAGCCTGCGATAAGGCTGTTGCGGACGAGACAAAACAACCATCGATGGGAGGGTGAGATGTCGAAAGTGTTGAAGAACGAACTGAAGCGCCGGACCGTTCTGAAGGCCGGCGCCAGTGGTGCGGCCATGCTGGCAGCGCCGGCCGTTATCACCAGCGGCGCGCTGGCCCAAGACGAGGTCCTGCGCATCGGCATCATTCCGGCCTATTCGTTCGGCCTTTACTGGCTGATCCAGGATCAGGGTTTTGCCCCCGGCGTAGAAATGGATTTCCGCGTCTTCCCATCCGGCCCGCCCGCGATCGAGGCAATGGTTGGCGGTTCAGTCGACGCCATCACCGTTGGGTCGGTGCCTCCGCTGGCCGCGATGTATCGCGAGGTCGCGCCGTTCCGCGAGATCTCCGTCTGCGGCGACGCCAGCGGCCTGTTCACCATTGTCGGTGTGCCGGGTCTGGAAACCCTCGCCGATCTCGAAGGCCGCCGGATCGCGGTGACTTCGGGCTCAAATTTTGACTTCTTCCTTGACGTGGCGCTCAGGACAAACGGTCTTGAGGATATGCCGATGACGCGCATCAATATGGAGCCGATCGACGGTCAGGCGGCACTAATCGCCGGTGCGGTCGACGCGACGGTGCCGTTGGCCACGTCGCGGCAGTTGATCTTCGAGGCATTGCCCGATGCCTCGTTGTTGGTCGACGGGTCTCAACTGCCAATCGGATCCCGACCCAGCATCATGGACGTCTTCATGTCTACCCAGCCGGTCATCGATGAAAAGCAGGATGCCTTCATTCAAGTCGTGTCCGCCTTCCACGATCAGGCGGTCGGCATGCTGCGAAACGACAATGCCGCCGTTGTCGATCGCATGGTCGCTTGGCAGGAAGGCATCGGCCGCGCCGGCGTGACGCCTGAGCAGGTCGAACCGTTGCTAAACGGCTATTTCTACTTCGATACCAATGAGATCAAGGACGTCTATGCCGACGGTATCCTGACCAACGCCCTGCGGGTCCAGTCCGAATTCCTGGTAGCGAACGATCGGATCGGCGGTATGCCCGATCTCGATGCCCTTGTGTCCGATCAGATCGTTAGCCAGATCTAACCGTCATGGAGGGCTTTAGGGCCAAGCTGCTGTCGGGACGCGTTCTTCTAGGCGTCCTGTCAGTGGCCGTTGTGTTCGCCCTGTACATCTGGGTGACCAACCAGCCGGACAACAATCCCGCGCTGCTGCCACCGATTTCGGACATCGTCGGGTCATTCGTCACCAATCTGACCAGCGGCAGCTTGCTGACCGCACTGGGCGCCAGCCTGTTCCGCATCGTGATGGGCTTCATCATCGGCACCAGCCTGGCACTGATCCTGGGCTGCCTCATCGGTTGGTACAAGATCGCCGAATATCTGTTCGATCCGTTGATCGAAGCGGTCCGGCCGATCCCGCCGCTGGCCTATATCCCGATCATCATCATCTGGTTTGGGATTGAGGAGTTCAGCCGCGTTCTGATCATCACGATCGCCTGTTTCTTGGTCTGCATCGTGAACGTGATCGCCGGCATGAAGAATGTGCCGCAGGTCTATGTCGATGCGGCCTCGACGATGGGCGCCTCCAGGTTCGAGGTGTTCCGCACCGTGGCGATCCCGGCGGCAACGCCGTTCATCTTTACCGGTCTTAGGATTGCGCTGGCCGCAGCTTGGACAACCTTGGTCGCGTCCGAGCTGATCGCGGCGCAGAACGGTCTGGGCTTCTTGCTTCAGGAAGGCCGCCGGTATTTCCTGACGGATCAGGTGATGATGGTGATCGTAATCATCGGCTGCTGCGCGTTCACCATGGACCGCATCTTCCGCAAGATCCAAGCCCGCCTGATGCGCTGGTCGGAGGCTCGCGAGTAATGTCGGAAATCGTCGTAGACAACCTGACCCACACCTTCGGCAAGGGCACACCCGCCGCGCTGACGGTGCTTGAGGGAATCAACCTCACCTTCGAATCCGGCAGCTTCAACTCGCTGGTCGGAACCTCGGGGTGCGGTAAATCCACGCTCTTGAAAATGATGGCAGGCCTGTTCTCGCCGTCCGACGGTCAGATGACCTTGGACGGCACGGAGATCAAAGGCACCGACCGGCGGCGCGGCATGGTGTTCCAGCAGGACGCGGTCTTTCCGTGGATGACAGTGTCGCGCAACATCTCCTATGGGCCCCGTCTACGCGGGGCGTCGAAGGAGGAACAGCGTGAACTCGAAGCCAAATGGGTCGAGATGGTCGGCCTCAAAGGGTTCGAGGACCGTTGGCCCAGGGAGCTGTCTGGCGGCATGCGCAAGCGGGTCGACATCGGCCGGGTCTATGCCAACGATCCGGATGTGCTGTTGATGGACGAGCCCTTTGGTGCCTTGGATGCCCAGACCAAGGAGCGGATGCAATCCGACCTTCTGGCCACCTGGCGGCAAACTCAAAAGACAGTGATCTTCGTGACCCATGATCTGGAGGAGGCGATCTTCCTGTCGGACAAGATCATCGTCATGTCCGCCCGCCCGGGCCGCATCAGGCATATTGAAGAAGTATCGCTGCCGCGTCCCCGAACCGACGAGATGCGCCTGACCGATGAGTTCATATCGATTAAGCGCAAGCTCTGGGGAATGCTGGAACACTAGATCGGCGAAGGAGAGGGTACCCTTCGCAGATATCGGGGCATTTCCGCCTGTCAGAGCACCCTGCCTTCGTGCTCGTCAGGTTCTTGCAGACCGCACGGCCATCATGGTTTCTCCCGGCCTTGAGGTCTGCAGGAAATGCCCCGATTTTTCTCAGATTCTTTCGGATACCAAGGAGCGTTGCTATTTAAGCCGGAATAGCGACCTACATTAACTTGCCGAACAACCAACGGACTGAGCATTTGAACAAGATTCAAACCAAGAAGAGGAGTGGCAGACCCAGTTTCGATAAAGCGGACGGCATCGCGACAGAGATGTTCATGCGTGAGGGGCGGCGGATCGTAATGTCTCGCGCGGACCCTCTACCCTTGTGGGAACAGCTCAGCAACCAGCTGGAAAATCTGATCTACAGCGGCAAGCTAGCCCCAAAATCGCGCATCCCTTCCGAACCGGCCTTGTGCGACTTGTTCGGCGTATCCCGTAACGTGGTGCGGATTGCCATTAGCGCCCTGGCGGCGAAGGGGTTGGTGATCAAACTGCCGCGCAAGGGAATGTTCGTCGGCCTGCCGCCGCGAGAAAGCGCCTTTCTCACGTCCAATCTCAGCCTGTTCGACGATATGCTGGCGCGCGGAGCTCAAATCTCCACCAAGACATTCAAGCTTGAGAAGGGCCAGCCGGATGAGCAGGAGTTCGACGCCCTGCAATTGACGGAAGGCGACGAGGTCGTGCGGCTGTCACGGGTATTTTGGATCGACGGCGAACCGATCACCTACACCCACATGTCCTTCCCCGCTGCCAAGGTGCCCGGTTTCGAGGCGATGGAAATCGAAGGCCGCTCCATTTTGGGCATGATCCGCGACCTCTACGGCCGACGGCCAAAGCGCGCCGAAAGATGGTTCACTGCAGCGATGCCGACCAAGGACGCCCATGAGCGAATGGGCGTCCCGGCCGATCAACCGCTAATCTGGATCGAGTCCATCGCGTTTGAGGCAGACGGAACGCCGCTGGAGTTTTACCGAGCGTTCTACAACTCTGGCACGGCCCGCATTCACATCTCAGTCACAGACTGAGTGCCCGGACCGAAACTACCGGCCCAGCCATCGATAAGCTACCAACCACAGCGCGGTCAGCAGGAGCCCCATGGCCAAAAAGATCGGCCAAGAGGCGCCGGTCATGGTCAGCAAGACGCTGCCAATGCTGATCGCGAGCGTACTGCCCAACATCGATGCGGTCACGCTGACCCCGCTGGCCTGAGCGTGCAGAGTGGCCGGCAAATCATGCAGCATGGATTTACGGGGCGGGCCAAACATGGTGGGTGCAAAAAAGGTAACGAGCACGAGACCTGGCAGCAGCACCCAATAGCTGCCCAAATCCGTGGCGAGTGCGATCCAGTACGATGCGGCACCAATCGCGGCAATGCCGACCAGGATAACCTTCCGTGCACCAACCCTGTCGGCTATCTGACCGACCAGAACGGTGGCGATTGGCAGGACGATCAGCGTCGGCAACAAGGCAAGCCCCGCTAAGAAGGGCGACAAACCCAGTCCATCGCGAAGGTAAAGCGCCAGATAGATCGAGGTGCCGACGCGCCGATATTGCGCCATGAACGAGGTCATCAGCGCGGCCGCCACCGACCTGTTGCGGAACAGCGCAAGATCAATCAGGGGCGCCGGCGATTTCGCCTCGATCCGAAGGAAGCTAAGTCCAGAGGCGACGGCGACCACGAACAGACCAAGGATTGTCGGCGACCCCCAGCCCCAGTCGGGCCCCTGCATAAGGGCAACCGACAGGGCGGCGATCGATACCGTCAGCGCCGCGAACCCTGGGAGGTCCAAAGACCGGCGTTTTCCGGCTGGCCGCTTTAGGGGAACCGGCGACTTGAAGCCAAAAAGGCAAAGCAAGGCAGGCGGCACGGCGACCCAGAACACCCAACGCCAAGACAGAAACTCGGTCAACAACCCGCCGGCTATTGGCCCCAGGACAAGCATGAAGGTCGCCAGCGAGGCCAAAATGCCAAAGGCGCGGCCACGTTCCTCGTCACCGAAAATCTGGCCGATCAGGACAATTCCGGTCGCGAACATCAGCGCCGAGCCGACGCCTTGGACGGCCCTGACCGCGATCAGCCAATCGATGCCTGGCGCAGCGCCCGCCGCGACCGATGTAACAATAAAGATCACAACGCCCAACCGCCAAAGCCGGTCCGCCGGGACAAAGTCCGCCGAGCGTCCGCAGGCAGCCACGAGACTGGCCATGACCACGAGATAGACATTGACGACCCAATGGGTAGCGCCCGCCGAGACAGAGAAATCCTGCTGCAGGGTCGGCAACACCACGCCAAGCGACGTTTCATCGAACGCCGCCAGCCCCTCGGACAGGCCGATGAGCGCCGCGCAACGAATCTTTGCAAATGAAAGCGGCGCGCTGCTCATTCCCGCAACATTGGCTCGACGTCTAAGGATCATCGCTACGCTTCGGACCGATCAAGGCCGGGCGATGCATTTGCGCCGGATCTTATCAACAATGAGACGTTGGCTGCCGACCTTTTTGTTTCGTCAGATAACTATCGCAGCGCATTCGGATAGGCCGTTTCGACCAAAACGGCTCGATCTTGTGACCCAGCGCATGAACCGGGTCGCAGCCAGTCCCCCTTCCTCGCTACACGCTCACGATCCCTAAACCGAAGAGGCACGGATGCGGCTGGAAGGAAGAACGATCATCATCACGGGCGCGAGCAGCGGGATTGGAGCGGCCGCCGCACGAACCTTCGCGCGCGATGGAGCCAACCTTGTGCTCGGCGCCCGCCGCGCAAACCTGCTTCAACAAATCACGGACGACATTGACGGGCTCGGCGGCAGTTCGGTCTTCCTTGC
>JBCCER010000232.1:0-6367 GCA_039030175.1 Pseudomonadota bacterium
TCTCCGGTTTGCAGCGCCCTGCCTTCAAACGGTCCGAGGCCGGAGCGTAAATGGGTCGACAGACTGCCAAATACTCTCGGTAGGTCGATACCGCCTGCAACCGCCAGATAGCCGAACATACCATGTCGGTCGGGCGCCACACTTGCGGTCTGACCGCGCTGAAGGACGAAGGATCGCCAGTTCCCGAGCGGCAGACCGTCAACCGTCAAGTTGGCAGCGCCGGCGACTGCGACAGCGATGTTTCTGCCGCCGCTGCGAAACCGCGCGCCGGTCACCGCGATTTCAATGCCTGCGGTGTCGGGTGGGTTGCCGACCAGCCGATTGGCGATGGCAAGCGCCGTGCGATCCATTGCTCCGGCGACGGGCACACCAAACCTCTGGAATCCCCATCGGCCACCATCTTGCACCGTGGTGAGAGGGCCGGCCTGGACAACAAATAGGGACCGAGTCATGTCAGCGGCGCAACCAACGGGTCGCCTTCTGATGCTCGTTGGTCAAGTGCTTCCCAGTCATTGTGGTCGATTGGCTCAAAGCGCACGTGATCTCCAGCGCCGAGCAGGAACGGTTCGTCGCGGCGCGGATCGAAAACCCGCACCGGTGACCGCCCCAACATGTGCCATCCGGATGGGGCGGCAATCGAAAAGATACCGGTTTGCGCCCCCCCAATGCCGACGCTGCCGGCAGGGACAAGCGGTCGGGGCGAAGCGAGCCGTTCGGTTGCCAGTTCCGGGCTAAGACCTCCCATGAAGGCAAAGCCCGGCATGAAGCCGAGCATGTAGACCCTATAGCTGACGGTGCTGTGTCGGCGTACGACCTCGTCCGCGGTCATCCCATGGCGCTCGGCGATCGGGTCAAGGTCCTGCCCGAATTTCCCACCATACGCCGTTGGCAAGACCCAGCGCCTGCCACACAGGGCGTTTGCGGCTTCGCTTTCGACCAGGTCCAGGACCAGAGCCTTCAACCTGTCCGGGGCAAGGCGCAAAGGGTCATAGGAGATCGACAGCCCCGTATATGATGGGACGATCTCGATCAGTCCATCCGGCGACGCCTCGCTCAGGTTGGCATCCAGTGACAAAACGGCATTGCTGAGCTGTTCGTCGATCTTGTTGCCAAGCTGAACCATCAGCACAGTATCGCCGGCCGTTAAGAATCGAGGCTGGTCGAAGCAGCTATTGGATTGATTGGACTCGGTCATCTGTGCTTTCAGAGTGGGCTTCACGGAGGTTTGACGGACATTCCGCTCCGTTGAACGAACAAATGCATAGGCGACCATCGCATCATGAGCAACAGCGTGGACCTCAACGCAGACCTCGGGGAGTCATTCGGCAAATGGCCGATGGGGAATGACGACGACATCCTTAAGGTGATCAGCAGCGCCAATGTCGCCTGTGGGTTCCATGCCGGCGACCCGCTGACCATGAGGCACACTGTCGAACGCGCGAAAGAGGAGGGCGTGGCGATCGGCGCTCATCCTGGATACTACGACCTGTGGGGCTTCGGCCGGCGTCCGCTTCCAGGCGAAAAGCCTGAAACCCTCTTGTGGCAAGTGACCTACCAAATCGGTGCCCTCTCTGCGATCGCCGACGCGCTTGGATACCCGATAGGCCATGTAAAGGCCCATGGCGCCCTATCGAATCGGGCGATGGCTGACCGTCCCGTTGCGGATGCTATCGGTCAGGCAATTGCCCAGGTCGATGAAAAACTGGTCTGGTACGTGTTGCCGGCGACAGAACTTGAGGCCTCGGCCAAGGCCGGTGGACGACTTCTCGCCCGAGAGATTTTTGCCGATCGAGCCTATGAAGATGATGGCACGCTGGTCTCGCGTGCCAAGCCGAATGCAATGGTCCACGATCCCGACACTGCTGCCGATAACGTATTGGCTATGTGTGAACAAGGCGCCATTACATCGATCAATGGCGTAAAGATCCTGGTGGCGATCGATACGATCTGCGTCCATGGCGATAATCCGGGTGCTGTTGCGCTGGCCGACCGGGTCCGCAATCGATTGGAGCAGGGTGGCTGGACGGTGACCTGCAGAAACAAGGAAATCGCTGCCTGATGACGAGGCTGGCGTTAGCTTTTCACGCTTCTGTAATGCTACGGCGCCAAGTTGCGGTTGCCCCGGGTTTGCTCCCGCTGGCATCATGAGGCAGTTTTTCACGAATTCTCGAAGAACATCTTTCAAGGAGGATAAGTCGGTGCGGTCAAAACTCGCAATGGGAACGGCTTTGACACTCTCGATGGTAGTGGCATTGCCAGCCATGGCCCAGCAGGCTGCGGACAACAGGCAGATCGTCGGTGTCGGTGAAGCGGTGGTTGGCGCGCTCGACGCCGCCAACGGTTTTCAATGGTACTCGGTTCAGCTTGACGCCGGTCAGACCTACACGATCGATGTTGAAGGCCAGGCCACCGGCCAAGGGTCTCTTGGCGACCCGCTGCTTATTCTGCAGGACTCTAACGGGGCCGAACTGGCCCAAAATGACGATGGCGGTGTTGGTCTAAATTCGAGCCTACCGTTCACGCCGGACGCAACTGGCGAATACATTATCGGCGTGACCTCCTTCGGCGGTTCGACTGGCGATTTTCTTGTCTCAGTATCGAGTGATACGGCCGTGGCAACGACGGCGACCGACCAAGCCGATGATTTTCATGCTTCGACGGGCACGACCGGTCGTTTAGCCCTTGGTTCCTCTGCTACTGGCGAACTGGAAACCGCTGGAGACGCGGATTGGTTTGCAATCGACTTGCAGGCTCATCAGCTGGTGATCTTGGATCTTGAAGGAGCACCCAGTGGCGGCGGCACGCTGTCGGACCCCTTGATGGTTGTCTACGATCAGAACGGTGCCGAGGTTGCCCGGAACGATGATGGCGGCGACGGCTTGAACAGCCGGCTCGAATTCAACGCTCCTACTGCCGGCACCTACTACGTGCAGGCCGGAGCTTTCGGCGGTGCGACCGGAACCTATACCGTCTCGGCGGCCGATGGTGGGATCGCCTTGACCGAGCGCGTGGCCGAGGCCTCGGCCGATGACTTCGGCGCCACCGTGGCAACAGCCGGTTTCATGACGGTCAATTCATCCGCGTATGGTGAGTTGGAGCAGTCCGGCGACACGGACTGGTTCTCGGTCAATCTTGGCGCTGGTTCTCAAGTAACCATCGACCTTGAAGGCGAGCCAACGGGCGCGGGAACTTTGTCGGACCCGCTGGTCATGGTCTATGATCAGAACGGAAACGAGCTGGCACGTGACGACGATGGCGGCGAAAGCTTCAACAGCCGCCTCAACTTTTCGGTCCCGGCCGCCGGCACGTACTATATAGAGGCGCGCGCCTTCGGCGGTGCCACCGGTACCTACGTTCTGACGGTGACAGAGGTTGGAAGCTCGGCAGTCGCCGCGGTTGAAGGGCCGGCGGTCGGGACCGATACACCCGCCGATGACTTTACGGCCGATACCGGCACCTCGGGTCAAATCGCCTCGCAGGGCGTGGTAACCGGCGAACTGGAAGTCAATGGCGATCGGGACTGGTTTGCGATCACTCTTGGCGCTGGACAAACCGTCATCCTCGATCTTGAGGGCGATGCGACCGAGGCAGGGTCTCTGCAAGACCCCTACATGGCTGTCTTCGACCAAGCGGGCAACCAGGTGACGCGCGACGATGACGGTGGCGAGGGCTATAACAGCCGGCTCGAGTTTACCGCGCCGAATGCCGGGACCTATTTTGTTGAAGCTCGGGGATTTGCCGGCGCCACGGGAACCTATCGCCTCACCGCGTCGGATTCATTCGCTACCGACGATTATGCAGGTGATGTCAGCACCGCTGGTGGCCTCGGTGTCGGTGGGTCGATCGCGGGCGACCTCGAAGTAAACAACGACACCGACTGGTTTGCCATTTCGCTTACCGAAGGTCAGGTGGTTACCCTGGATCTTGAGGGCTCACCCACTAACCAGGGCACGCTGCCGGATCCGTATCTGACGATCTACGATAGCAACGGCAACCAGCTGCTGACCAACGATGATGGCGGGCAGGGGCTGAACAGCAGCACCGAGTTCACCGCGCCTTACGGTGGCACCTTCTTTGTTGAGGCCAGGGGCTTTGGGGGCGATGCCGGCACATACCTGCTTTCGGCCCAGTCGGCTGCTGCGCCGCCGCCGCCACCGCCTCCGCCCAGCGATGACTATGCGGACAATGTGGGGACCTCTGGAGAGATTGGCGTAGGCGGTACCGTCCTGGGCGATCTTGAGCAGTCCAACGACAAGGATTGGTTCGCCATTCAGCTTGTCGCCGGCGAGACAGTGGTCTTCGACCTGCAAGGGGCACCGACCAACCAAGGCACATTGACTGATCCGTATTTGACGATCTTCGATCAGGCAGGCAACGAACTTCAGCGCAATGATGATGGCGGAGAAGGCGTCAACAGTCAGCTTGAGTTCACGGCGCCGACCACAGGTATCTACTATCTCGAGGCGCGCGGCTTTGGCGGCGCTAGCGGGACCTATATCTTGTCGGCAGCACAAGTAGCCGGGCCACCGCTCACGATTGCGGACGATTATGCGTCCGATGTCGGGACGACAGCATCGCTGCAGGTCGGCGGCCAGAGTTACGGTGAGTTGGAGAGCCCCAACGACGCTGACTGGTTTGCGCTGGTTCTTGGAGCCGGTCAGACGGTCGAGCTGTCGCTAGAAGGCGAGGCCACGGGCGCCGGTACGCTGAGCGACCCGCTGATGGTTGTTTACGACCAGTTCGGCAATCAGCTGGATCGCAATGACGATGGCGGTGAAGGGCTGAACAGCAACCTTCAGTTCACCGCGCCGGGCGCCGGGACCTACTATGTCTCCGCCGAGGCCTTCGGCTCGTCGACCGGCAGCTATAGCCTTTCAGCCTATCCGGTAGGGCCGCCTCCGACCGTCGGTAAGGGACCGGGCGATGATTATCCAAGTGATGCCTCGACTACCGGTACTTTGGCAGTCAATGGCAGCGCCTCTGGAAACATCGAGCAGATCGACGACACCGATTGGTTTGCCATTCAACTAGGCGGCGGCGAGACCGTTCAAATCTCACTCGAAGGGGCGCCGACCGGCGCGGGCACTCTGCCTGATCCGGTATTGGCCGTCTTCGACCAAAACGGCTATGAAGTGGCCTACAATGACGATGGTGGGGACTCCTTCAACAGTTTGGTGACGTTCGTCGCTCCGGCGACGGGTACTTACTATGTCTCGGCCGAAGCATTTGCCGACCATACCGGTACGTATCTGTTGTCGGCGGCCCCTGGTGTGGTTGACGACTACCCGAACGATTTCTCAACTCCAGCAGTCGTCGCCATCGGTCGACCGGCTGGGGGAACGATCGAGAATCCAGGCGATACGGACTGGTTTGCTGTCAATCTGACTGCCGGTCAACCGGTTACAATCCGATTGGAGGGTAGCGCAACAGGCGGCGGCACTCTGTCAGACCCGTTCTTGGAACTGTATGACGGAAACGGTAACTTCATCGACAGCGATGACGATGATGGCGAGACGCTGAACTCGATGTTGGTGTATACGCCGCGCGTCTCCGGGCAGCATTATCTCGCTGCTGGCGGCTTTTCAAGCAACACTGGTACCTACACGCTAAGCGTAGAGGCCGGCGCGCCGATCCGCGATGACTATCCCGCCGATGCAACGACATCGGGTCAGGCACAGGTCAACAGTACCGTTTATGGCGAGTTGGAGAGCCCGGGCGACGAGGATTGGTTCTTTGTGAACCTGCAACCCGGCAACTACATCATCGATCTGGAAGGGCAGGGCACGGGAATGGGTTCGCTCAGCGACCCCTATCTGCTGGTGTATAACGCCAACGGCCTGTTGATCGACCAGAATGACGATGGCGGCCAAGGACTAAACAGTCAGCTTCGGTTGGGGGTTGGCGCACCCTCCAGCTACTTCATCGGTGCAGGGGCTTTCGGTGATGGTACAGGCAGCTACGCCCTAACCGTCACTAGCGGCGGCAAGTAAGCCAGCGTCTTAATCGGCAAAACAAACTCTTGGGGGGTGGTCTGCTGACCGCCCCCTTTTTGCTGTGCTATAGCGTTTTTCCCTCTCGCGTTTGATCCGGTTGCCATAATGACAATTCCCTCGCGCACTGGTGCCGAACTGCTGGTCGACAGCCTAGCGGTTAATGGCATCGACCATGTCTTTGGTGTTCCTGGCGAAAGCTATCTTGCTGTGCTCGACGCGGTGTTTGACCGAAGGGAGCAGATCCGTTTCATCACCTGCCGGCATGAGGGTGGAGCGGCGAATATGGCCGACGGCTACGCCAAGCTAACCGGCAAGCCAGGCATCTGTATGGTGACCCGGGGACCAGGCGCGACCAATGCCTCGATCGGTATCCA
>JBCCER010000233.1:0-6333 GCA_039030175.1 Pseudomonadota bacterium
CAACGGAAAATCGGGGCCCACCTTCTCTCGCCATCGCTTTATAAAGGCGACATTGTCGTTGAGACCCGTGATACCGCTGCCCGGCCCATAGGGTAGTGGGATTTTCGCGCCGTGAAATCCAAGTTCCTTGGCAAAATCAGGACGCGATGTCGTGGCGTAAACGGGGACGGCGCCTTTGGTCCGGCCCCCCATTAGGTCGTAGACAGGCGCCCCGACGGTGTGGCCGTACAGGTCCCACAACGCAATGTCGATGGCGCTGATCGCGTGCAGCGCCAGTCCCTTACGGCTGTAATGAATGGATGCCCGCCACATCTGGTCCCAAATCAGGCTGCGATTGGCGGCGCATTGGCCTTCTACAAACAACGCTAGGTGGCGTTCGACCAGATGGGCGGCGGCGGCCCCCCCTGTGCTGACGCCGACGCCAATTCGGCCGTGATTATCTTCGATCTCGACGATCACTGATGGGATGTTTGCGACGCCCCAGCTCTTGCGTGATCCGGAATACTTCGGAAATCCGGACATCGGATTGGCGATGGGCGGGTGAGTCGTCTCATGGTCCCACGCGCCATTCTCGTCTGGCTGACCGGCTATCCAATGGGTGTCCGCCGTGTCGTGCACATCGCTCGCCCCATATCCCTCCACCGCACTGACATAGGCGCGCACCTCCTCGATGACCGGTTGGCCCGGTCCGGCCGGGACGTCGTCAAGCTGTGGGGGCCGAAGATACATCTGCGAAAGGCCTGTTTATTGGTCTCGTTGCTCGAGGCTGATAAGTGCGATTGGTTCGTTGAGCCGGGGGTAGCTACGTGTCGTCCGTTCGCCCGCGACGCATTTCGTCATAGAGCACAGCCGCCAGGAGAATGGCGCCCTTTACGACCTGCTGCCAGAACGAGGGCACCTGCGCGAGCGTCAAGCCGTTGTTGATCATGAACAGCAGGATCAGGCCAACGGCTGTACCGAGAATGGCGCCGCGTCCACCTTTGAGGCTGGCGCCGCCCAAGATGACGGCGGTGATGACATCCAGCTCGAATCCCATGGCGGCTGCGGGCCGGGCGTTTCCGGTGCGTGCGGCCAGCATCAGCCCCGCGATAGCTGCCGTCGCACCACAGATAATGTAGATCAGCAGACGCCAACGGTTGGTTGAGATGCCCGCCAAGCGAGCCGCCCTGGCGTTGGAGCCGATAGCATAGACATAGCGGCCGAATGTCGTCCTCGGCATCAGCACGGCGAACGCTAGATAGATTGCGATGAGAACAAGGACGATGAAGGGAATGCCGGCGAACCTGCCCGTGCCCAGGCTCAGCCAAGCCTGATTGGTGATCACGATCTCCCGCCCATCGGAGATGACGAAGGCGAGGCCGCGAATGATCGCTAGCATCGCCAGCGTCGTGATCAGCGGATTGATTTTGAAGTAGCTGATGATCGTGCCGTTGGTCGCGCCAATGGCGATGCCAAGCAGGATTGCGCACGTAAACGCAACGGCGATTCCGGCCCCGGAATCGACGAGATAGGCCGCGAGCATGCCGGCAGCCGCCATGGTCGAACCAATCGACAGATCGAACCCGCCGGCGATGATGACGATCGTCTCGCCCACGGCGGCGATACCGACAACCACCAGGGCCTTGGCGACGTTCAGCAGATTGTTGACCGTCAGAAAGTAGGGCGATGCGAAGGTGAGGACGACGAAGACGATCACTACCGCGATCAGCAGCCCCGGGTTGAGCGACGCCGCGCCGCGTCCGAGAAGCCCATCGCTGAACAGTTTGGGATTCACGGCCGCGCGCTCCTACCGTCGTCGCCGGACGGGTCATCGATCGTGTCGCCGGTCATCATCTCGGTCATCATTGCCATGGTCTGGGCTGGCGGGTGATCGTGCGGCATCATTTCACCGGCGACCCGGCCTCCGCGGATCACCACGATCCGGTCGCAGATATGAAGAATGTCCGTAAATCGGTGGCTGACGAGCAGGATGGAAACCCCGCGCGATTTCAGCTCTGTGACCAGTTCCAGCAGTTTTCTGATCTTCTCGGCCGACAGTGCTGCCGTCGGTTCATCCATGAGCAAAGCGGCCGGATCGAACTGCAGCGCGCGGGCCACGGCCACCATCTGCCGCTCACCACCCGACAGCATGCCGACTTCGCGATTGACGTCGAAGGTCAGTCCCAGTTCGGAGATGTCCTTGGCGGCCGCCTTGGCCATTGCCGCGCGATCCAGGAAACGGAACGGGCCGACATTTCTTTTGATCTCGCGCCCGAGAAAGATGTTCTGCGCGACATTCAGATCCTCGCACAACGCTAGGTCCTGATAAATCATCTCGATGCCGTTTCGGCGGGCGTCGAGCGGGCTGCCGAACCGCACATCCTTGTTGCGAAACCTGATCGTTCCGCCGCTGGGCGGATAGACGCCGGACAGCACCTTGACCAAGGTCGACTTGCCGGCCCCATTGTCGCCAATGATACCGACCGCCTCGGCCTCATGAATTGTCAGGTTCACATCGTCCAACGCGGCGTAGGCGCCGAACTTCTTGGTGATTCCCGACAATTCGATGAGTGGGGTCCGGGCGCCCGACGTGGTGCCCGGACCGTTAGTGCTATCCGAACTCACTGGCCTTGCTCAACAGTTTCCTTCGCCACTCCTATTCAGCGGGATAGACATCGTCGATGGTGTCGACACCGAGGAACACGTGCTCAAGATGCACCTCTTGAGGCACCGCGTTTCCTTCCAGGATATCGGCCGCAATCGAAATCGCGTAGTCCGGATACCGCTCGGGGAAATAGGCCACGCAGCCGAGGAAATTGTTCTGCTCGGGCGGTACCCTGGTTGCCGCCACCCCGATCTCGTCACAGCCGATACCGACCGCGACGCCTTCGCGGCCAGCCTGAGCCATTGCGTTGGACATGCCAAAGCCGCGCGGATCGTCGATTGCGGTGGCGAGAACAAAGCCCGCTTCCGGATGAGCCGTCAGCCAATCCGTGACGATGGTCAGAGCCTGGTCGGTGGTTCCCGCGTCGATGAGCTCGTCGTCGATACGATCCTCAGGCAGAGCGCCGCACACAGTCTGTACGCCGTCGATGAAGCCCGAAAGACGCTCGTTGGCGGCATCGCCCTCACTGGGATTGATCCCCACAAGGACCGAGACATCGTCGCAACGCTCGAGCGAGTCGGCATATTCCGCTGCCGCCTGCCCACCGATCAGGCCGCTGACATAGTTGTCGGCGCCCAGGAAGATGGCGTTGGGGTGGACGACATCGACCGACATCACCGGGATGCCGGCCTCGTTGAAGATGTTCATCACGGCATTGGCCGCGCCGGACTGCCAATTGGATTCGATGACCACGTCGGCGCCTTGCTGCGCAATCAGTTCGGCGCAAGAGACCGCCTGGTCGGCGCTAAACGCGTTGTCGCAATAAACCACCTCGAAATCCAACTCCGATGCGAGTTCATAAAGCCGTTGGTTGATGGCATAGGAGAATGGGATTGCGGCCCAGCCTTCGGCAAAGCCAACTCTTGTCCCGGCGGGGAGGGCGCGAGGGTTGGCTTCATACGGTGCCGACGCATCGCCTTCGACGACCTCGTACTCACTTGACTCAGGATTGTAGGCCCAAAGCGATCGTTCCTCCGGCAGCAAAGCCCCGGCGATCCCGCCTGCGGGCCTCGCTTCAAAGTCCTGTGCCATGCTGGCCGTCAGGGTCACGGCGCTGCCGGCAGCTGCCAAAATCAGTGCGCGCTTCGGAGATGTTAAGCTTAACATTCTATGATCCCTCCCAAGGTGTCTTGTTGTTAGGCGTCTTTGTACTGATCGGTTCCCCGGTGATTTCGGTGCGATTCCGCGCCGCAGCGTCTGTGCAGACGCATCCACCTTATGTTAAGGTTAACATCATGCTGTCACGAATCGACAAAGTTTGCAAGCATCGGTATCGAACGTGTCATTGAAGCAACACAAATCTCACTCCGGCTATCGGGCCAACTTGATGGATGTGGCTGACCATGTGGGGGTCTCAGCCATGACTGTGTCGCGTGCGCTCAATCAGCCCGACAAGGTTGCCGAGGCGACACGCGAACGCGTCCAAGAGGCGATTGAGGCGCTGGGATACGTGCCGACACTGGCCGCCAACACGCTGCGGCGCGAGCGCAGCGGCGTCATCGTGGTGGTGGTGCCGACGATCGATCAATCGGTGTTCAGTGACACGGTGCAGGGCATCTCGAACACGTTGGACAAGGCGGGATATCAACTACTTCTCGCGTGTGCTTCGTACGATCCGGATAAGGAGGAAGACCTGGTCAAGGCTTTTCTCGGTCACCGGCCCGACGGTGTGATCCTGACCGGAACCCTTCACACGCCCACGACTCGGCGGCACCTCGCGAATGCCGGAGTTCCAGTCGTTGAGATGTGGGACGTGTCCGACGAAAATATGGATATGGCGGTGGGATTCAACAATTTCGAAGCGGGCTACGCGATTGCACAGCATATGTTCCGCTGCGGCTACGAACGGGTGGGCTATGTCGCGACCGGACCGGCACATGAAGCCCGTGAAAACCGGGCCGCGACCCGCAGTAAGGGCATTTACGCCGCCTTTTCAGATGCTGGTTTTGCCGAACCCGTCCGTATGAATGTCCGCGATCCGTTGATCATTCAGGACAGCGGCAGGATAGCGGCCGATTTCGTGCTGTCCCATCCCGACATCGACGCGATTATTTGCGCGAACGAGATCATCGGAGTCGGTGCCATCAACGAACTGCGCGAACGCGGCGTTTCCGTCCCGGACGACATTGGCGTCAGCGGAATCGGCGATGCCAACATCGCCGCCTTGGTCAGCCCAGGCCTGACGACCGTTCAATTTCCAGGATATGAAATTGGAACCCAGTCTGCCGAGCTATTGCTGGCCCGGCTGGATGATCCAACGTCGACAAGCGAAAGACGCGACGTTGGATTTGATGTCGTTCCACGCGGTAGTACCGTTGGGATCAAGGGCTGCGACCAACCCCGCTAGAAACCCCGCGTGCAGAATATCGATTACGTCGTGGGTAAGTCCGCGTGGGTTGTCAAAATCCGACGCGATCCCCGCCCTTGAGCGCGAGAATCTCGCGAGCTTCATCGGGCGTGGCCACCTCGCTTCCGAGGTCCTCGACGATGCGGCGGATCTTAGCGACCTGAGCCGCGTTCGATTCAGCGAGTTTTCCGCGTGAGATGAACAGACTGTCCTCCAGGCCCACGCGCACATTGCCGCCCATTTGGCTGGCTGTGGTCGCCAAGTTCATCTGCGCGCCGCCCGCCCCCAAAACCGACCAGCGATATTGATCGCCGAACAAGCGGTCCGCCGTGCGTTTCATGAAAATGAGGTTGTCGACTTCTGGCCCGATGCCCCCAAGGATGCCAAAGATGAACTGGACGAAGATCGGCGGCTTAAAGAGGCCGATATCGATGCAGAATTTCAGATTGTAGAGATGCCCGACATCGTAGCATTCATGCTCGAACTTGATGTCGTGGGGGGCCAGCGTTTCGGCCGCCTCTTTGATGTCGCGGAAAGTATTGCGGAAGATGTTGCCGTCCGAGTTGGCGACATAGTCCTTCTCCCAGTCGAACTTCCAATCCTCGTCGCTGTAGCGCTTGGCGAGCGGATGAAAGGAGAAGTTCATGCTGCCCATATTCATGGAGCACATTTCGGGGCTGAACGTCTTGGCCGGCTTGATCCGGTCCTGGATCGACAGTTTCAGTGAGCCGCCGGTTGAAATGTTCACGACTGAATTCGTGGACTGTTTGATGCGTTGCAGGAACGGGGCGAAATCGTCCGGCTCGACCGACGGCGCGCCGGTTTGCGGGTCGCGCGCGTGAAGATGGAGGATGGACGCCCCAGCCTCCGCGGCATCGATCGCTTGGCGTGCGATGTCGTCATAGGTGTACGGCAGATGGTCGGACATTGTGGGCGTGTGGACCGCTCCGGTAATGGCGCAGGTGATGACGGTCTTTTGGCGCGCCATGGTCAGGTTCCCTTCGGGTTCTTGCCGCCGACAACACGGTAGCTGAGAGGAAAGAGTTGCAAGTCGAACCGCTCGCGCAGCAGGCCCCAGATCCCTTTTGGCGCTTTGAGCATTACCACGATAGCGACAAGGCCGAGCACCAGCAGATAGATCGTGCCCAGGTCGGCCATCGTTTCGCGCAAAGCAAAGAACACGAGCGTGCCGATGATCGGCCCCTCGATCGTGCCGATCCCGCCGATCACCACGATGAAGATGACAAAGGCGGTCCAGTCATTGACGTTGAACGCCGCGTCCGGCGAGATCCGTAGTTTCTGCAAGAAGATCAACGCACCGATCATCGCTGTCAGGGCGGAC
>JBCCER010000234.1:0-6300 GCA_039030175.1 Pseudomonadota bacterium
ACCGGGTTCGCGCCGACTGCATTCACCGCTTCGAAGATGTTCGGCCAAACAGGGCTGACAACGATCATCTCGTCGCCGGCGCCCAGCAGCAATTGGCACGACAGCATAATGGCCTGCATGCCCGAGGCGGTAACGAAGACATTCTCCGCCAGAACCGGCTTGGCATAGAGGCCCGAGAGATAGTCCGACAGAGCCTGCCGAAGTGGCGGCAGGCCTCGCTGATAGGTGTAAAACGTATTGCCGTCCTTGAGCGATGCTATGGCGGCATCCTGAATGAAGCCAGGCGTCGGCTGCGACCCCTCGCCGACCCACAGCGGGATCAAGCCGTCGAGTTCCCTGCCCGCATTGAAAATCTCAAGGATGCCGCTTTTGCGCACCCGGCGCGCATTGGGCGAGATCGCCTTCAGCCAGTCAATGCCAGCCGGCTCCGATTGGGCGCTGTCCATAAACTCCCTGCCTATCGTGCTGTAAACGCGTTGACTCTATGTCCCTGCACCGATGCTCGCCAGCATCGCCTTCGCCGACCAGCCATGCTTTAGCCCGACCACCTCCTAGCCCGCCATGATATAGTCGATGAGCGGTGGCACAAACATGGATGGGTCAAGCGGTGTCCGTTCCAGATCGCTTAGCCGATATTGGACCTCGAGCCATTCGGGCTCATCCCCGCAACAGCCCATGAAGAGGTAGCCATACTCGGCTTCCATTACGATGCCATCCGGCGTGACCGCGGCGGTTCCCTGGAAAATCACCTCTTCGCCCTCGTCAATCCCAACGAGAATGAAGCGTTGTACCCGCTCGCCATCGACCACCGTCTGCTCACCTCGCTCCATCGACACGCTATAGGCGGCCAGGGTACGAACCGTCAGCGGTACGTCAACAAAACCGCCTAGAGCATAGGCAGCACCGTCGATCTCTTCAGGTGCCCAGCTATAGACCAGATCGTCGTCCGTTCGGCGCAACGACACGGGATCGCCTTTCGATGCCGGCTCCAACCTGATGTGTGGACCGTAGCCCGAAACCTGCTGGGGAGCCTCCCCCATCACCTCCAACATGGCGGTCCAACTACCGCTTGGCGTCGGCCAGCCCGCCTGGGTGAGCGGCAATAACGGATCCTGCTCAAAGCTGGAGAGGAGCGCGACATTGTCTCGCTCGACCTGGCTGAGGTTGGGTTCGGAGGTGTTCGGCTGATACCAATCGCGGCTGCGGAAGAGCGTATCGAGATCTGCGCTGTTAAACGGCCGGCCATGGCGCGCGAAGATTTCGTTGCGCGCCAGCCGCAACCACTCCGGCGACCGCCCGATCAAGAAGCGCTCGTCTAGCGGCCATTGATCGCTGCCATAGGCAATCTGGGCCGAACGGCAGTCGCTGGTATCGGTCAGAATGGGACATATGGCCGGCACACCATACGGCGCTTCCTGGCAAATGCCGTCGCCAGCCAAATAGCAACTATCGTCCTGCGCCAACGCGGATCCTAATCCGGCACCGGCTGACAGCGCAACAATGGCAACGGTCAATCGGCCACATCCTTGAATGGTCACGATCTGTTCACTCCCTTTCCTCAGTTTATTGTTCAACTAGGGGTGACACCTACCACATTTAGTGTCATTATCCCGTTATTGGCGCAACAACGAAAGGAGGTGATCCAATGTCTAACGGTATGGTGTCGCTGTACACCCTTGGGTCTTACGGAGAGCTGGCCGGATGGTCGATGACGTCCCTTTCGGTGGTCGCCATCGAGCTTTAACGGTTCGGTCTTCGAACGGCCCTTGCGCGGGTCGTTTAAGACCAAGGGCGTAACGGCAGGCAGGGGTAAACGAACCACGCAATCGCCCTGCTCAGACGCCTAGCGTTCTAAAGACTGCGCCGCCCGTGAAGAATGTCCGGGCGGCGCTTTTCGTTGCGGGATCGTTTATCTCGTACGGCTCCCGGATTCGCCGCCCGCCAGTGGATTCCCCCCTTTGCCTATTCGGGCCAAACCGCTAAACCCTAGGCCAACATCAATCGTCGACTGAAGACGCAAGAATGAGGGCTACGTGATGCAAAAGGTCCGCCCGGACGCCAAGGCGGCACTAAATGGATTGCTGTTCGATGGCATGACAATCATGGCCGGCGGATTTGGCCTGTGCGGTATCCCGGAAAAGCTGATCGATGCGATCCGTGAGGCTGGCGTCAAAGATCTGACCGTCATTTCCAACAATTGCGGAATCGACGGCGTCGGCCTGGGTAAGCTGCTGGACAATGGTCAGATCAAGAAGATGGTCAGTTCCTATGTCGGTGAGAACAAGAAATTTGCCGAACTGTTCTTGTCCGGCGAGTTGGAGCTGGAATTCAATCCGCAAGGCACGCTGGCGGAGCGCATTCGCGCGGGCGGCGCTGGCATTCCGGCGTTCTTTACCAAAACCGGGGTCGGCACGCTGATTGCCGAAGGCAAGGAAGAACGAGCGTTCAACGGCGAACGCTACATCATGGAGACGGGTCTCATCGCGGACCTTGCCATCATCAAAGGTTGGAAGGCCGACCCGCACGGTAACCTGCTCTATCGCAAGACCGCACGAAACTTCAATCCGATGATGGCAACTGCCGGCAAAGTGACCGTGGCCGAGGTCGAGGAGATTGTGCCGGCCACAGAGTTGGACGCCAACGACGTTCACACGCCAGGCATCTTCATCCAACGCCTGATCGAGGGCAGCGAGTACGAAAAACGGATCGAGCAACGCACGGTGCGTCAGCGCCAGACCGTTTGAAACAGACTTAAGGTAAGAGGACAGCGCCATGGCATGGACGCGCGATCAAATGGCCGCACGGGCGGCCAAAGAGCTTCACGATGGGTTCTACGTCAATCTCGGCATTGGCATTCCGACCCTGGTGGCCAACTTCATCTCCGAGGGCATGACGGTCACCTTGCAAAGCGAGAACGGCATGCTGGGCATGGGGCCTTTTCCGTATGAGGACGAGATCGACCCCGACCTGATCAATGCCGGTAAGCAAACGATCACCGAGCTGGAACATTCCAGCTATTTCTCATCGGCTGACAGTTTCGCCATGATCCGAGGCGGCCATATCGACCTGTCGATCCTTGGCGCCATGCAGGTCGCGGCTAACGGGGACCTCGCCAACTGGATGATCCCGGGCAAGATGGTCAAGGGCATGGGCGGCGCGATGGATTTGGTCGCCGGCGTCAAAAAGGTGGTGGTGATCATGGATCATTGCGCCAAGGACGGCTCGCCCAAACTGCTGAACTCGTGCGATCTACCGCTGACTGGAACCGGCGTTGTTGACATGCTGGTCAGCGATCTTGGCGTCTTTTCGCTAGAGCGCGGCCACGCCGATGCCCTGACGCTGGTCGAGTTGGCCGACGGCGTTACGGTCGATGAGGTCGAGGCCAAGACCGAGGCCCCGTTCAAGGTCACCGTTCCTGCCTAGCACGGCGGCCGCTATCGGCACTGACAAGCGATGACGTTACCGACGATCGCCTTCGATGGCGACGACACGCTGTGGCACAGCGAGACTCAGTTCGCCGGAACCCAGGCTCGATTGCGCGAGATCCTAGCGGCCCATGTCTCCGCCGAGACCATCGATCGCACCCTGCTGGCGCGAGAACGGGCCAATCTCGCCCTGTTCGGCTACGGCGTGAAGGGTTTCGTGCTGTCGATGATCGAAACCGCGATCGAGGTTTCGAACAGCACGGTGACCGCCAGCGAAATCCAAGAATTGATCGACATGGGCAAAGCCATGCTGTCCAGCCCCGTTGAGCCGATCGACGGCGTGGACGAGGTGGTCGAAGGCCTAAAACGGCGCGGCCACCGCTTGATGGTGATCACAAAGGGCGACCTGTTCCATCAGGAATCCAAGATCGCGCGATCCGGTCTTGCCGATCAATTCGATGCGGTCGAGATCGTCTCGGAGAAGGACGAGACCACTTATCGCGACATTCTCGATCGGCATGGCATCGACCCAAACGCGTTCGTTATGGTCGGAAACTCCATACGCTCGGACATTTTGCCGGTGCTGGCGATGGGCTCTCACGCCATTCACGTGCCCTACGTCATCACCTGGACGGTGGAGCAGGCCGGCGACAATGCCGACCTGCCCCCGATCCTTAAGGCCGAGTCGATCGCCGACGTGCCGGAGATGATCGCCGCGCTCTAGTACCAGCGGCAGAGAGTAATGACCCCTATTCGCGCGCCTGCAGTAGATCCCAAAGCGCGTCGGTCGCCATCTCGTGCATGTAGGGCTCAATCCGCGCGCCCGCATCCAGCAGCAATCGCACGACCGCGTCGAAATCTCCGCCCGGATTGGGTTCGTAGCGCGCACCGTAAAGCGTCCAACCAAGCGGCGTTGAATCCGTCATGGTGCTGATTGCCTCTATATCGGCGCCGCGATCGATGAGCAGCGCAACCGTCTCTGCCTGACCTTGATTGCCCGCATGATGAAGGGCCGTGCCGTCCCCATCGCCGCGTGTTTCGATGTCAAATCCGGCATCGAGCAGAAGGCTGACGGTGGTCGCCTCACCGCGAAACGCGGCGTCAACGAGTATCCGCTTTTCCGTCGGCGAAAGGCTGTCGGCGACCGCCGGGTCTTGAGCCAACAATCTTCGAACAGTGTCGGCATCGCCAGCGGCACAGGCCGCGATCAATCGGTCAACCGGCGACAAGGAGGTGGTAGCTCCACGATCGGCAATTGCTTCGGCCACCGTGTCCGCGCCAGACCGGCGTGCCTGGGCATAGGCCGTTAACCCATCCTGATCTCTCGCTTCCAGATCGACACCGCGATCCAACAGCAAAGTCACGATTTCCGCCGACCGTCCGCGTCGGATGGCATGGAATAGGGCGTTGGTGCCAGGCTGAGGTCCCTCGGCGCGCCAGATCGGGTCATTGGGATCGGCACCATGATCCAAAAACAGGCCCACCCCGTCCGGATCGTCGTAGTCCAGCTTACGGAAGAACGCATTCGTGCTCTTGATCGTGGCACCGGCCTCTAGAAGCAGGCGCAGGCAGGCGGTGTCCGCTTGCTCTGCGGCATGATAAAGCGACTCATTGTCGTCCGGGTCGGCGCCTGCCGCCAGCAGAAGCCGGGTGACACCTGCCTGCCCTGCTTCTCCCGCCGCACCATACAGGGCAGACCAACGGGTGTTCGGAAGATTGCTGCGTTCCGGACAATAGACGTTAGGATCGGCCCCCTTTGAGAGCAACAGCCGTGCTGCGCCCTGAAAGTCGCCCGTCTGATCGCCCTTCAAGAAGACAGACCAACACAGATACATCAGCGGTGGCCAATTCAAAGGGCCGTCGGAGCGGCCGACCGACGTTGGATCGTGCTCAAGACGCCTCTCGATTTCACCGACGTCACCGAGAACCGCTGCTGTCTGCAAGGTAACCGTCGACAGTTTCGGTTTTTGCCTCAGCATTGCCTTGGCTTGGTCTAGGCGCCGGCCGGTCGCTGCACGCAGGAAATCATCGGTTGTGAAGGCTTGCCTGGCCAACACCTCGTGCTTCAATTTGGGCCAACTGGCAAAGCCGTACTCGCGGGCAAGGTCGAACTGAGCCTCGCTCAGCTTCAACCCGGCTTCTCTCGCACGTGCCTTTGCTTGCTTCTTGAGGTGCTCAAAATTGGGTGATCGGGGCAGAGATCTTGCCATCGGATCATCTCTTCCTTTTGCGCCCGGTGTCCGCATCGTCGGGCAGGAAAAGAGAGATCGAAGATCACGCACATCTATCGAGGCGGGATCGTCCCTTTCCGCGGACCGGTCGCCCCCTCGACAGGCGATGGCGCCAGGTTAACGCTATCGCGGAATGGCCTCAAGTCGAGCGATCGGGTCCCGCCACCCCTGGACGCAGCGCGAATAGTTCTTTGTGCTCACGCACGCCGCGCAGCTCGTGCCTGCCCAGCGGAATGAACTGGTCGGGCGCGTCCGAAGCGCCAGCGAAACTTTTCGAGGCCACGATCGCATGGCCGAGCGGCTCACACATGGATTCGATTCGCGCGGCCTCGTTGACGGCCGGGCCAATCACGGTGAATTCCATACGGCGGTCGGATCCGACATTGCCATAATGCACCTCGCCGCGATGCAACGCGACATCCAGCGGCATGGTCGGATGCCCAGCCGCCGTACGAGTCCGATTGAGGACGTCGGTTCGATCCTGCATGGTGCGGGCCGCCTCGATGGCCGCATCGCACCCTGCGGATGGGTTTTCTTCCGGGCAGGGGAAGGTCGCCAGTAACCCATCGCCGAGATACTTCAGGACCTGTCCGCCGCATTCCTGAACCGAATCGGCCATGCATTGGAGGTAGTCATCCAGCATC
>JBCCER010000235.1:0-6163 GCA_039030175.1 Pseudomonadota bacterium
CGTGATCGAACCGAATAACGTCCTCGCGCTCGATGTCGTCTACGGCACATGCGTCGATCCAATTGCTCATGCCAGTCCTTTGGTTCTTAGGCAGCCGCGCAGTTGTAGATCCGATCAACCAACCCTTAGTCAACCATCAACGAGTGTCAGTCTTGCCAGCTTCGCGATGTCAGCTTCAGACTCGACGGAATCGACTGTCTTTATCAGTGCTTCGATGTGCTCAACGGGTAGCGGACTCACCCCGTAACTGCAGCATCGGCGGAATTTCTCGACATTTGCGCCATGATTGAGAGGAGCGTCCGGGTGGCCGTATACGTAGGGCAGTGAGATGTCGACGTCCGATCCGTTCTTCAAACGCACCCGGACCCGCTGCGGGTCGAGTGCGTTCGGATCTGGATTGCCGTCATCCTCGACATCGACCCGTGCCGCATACGCATGAACCTGCGGGTCGGCGAGGGCCGTGGGCGAGGCAAAATCGGGCAAATCGACCCGGCCGCGCGCCAAAAAAACGCCGACAACAAACGGCAAACAGAGCTTGGCATAGTTCGCGCCAGGCTCCGGCACATCCGGTCGCCCGACCAGATTGGCGACCAGCGATGGCACTTCGCATCGGATGGAAGCGATGTCATCGGCGGTAAAGCCATGTTCGCTCATCAGCCGACCCAGCCCGTCGACGGCGCCATGCGTCAAGCGACCGCTGGGGAACGGCTTGTGGGAAAGGCGAGCGATCTGCCATTCGGTGCCTAGTAGGTCGAGGACCGGATCCAGATCAAAGTTGCCCATCTCGAACAAGTTCAGATAGCCGTAGCGGCCCGTCAGAATGTCGTGGGGGCCGCGAATGCCGGCGGCGGCCAGATCGCACGCGGCAATCGCCCCCCTTGCATTGAAGCCGATTTGCAGGCCCAGCAGCATGGACCCCTCCGCATGAGGCTGCATGGTGCCGCTGGTCTGGCCATACATGGCGCCCAGCGCGTCCTTCAGTTGCTCTTTGCCGAACCCGGCCAGCTTGCCGATCGCCGCCGTCGCACCAAAACCTCCGGCAGTCGCCGGGCGGAAAAACCGGATGGGGGCGTTCGATGCCATGCCCAGCGCGGCGGCTACGTCCACGCCAACGGCAAGTGCGGTTATCAGATCAGCACCCGAAACCGGCTGCCCGCGTTTGGACGACCGTTCCGCCCAAGCCAGGACGGCTGAGAGCATGGTCGCCATGGGATGCACCACGGCACCCTCATGCACACAGTCGAACTCTAGACAGTGGATCTGATAGGCGTTGATGATCGCGGCCTGCATCGCAGGCAAGCGTTCGCCTGTGACCCAGGCGGTTGCCTCGTCGCCATCACCCCATTGGGCTGCCGTCGTCTTCAGCGCGTCAATACCCGCCCCTGCGCTGCCGGCGATGCCGACACCAAGACTGTCGAGCAGGAAAGTCTTCGCCTTCGAGACGACCTCCTCGGGCAGCGTCTCGAATGTCGCCGACGCAATGTGATCGACTACGCGGTCGATTGGATTTGTTCCGGTCATGAAGGCGCCGGTACCGTTGCCTTGAAATGCTCGGCAATTGCCAAGCGCGTGGCACACCAGATGTCGGGCTTTGACTGAACATACTCGATGAACCGGGCCAGCGCGCCAATCCTTCCCGGGCGGCCAATGATGCGCAGATGCAGGCCCAGCGACATCATCTTCGGCTCGGAAGCGCCCTCGTCATAGAGCTGATCAAACGTCGCAATCGCATAGTCCAGCCATTGCTGCGGAGTGAAGCCGGGCGCGAGCCAGAACTTCATGTCGTTAGTGTCGAGCGCGTAAGGCACGATCACCATCGGTACCTTGCCGCTATCGGTCTCTACGATGTCCCAATAGGGCGCGTCGTCGGAATAGTCGTCCATGTGATAGACGAACCCGGCCTCGGCCAGCAGGCCACGTGTTCGTTCAGTGTGCAGATAGCGGGACAGCCAGCCAAAGGGCCGGGTGCCCGTGGTTGCTTCGATGCCGCTGACCGCCTTTGCAATGAATTCCCGCTCGCGCGCTTCGTCGAACGAGAATTGATGCACCCAGCGCCAGCCGTGGCTGCAGGTCTCATGGCCACCTTCGCGGATCATGGCCGCGACCTCCGGCGCCCTTTCCAGCGCCAAAGCAGCCGCTGTCACGGTTGTTGGAATACCTGCCTGCTGAAACAGGCCGAACACCCGCTTAGCGCCAGCGCGAATGCCGTATCGATAGTTGCTTTCGTTGCCGTAATTACGGATCGGCAGCTTCAGTTCGACGCCCAGCTCGTCCACTGGCTCCGGCCGTTTGTCGCCGTCCGCCAGCGTCATCTCGGAGCCTTCTTCGACATTGATGACGAACGACATGGCCAGGCGCGCGCCGCCAGGCCAGGAAAAGGCAGCCGCCATCAGTGATATTCCTCGCCACCGGACACGTTGATCGCTTCGGCCGTCACATAAGCCGCCTCGTCCGAGCAAAGGAATGCGCAGACGTTGGCCGTGTCCTCGACCAGGCCGGGTCGCCCGAGTGGAATACGGTTGCGCATTGCCGCCATATACTCATCTAAGCTTTGGCCGCGGGCATTGGACATGAACTGGTTCTGCCAGGCGCCAAGGCCGGTGGTGACATGGTTGGGGCAAATGGCGTTGACCGTGATCTTGTGCTCCGCCAATTCCAGCGCCGCCGCCCGGGTGAGCCCAATCAGCCCGTGCTTGGACGCGGTGTAGGCGGTTGCGAATGCAAAGCCCGACTTGCCGGCCTGCGAGGCGATGTTGATGATCCTGCCGCCCTCGCCCTGCGCGATCATGCGCGTGGCAGCAGCCTTCGAGCACAAGAACGCCGCGCGCAGATTGACGCCCAGCACCGCGTCCCACTGCTCAACAGGCATTTTGACCATCGGACCGAAGAGGTAACCAATGCCTGCATTGTTTACCAAAATGTCCAGGCGGCCGAATGCGGCAGCGGCTTCGGCCACCATCGCCTCCGTTTCTGCGGGATCGAGAAGGTCTGCTGTAACGGTCGCAACCTCAACGCCTTCCGCCCGAAGCACATCGGCGGTGCCCGCCAGATCATCGTGCGTGCCGACACCGTGCGACGGGGCAATCTCGCCATCGACCCGGCCGCGATCATGCAGCACGATGCGCACACCCACATCGGCTAAGCGCCTCGCCATGCCTTGACCCAAGCCCTCGGGCCGCCCGGCGCCGGTGATCAGCGCAACCTTTCCGTCCAACCGCCCCATTCTCCTTACCCCTTAGTCCAGCGATCCGGTCAGCATAAAGATCGGGTTGTCGGCAAAGGCCTGAAATTCACCCGCCACGCGCTGCATGGTCTCGCTGGCGATATCCTGACCGAACCGCTCCATGTCGGCCACATCGATAATCTCGACATATTGATAGGGCGGCGGATCGTCCGAGCCCAGCAGAGACAGGGTCGGATGGACCGAGAACCCGTCGACCGATGGCAGCGCACGAACAGTCGGCAAATCGGTCGACCGCGCCCAGGCCTCATACGCGTCGCGATCGGCATCCGACTTCAAATTGAACAGCGCTACGATCCGCGTCATCAGTCCAGCCCTCCAAATTTGTCCGGACAAATCTTTCCGGTGAGAGCGAGCGTGTCAAGCGGTCGTCCAAGCCAATTGTAAGTTGGCGGAGGAAGACCTAGGATATTTCTCCCTTAAATAGTACAAAAACATCTTTGTATGGCACTAATTATTGACTGGAAGTTCACGGAGTGATAAAGTTGTATTTTTGACACGGTTGAGATTACATGTCGCTCAGAATTAGAGGCCCAGCAGCAAACCAGTCGCAACAGGTAGCCGCACAGGCACAAGCGGACGGCCAAACGGCAACTGTCGACACCTATCTGGATCGACTGGTCAAGTTGGTTCCGGTTGAGGCCATTGCAGCCTATCCGCTGCTTGAACCGCTTGCTGAGCCAGTCGGCCATTGGGCTGTCGTTCTGTTGTCCTGGGTACTGCTTGCGGTGGTCGTTGGGCTGAGGTGGCATGCAACCTCGCAGGATGCGCCTGGTCCGCAGCGGGTTGCCGTTTTTGTTGCCGGAATTTCGTTTGTGATCTGGGTCTATGTACTGGACGGACATTTCGGCGTCTGCACGTATCTCGTGGCGCTTGGAGCAACTGACAGTTGCCAAACGATCGAAGAGGCACGGGAGTTTTTGTCGACCCTGGCACTGGTCGCGTGGACCATTCTCGTCCCCCTCTTTTACGAGGGAGATGCCGGCTAGAGTCAATACATCTGCCCTATCGCCACAAAATAGCCAGAGATTGGAGGAGCCCCATGAATTTGGACAATGCTGCAAATCTTCAGGCAGAAATCATGCAGGAGGTCTTCGACTTCGATGAGCAGCCGGGTCAGGCAATGGCATTCGGCGCAAGCTTTTCTATGCCCACCTTTGTCTCCAAGAGGGTTCTTGACAACCTATCCAGCGGTGCCGTCGTTGCGGCAATGGGGGATGCGATCGACCCGCCGGCGCCTGCCGGAGCGATCTTGTCGACCTCGCCGGGCGCCGGACGGATGGAAAAACACGAATCGGACGATATTGCATTGGGCATAGGGGCCAAGGCTGTGCCAGGGCCAACCGATTCCTTCGACCTTGTCGTGATCTATCAGGACCGAAAACTGAAGAACAGCGACATGCTACGTGAAATCAACGACAGAGCATCTGAAGAGGTTCAGTTCGTTTTTGGTGGTCAGGCCCGTGCGCGAAGCACGTGGCATCGCAGGGCAAACAATCCCATGCGCATGGGATCAAGCATCGGCCATTTTCGGGTCACAGCCGGCACGGTTGGCTGCTTTGCCAACGACCGGGGGACAGGCGACCCCGGCATCTTGTCGAACAATCACATTTTGGCTCATGTCAATCGCGGCGGGCCAGGCGACGCAATCTGGCATCCGGCGCGAAACGACGGGGGCTCGTCGAACGACAGGGTCGCAACGCTGGATCGGTTCGTGCCAATTCAGTTTGGCGGTCTGCCGAACTCCGTCGATTGCGCCTGGGCCAAGCTCGAAGATGGCGTACCAAATCGCGATGGCGATAACCGGTTTGACAGCGCAGGAAACAATGTCGGACGTACATCAACCGGTCAGCCGGCTGACGTCTTGCCAGGCGACTATGTGTTGAAGGTCGGCAGAACCACCGGGTACACGCAAGGCCGCGTGAATGCGATCAACGTTAACAATCTCGGTGTCAATATGGGTCGTGGTGCGATCGCCAGGTTCGATGGACAGATTCAAATCGAAAGTCTTAGCCGCGTTCCCTACAGCCGAGGCGGCGACAGCGGGTCGCTCATTGTCAATGCGGCCTCCGAACCGGTTGGTCTGCTATTTGCCGGGTCTGACGCTGGCGGATTCGACAATATGGGTTTAACTTGGGCCAACCCGATTGATACCGTTCTCAACGAGCTTGAGGTCGAAATTGCGTTGTGATGGCCAGCAAAGGCGCCGGGGGGCCCGGCCCCCTGATTGAAGATATCAAAAGGTGCCAGGAGTTACTTGAACAACAGTTGGCGGGAGTTGAGGGTGTTCTGGGCATCGGCATTGCGTTGAGCAAGAAGGGCTCAGGGCTGGCGCTAAATGTGCTAGTCGCGAACGACGCGACTGCATCCAGACTTCCGGCTAAGATACAAGATGTCGATGTCGAGTACGATATCGTGGGCGATATCAATGCACTCTAACTGATCACCCGTATGGAGCGCAGTCGCTCGCTCCCAGGCCAGCCATACTTGCCAAAACGCCGGCGCTCTTTCTTCGATTGTTCGTGGACAATGCAGACAAGGACTTGTTTGCCAAGCCGCATGTCGACTATGAAGTCAACGCCTGTATCGAAGTCAGCGATAAGACTGTGGTGACAGTGATCGGCTCGCTCGGTTTCGGGCGCGACCCGGCGTCGCCGTTCATGCCCATGATCGCGCCTGCGAAGTGAGATTCGATACGCCCAACAACGCCTCAGTAAGGATCACCCGCATGACCTTGCCCAATTACCTCGCATCGGCCGTTGCCGCCATGTTGCTGTTTAGCGGCGCGGCAAACGCACAATCACCGGCAACCTGCGGAAACTTTCAGGTTACGCTGGAGCTCAACCACATTGAGTATCTGGACGATGGCGAGGAAGGGGTCAGCGCCGGAGATCGGCGCGTCGGGCGGTTCGATATCTTCTC
>JBCCER010000236.1:0-6031 GCA_039030175.1 Pseudomonadota bacterium
CTTGGAGCATGACGGCACGATCGACAAATATATGGGCGACGCGATCATGGCGTTCTGGAACGCGCCACTGGACGATGCACAGCATGCAGAAAATGCATGCCGCGCGGCGCTGGCCATGCGCGACCGGCTGGCACTGCTCAACGACGAATGGCGGCGCGCAGCCGAGGCGGAAGGTCGGGAACCAAGGGCGATCAATATCGGCATCGGTCTCAATAGCGGCGAGTGCGTTGTCGGCAATTTGGGATCGGACCAGCGTTTCGATTATTCCGTGCTAGGGGATGCGGTGAATCTAGCCTCGCGCCTGGAAGGCCAGACCAAGACCTACGCCACCGATATCGTGGTCGGCGAGTCAACGCGCGAAGAAGCCAAGTCACTCGCCTTCGTCGAGATCGACCAAATCCGCGTTAAGGGCCGAACGGCGCCAGCGCGCATCTTTGCGCTGGTCGGGGATGACAGCTTGGCAAGCTCAAGTCGCTTTTCTGATCTGAAGCAGCAGACCGATCTGCTGCTCGACGCCTACCGACGACAGGATTGGGCGGAAGCGCGGAATTGCTTGGCAAAGTGCCGTGAGTTGGACGATGGCTGGGTCGCCGGCATTTGCGACCTCTATGCAGGGCGCATCGACGATCTGCAGGAAAATCCGCCCGGCGACGATTGGGATGGCGTTTACACAGCAACCTCCAAATAGCTCCGGCTGCACCTGACGTTCGTCAAGTCGAGAAATAGAGCTTGATCGATACCTCCAGCCCCCGGGCCGATGCCTCCATCCGATCCGGATAGACATTGGTCAGAAAGTCGGCAAGACCGTACGAGAAGGCCTCTTCTTCCAAGAAGGCCCCTCGTCTGACGCCAACGTTCGGGAGCGACAACAGCGTGCCGGAATACTCGATAGCGACCACGAGAGTGTAGTCGTCGTAGCTTATCTGCGCGCGCAGATTGCCGGCCACCAGATGCGCGCGATGAATGTGTTCGAGCACCTGGTCGGAAGTCGACACGGCGCGCTCGATCACCTCGTCATCGACGCCCCAGCCGCTGCCGCGCCGCCGCAATAGGTCCGACAGGTCGCCTTCTGGGTCGTCAACGTCCTTGAAGTCGAGCTTTGCGATCCGCTTGCTGCCAAGACGGAACAGCAGATGAAGCGCGAGCGCGGATACCACGGCCAACGACAGCATTGTATTCGTTAACGGTTGCAGCAACCGTGGCAGCTGCCGGAAATAGTCGTGATAAACTTCGCGCCCCAGCCCTAAGACCATCGGCACACCGATCACAAAGGTCATCCTCGTATCGATGTTCCGGGCGACCATGATCTGAACGCCGCCGGCGATCATGAAGGAAGCCGTGAACAGTAAAGCCGCACCAACGACGGCCTCTGGAAGAATGATGAACAACGCCCCAATTTTCGGGCTGAGGGCAAACAGGATCAAAATGCCAGCGGCAGCAAAGGCGATCACCCGGCTGGTCGCACCGGAGGCCTTGGAAACGCCCACCAGGCTCGGCCCGGTATTCATGCCCGTCACGCCCAGAAGACCGCCCAGCATGCAGCCAATGCCGTCAGCATAGACCCCGCCCTTGATGGTCTTGATGTCAGGACGTTTCCAGTCGGCATCGTTGATCTTTTGGCAGGTTGTCACAACGCCGACAGCGCGCAAAGCAGCGGCGATCCCCGCAACCAAGAATGCCGGGACCAATGAGGTTTCAAATCCATAATCGATGTGCTCAAAACCCGGCAACGCCACGAACGCGACCTCGGAAAGCGACTGCCACCGATCCGGCTCAATGTGACCCAGGGCAATCGCAACCAGAAAACCGACCACAATCCCGATCATCGAACACATCAGGCGCGCCATGCCGCCGGCCCAGACCGCGAGCCCGAAGATGCAGGCCAGGGTCAACCCGGCGACGATGAGATGGCTGCGATAACCGGCCTCGCCAAACCGGTCGATGCCAAGCACATGGTCGATCGCCACCAAGCCTAGCTGAATGCCTACGATCACGACGATAAAGCCGCTCAATGCCGGCGGAAAAATCACCCGTAACCGGTGCAGATAGCTGGCGATCAGCATTTCGAGAGCGCCGGCGAATATGGTCAGCCCAAATACCGCTGCCAATCCCCCACTCTCCGCCGCCATGACCGAGGGGCCGAGATAGATGGCCGAGAAGACGGGCGGCGCCAAGTAACCGGATCCAATGGGTCCCTTGCGCAGCGCCTGCAGTACGGAGGCAATTGCGATTGCAACCATCCCCAAACTGACTGCGCTGATGGTCGCCGCATGCGAGGCGTTGGCGGCCCGGAATACGATGACGATCATGACCAGATAAATCGACAAGAGCGCCGCGTGCTGCAGCCCTAAGGCCAGCAAAGTCATAAAGGGTGGGCGCTCGTCAACGGCGTAGATCAAATCGTCCGGTCGTTTTGCCATGGCGCCGCCCACGTGTGATTACCGTCTTCACATTCGGCCATAGTTGCGCGTTGCTTGCAAATTGACTGAAGCTGCGCGCAAAAATCGCAATCTGACCCGTGCGCCACCGCGTATACTGAAACAATCTGGCTTAACCCTAGGGACCTGCAGGACAATGGGATACGCCACACAAGCAGCCACCGAAGACGTTCCCCAAAACGCGTTGCCACCGGATTCAACCTGCCTTACGGCAACGGCCCAGGTTGACTGCGAACATCCAGCAATCGCTGAGACCGTAGCCAAACTGATTGCCGGACTAAACGATCGCGCCGACCAGGCAGTGTCCCTACACGCTTTTGTGCGTGACCAGATCCGCTATGGCTGGACCCCGGCCTACGACCGCGAACCGGCGTCCAAAACGCTCCGCCGGGGCATCGGTTTTTCTAAGACGAAAGCGGTCTTGCTGGTGGCGTTGCTGCGGGCCGCCGGCATTCCGTCACGCATCGCGATGACCGATATCTCCAGTGAGATCCTAAAGGGCATCGTGTCCCTGCCATTCCCTTGGATCGATCATGCGCTAACTGAAGCCTGGATCGATGGCAAATGGGTTCGTACCGACAGCTATATCGTCGATGCGCCGTTGTTGGCGTCCGTGCGCTCGCGCCTCATCAACGAAAACGCAGTCATGGGCTATGGCGTCCATCGAGAGGGGACCGACCGATGGGATGGGCGATCGGACGCGTTCGTCCAATGGATTACCGACGCCGACACCGTAGAGGTCAGCAATAGACCGCCGACGCCTTACCCGGATCTCAATACCTTCAACACGTTTGGCCAGCCGCGCCATCGGCTAGGGCCAGTCGGCCGGTTGGCCTATCGGGCATTTACCGCCCGCGCCAATCGACGGACCGATCAGCTGCGCAACGAATCGTCGATGGCACTCGCCTCCTAGCCCCTTGGCGACGACCGTTCATGCACATCAGACCCGCGCGCCCGCCTGCCTTCGAAACCTGACTTAGCCCCACTCTACGAGTTAATCTTCCGGCGATCCTAGACATCGAAACGCCGGACCGGTTCATGAGATTCTTGTTCGTATCGAATAGCGACAGCGCGAGCGCGTGGCAGAAGGCGTTGCAGCAAGCGCGCCCTGACATCACCACGATGGTGTATCCCCAGATCGGCGATCCGGCGCTTATCGACTACGCGCTGGCCTGGCGCCCGCCGTCCGGACTGCTTGCCAGCCTGCCCAATCTCAAACTGATTTTTTCGATTGGCGCGGGGGTCGATGGGTTGGTCGACGATCCGACCTATCCCCGGGACATTCCACTGGTTCGAATGGTCGAATGGGGGCTGACCGAAGGGATGACCGACTATGTGGTCTGGCAGGTGCTTAGCTGGCATCGCCAGGCCGTTCTCTATTGGCGCGACCAGCAGGCAAAGCGCTGGAAACCGCGCCATCGGAAAGTGGCCCGCGAGCGAACTGTCGGCATTCTCGGCCTCGGCGTGCTTGGACAAGATGCGGCGATCAAGCTGGCCGGTTTACGGTTTCGTGTTCTGGGATGGAGCCGCAATGAAAAGCAGGTTCCCGATGTCGAGTGCTTTCACGGCGAGGCCGGCCTGGTCCAGGTCGCCGCTCAATCTGAAATCCTTGTCTGTCTACTGCCCCTGACGAACGAGACTGTTGGGATCCTAAATCGTGACCTCTTCGCGCAAATGCCAAAAGGTGCCTGCCTTATCAACGCGGCCAGGGGGCGGCATCTGGTCGAGGAAGACCTGCTGGCCGCGTTAGACAGTGGCCAGCTTTCGGGCGCCAGTCTTGATGTTTTTCACGACGAACCGCTGCCGAACGACCATCCCTTTTGGGATCGGCCTGAACTGGTAATCACGCCGCACGATGCCAGCCTGACATCGCCGCGTACCGCAACCCAATCGATCGTCGACGCGATCGCATTGTGCGAAGCCGGTAAACCGGTGCCCAACCTGGTCGATTTTGAGCGCGGTTACTAGTCGATCCGCCGTGCAACGACGAGACCACGCCCCTCCCGGCGTTGCATTCGTTCCGAGAGGTCGGACAGCGGTTCGATCACAACCGCCATCGGATCGCTGCTGGCATTCACACAGTACCTCTCGTCGACCATGATGGCGACGTGGCCCGGAAAGAAAGCGAGATCGCCTCGCCTTAGCGCTTCTGACGATCCCAGAGGGCGGCCTACCGCTTCCGATTGATCGCCGCTATCCCTGGGCACCGAGATTCCGGCGGCCGAAAGAGAAACTTGAACCAATCCGGAGCAGTCCAGGCCGAGGCTCGATCGACCGCCCCACAGATACGGAACGCCGACATATCGCGACGCCGTCCCGGCCCAATCGTCGGCAAGTTCCCGCAGATCTGCCACGGCGACGGAGGCGACCCATCCGCCACCGTCGATTTCGCAATATCCCGACCGTTCCGTCAGGACGTTTAAACGCGCACCCAGGCTGAGCGCACGCAAGGGCGGCCGTTTGAAATCCGGCTCCGGAAACAGAAACGTACGCAGCGCCGAGACTCGATGGCTCGGCGGGGAGGCTCCGACTAACCCGTCGGCCCGACACCAGCCCGGATAGCCATCATGAACACATGAGCCGTACAGCCATTCATCCTCGGCGCGATCGACGGCAAAGCCTTCGCCGAAGAGAAGCTCGGTCACCATCTCCGCGCGGTCTTCCGGACTCCGACGAACCGGTATAATCCCGCGCCGGGCAGTCAGGTGTGTCGACACGGTCTGGCGTCGCGACTACCGCGCCACTCGCTGGGCGATCAATTGATAGGCAGCCCGCATCCCCATGGCTTCGCCACCCTTCGGCCGGCCCGGTGTGCTCATCCGGTTCCAAGCCATGATGTCGAGATGCGCCCAGTTGAGATCCTCGTCGACAAAGCGCTGCAGGAACAGGGCGGCAGTGATCGCCCCACCGAAGGGCGCGCTGCCGGTGTTGTTGATATCGGCCACATCGCTCTTCAGCATCGCCTTATAGGGTGCCCAAAGCGGCATCCGCCACACGGGATCGTTCACCGCCTCCGCAGCGGCGGCAAAATCGGCCGCGACATTGTCGTCATTGACGAAGAGGGCGGGAACGTCGGTGCCCAGCGCAACACGCGCCGCACCGGTCAAGGTCGCAAAATCAATGATGAGATCCGGCTTCTCCGACGATGCCTCGGTCAGCGCATCGGCCAGCACAAGCCTGCCCTCCGCGTCCGTGTTGCCGATTTCAACCGTTAGCCCCTTACGGCTCGCTAGAACATCAGACGGTCGAAACGCGTTGCCTGAAACGGCATTTTCGACCGCCGGGACGAGGACACGCAAGCGCAGATTCAGCCCGGTTGCCATGATCAGGCGCGCAAGCCCCAAGACATGGGCAGCGCCGCCCATATCCTTTTTCATGAGCAACATGTTGGCGGCCGATTTCAGGTCGAGACCGCCACTGTCAAAGCAAACACCCTTACCAATCAGGGTGATCTTCTTGGCCGACTCGTCCCCCCAACGCAAATCTATCAAGCGCGGCGCACTGGCCGACGCGCGACCCACCGTATGGATCATCGGATAGTTTGCTTCGAGCAGGTCCGCCCCTTCGACTATCTCACAGGTCGCACCGAACTC
>JBCCER010000237.1:0-5923 GCA_039030175.1 Pseudomonadota bacterium
AGACATAGGATTCCGGGAACAAGGCGGCGTCGACGACGAAGAAGTTGTCGTCACCGAAGGCGGCCAACAGCATGTCTTCCGGCGCCAAGGCTGCCTGAACTGCCTGGCGAACGGTTTGGTCTGCGTTCAGCCCATCCTTCAGATTGAAGGCAAAGATCGGCCAGCCAAATGGTGCCAGCAGGATCGGCTCTACACCATCGCTGTCGCCCAACCGCTCGTAGGATTCGGTCGGCAACCCATCGGCATAATGATACTGACCTGCAACAATGCCCTCGACCCGTGTGCTGGAGTCCGGCACCGGAACGAAACGAATTTCGTCCAGATACTGCTCGCGACGTCCCGAACCCGCGCTCGACGGCTCGTCACGCGACACGTAATCGTCAAAGCGGACGACCTGGATGTATTGGTCAGGGCGATGCTCTTCCAGCCGGTAAGGGCCGGTGCCGATGATGTCGGACACTTCCTCGCCGCCCAGCACCTCTTCCGGCATGACCGCAGCGGCCGAGTTCGAGAAGGCTAGCAGCGACAGCAACGGCGCGTAGGATTCGGTCAGGGTAATCACGACCGTATGGTCGTCGGAAGCCTCGACCGAAGCGATCTGGTCGGCCACTCCGCGCCCGCGCGTGGCGACTTCCTGCCAGCGGTTCAGCGAGGCAACCACGTCGTTGGCATCCATAGCCGAACCGTCATGGAACGTGATGCCGTCGCGCAGCGCGATCGTATAGGTCAGGCCATCATCACTGATGGTCGGCATGTCTGCGGCCAGCAGCGGCACGACGCGCCAATTCTCATCGAACGTGTAGAGTGTCTCGAAAAAATGCTGGGTGACGATGCTTACCACGTCGGCGGTGGACATCATCGGGTCCAAGGTCGGCGGCTCGCCGATGATCGCAACATCGACCACACCGCCTTGGGTCTGTGCCATGGCGGCTGTTGCCGGCAACAGAGCGCCCAAAGCGCAGGTGGCGACAAGCACTGTTTTCAGACGTAGCATTGGCCTCTCCTCATCTCTTGTTGGGGACGCGAACGGGCTTTCGTTCCGTGATCCTTCCGGCGGTTCCCTCTTTCGCCAAAACACCATTGTTGTGGAAGTTACTCCACAAGAACGTAATAAGAGCCCGATTGACCCGCTGGTGTCAAGTCGTATTCCATGGGCATACCCCTGCCCTGGCGCGACCCTCGAAATGAGGCCGACCCATCAGCCTGGAATTCCGATCGACGCCGCCCTAGGCTGACATCGCCGGCAACTCAAAAAGGGAAAATCGACGACTATGACAATGGTGAGGGCAACACTCCTACTTGGGCTCGGCATCGCATTGGCTGCTTGCCAGAGCACAGAGACAAGCCCAGCTAGCCGGGACACCACGGCGTCAGAAGGTGTCATCCTTATCGGAACGGCTGGGCCAATGAGCGGTCGCTTTTCAGCCTTTGGTGACCAGATGGTCGAAGGAACGGAACTTGCCGTGCGCGATCTTAATGAGAGAGGCGGCGTTCTCGGCAATGAGGTTGAGTTGGTCATCGGCGATGACCAGTGCGACCCGCGAACCGCTGTTTCGGTCGCGAACCAAATGGCCGTTGACGGCGTCACTTTCGTGGCAGGCCATTTCTGCTCCGCCGCGTCAATCCCAGCATCGCAAGTCTATACAGAGACCGGCATCCTGCAGATATCGCCGGCCTCCACGAACCCGGCGCTGACCGCAAATGGCGGCGATAATGTTTTCCGCGTGGTCGCCCGCGACGAACAGCAAGGCGAGATTGCTGGCACGCTGATTGCTGACAGGTATCCAACCGCAACCATCGCCGTTCTTCATGATGGCAGCATCTATGGTCAGTATCTGTCCCAGGCAGCTATGACCACCTTGGCCGCGCGCGGAATTCCCGTGGAGATCTTTGATTCCTTCGAGCAGGGGTTGGTTGATGCGGGACCACTTGTAGACGACCTCAACGCCCAAAATGTCGAAGTACTTTATGTCGGCGGCTACGATGAGGACGTAGGTCTGATCGCCCGCGAATTGAGCAATAGAGGGATGAACACGCAGCTGATCGCCGGTGACGCGCTGGCATCGCGCTCTTTCCGACGGATTGCCGGCGACGCCAGCGACGGCACGCTCATGACATTCTTTCCCGACGCCACAAATCTCCCAGAGGCCGCCGACATACTTTGGCGCTTGCGCCTTCAAGAACCTGGCGCCGCCGGCTATGAGCTGTATGCCTATGCGGCCGTCCAGATTTGGGCAGAGGCTGCGGAACGCGCTGGCACCATTGACACCGAAGCCTTGATAGCAGAACTAAGGCGCGGGACATTCGACACAGTTGTCGGACAGCTATCTTTCGACGAAAACGGCGACATCGAGCAACCGGGCTACGCTTGGTACGAATGGCGCGGTGCCAGTTATCGACCCTTGGATTGATCGAAATGGTGAGTGCGGCTGGCAGTATCGGCCCATGCAGCCCGTTCCTGATTGTCTCAAACATCCGATGGGCAGTGGACCACTATGTCAACTGCCTTGGGTTCGCCTGCTCAGCTCTCATGCCCAAGGATGACCCCTTCTTCGCCATCGTGGCGCGGGGCTCTGCCCAGATCATGCTAAAGGCGATCGGCCCAGACATCGCGCCACTGCCAAATCACCAACGACATGAATGGGCCCGCTGGGATGCGTTCATCTTCGCACCAGACCCTGATGCACTCGCTGAGGAATTCGAAGGGCGAGCCGTGCCGTTTCATCAACCGCTTGCCAATACAGACGATGGCCTGCGTGGCTTCGAAATCGCCGACCCCGACGGCTATGTATGTTTTTTCGGTAGACCCAGGGGCTAGCGCGCAGGCTGCACCGCGTCGCGGTGGTGGCGCAAGCGATAGGCGCGCGGGGTAGTGCCGAAACGGTCCCGGAACATGCGGTAGAAATGGCTGAGATTCTCAAGTCCACAATCGAGCGCAATGTTGGTGATGCTGTCGTCGGAACCGGACAAAAGGCGCGCCGCATGCTCCATGCGCAATCGGTTGATGTAGGCCGAGGGGGAGACGCCAAGATATTGCCGCGCGGTACGGCAGACATGCTCGTGCGCACGTCCAGCTACGCGCACAAATCCCGCGGCGCCTTGTCGAAAGACTTCAGGGTCACGCGAAGCCTGACAGGCGGAGATTAGCCAGGGTGGCGCATGGTCGGCCACGTCTTCGCTGTGGTCGACAACCCTGGTCATGACGCCCAGAAGGAAGCTCTCAATGCGAGCTAGGCTTTGCGGCCCGGTCTGAAGCTCGTGGGCAAGACGGTCGAGGGTCTGCTGTTGGGTTTCCAGCAGCGCATAGGATTCTGGCAGCCGCGAGGCTGACCAGAAAAACTTGGCTCCAAGGTCGCTTCGATACCGCTCGACCAGATGCAAGGCGGACTCCGGATGGAACATAACGTTCACGATCCGGCAAGGCTCACTGCCCAGGGCCTGAAATCCGTGCGTGTCTTCGGCGCGCATGAACACCAGCCGGCCGGGTTCCACCGGGAATTTCTCGCCATTTACCCAATGCACCACCCGCCCGCGCTCCAACCAGAAACACTCAGGATAGTCGTGGGTGTGCAGCACCCTAGGCGGCCTTGCCTCCAGGTGCTTGCGGGCGAAGTGGAAGTGTTCGCCGTCGCGCAAATAGTTGCCGATATGGAAGGTCCGGACATGCATGATATCAATTTAGCATAAAGAAAAGTCAATTTGGGGCGGGAATTATCAAATAGGCGGAACGTAGGCTTCGTCAGTCATTGCAAGAGGACCCTCCCATGCTGGCGGAAACGCTGGACCTGGCCTTTAAGCCCGTTGCAAACGCCAACCCCAAAAGGCTGAGCGCCGAGCAGATCGCGTTCTATAACCGCGAAGGCTATTTGACGCCGTTCGACTTGTTCTCGGCCGACGAGGCGGATGCCAATCGGCGCTATTTCGACAGTTTGCTCGACCAGGTCGCCGATCGGGGTGCTTATTCGATCAACTGTTATCAAGCGCGCTGCCGTGGCATCTGGGATCTGTGCAACGAGCCGCGCATCTTGGACCTGGTCGAGGATCTCGTCGGGCCGAACATCGTCTGCTGGGCCTCGCATTTCTTCTGCAAACTGCCGCACGACCCCAAGGTCGTTCCCTGGCACCAGGACGCAGCCTATTGGAAGCTGTCGCCTGCGCGCACGGTCACGGTCTGGCTCGCCATTGACGATGCGGACGAGGCCAATTCGGCCATGCGGTTCATCCCGGGCACGCATGACAAAGGCCATTTGAAGCAAAACGAGATCGACAAGGTCGAAGGCGGCTCGGTGCTGCATTTGGAAACCGCAAACGCCGAAACTATGGGCAAGCCGGTCTCGAACAATCTAAGCGCCGGTCAGGTGTCCCTGCATGCCGACATGCTGGTTCACGGTTCGAAGCCGAACAGTTCGGATCGACGCAGGACGGGTCTCACCATCCGCTATTGCCCACCGGAGGTGGACTTCGTGGATGACCGATGGGCCGCCAGTGTGGAGCCGATCATCTGCCGAGGCGTCGACACGACGGGCAAATGGCACCATCACGACCGACCAGCGAGCGACGACATAACGGAAGACAAAGGCCCGCAGAATATCGGCGGCAACTAACAAGCGGTGGCCACAACAGAAATGGCTGCTTTGGGGAGAGGCTCTTGAAGCTCAAATGGCATGGACATGCCGCGTTTAGCATCACCAGTGCGGTCGGTTACTCCATCATCACAGATCCCTACACGCCGGACGGGGTCGGGTATGGGCCGATCACCGACAGCGCCGATCTGGTCATCACCTCGTCGGACGACGACGATGCCCATTGCCGCTCTGACCTCATCCAGGGATCGCCGGCCAAGATCAACGCGCTGGACATAGCCAAAAACGGCGGCGCGCAGGCGGTCAACGGTTTGGAGATCTCGGCCATCGAGGCGATGGAGTTCAAGGACCATCCGGAGCACGCGCCGGGTCAGAACGCCATGTACCGGTTCACAATCGACGGCATCCGCATTGCCCATATGGGTGACGTCGGCAACAGGCTGAGCGACCGCCAGATCGCCTTCTTCGAAGACACCGATCTGCTGCTGGCACTAGCCGGCGGCTATCTGACGATCGAGTTCCCCGATCTGATGGAGATGATCCATGCGGTCCGGCCGAAACTCATCGTGCCAATGCATTTCCGCACGCTGACTTACAAGCCGCGCAATACGCATTGGATCGAAGCGTTCCTGGCGCATTTTCACGACAAGGATGTCGACTTCGCATTCGGTAGCGAAGTGGACCTAGCCACCGAGGATATTCCGCAGGAAACGCGGGTCCTGGTGATGGACTACGCCCGCTAAGAGGCGAGACGACAACAAGAATGGCGAGCTAAGGGCAATAAGGAGCATGACCAAGACTTAGCCGGCAACTAGCGGCCTTTCGAATGAGCCGCATCTGCAATGACCACACAGAGCAGCCACTGGATTTGGGCAACAAAAATGGGAGGACATGATGAGTTCACTACGTACAGGATTGCTGGCGGCGTCCGCCATCGCGCTGGCACTGACCGCCGCACCGGCGCTGGCACAAGACGTCGCGCGCGAAGATACGGTGATTTTCGATCTCGACCGGACAATCCAGGACCCGGATAATTTCAACTGGATGACCGATGGCACGGGCATCCGGCGGATGCAGGGCGCCCATCAGGCCATGTGGGAACCGCTGTTTATTCTGAATTACGGCTCCGGCGAACTCGACCCCTGGCTGGCCACCGGCTATGAGGCCAACGATGACTCGACCGAATTCACGATCACATTGCGTGACGGCGTCACCTGGTCCGACGGCGAGCCGTTCAACGCCGACGACGTGGTGTTCACGACCGAAATGGCAATGGGCAATGAAGAGCTGAATGCGCGCGAAGTCGCGACCATCCGCAGCCAGGTCGCAAGCGTAGAAAA
>JBCCER010000238.1:0-5917 GCA_039030175.1 Pseudomonadota bacterium
GGCGTTGGCACGCCGCCCAACTTCATTCTCGTTCCGCCGTTGGTATGCATGTTTATTACTTTCGCTTGCGGGCAGTTTGCGCCCCAAAACACATGAATTAAGAACCGTTCGGAGAAAAAGCCGTCGGGCAGGCTGCACCTGGCACTGCCGCAACTTCGGTCAGGGTCGTTATGTCGACCTCGCAATACAAACCATCAATGGAGCAGGCCAAACTCGTGCGCGCCGTCACACGGATTCCTGCAAAAAGACCGTCGTCTATAAACACCCGCCGGTAACTGCCGTCTTGAGCTCGCCAACTGGTTGAAACTGTCTGGGCCAGGTCTGCGGCGTCTTCCCCACCTATCCGATAGACAACGCGCGTCACCTCTGGCATCGCAGCGAGCAGCGCCTCCGATCCGGCAAACCAGATCGATTCGCTTGCATCAATTCGCTGAAAGACCATCGCGATATCATTGTGGTCCCAAGCTATCTCACCGGCGGCGTGGGTCACACGTCCTGTGTGTATGCGGCAAGCGCCCTGATAGCAATCAACACGGACATGGCTGGAGAACGTCCAAGGACCAACCCGTTGGCGCGCACCGAGCCAGATATCGGAGCCAGTATCGCCCAGAGCGCTGGTAAGGGCCCCGGTTTCGCATGCCCCAGCATGGCGGCTAGCCTCGAACGCAGATGCGGTCGATACCGTCAGTCCGATAGCCATCGCCGAGACCGCCAGCCAACCCAGATGACCGCCGATAGCTTTGTGACTCGTCATCCTGCAAACTCCAATCACGGGGCTGCTTCCAATCGCGCTCATGCGCGCCGATTAGCAATGTCTGCAACCATCGTTAGAAGTCCGTGAATTGACGATAAGCGTCTGGCGGGTCAGACGCCGGCCGGATTCAGCCTGTCAGGATGCGGTCTCCAGTATGACCCCGGCTAGAGTCGAAGCGAGGCGATCGGCGTCCCAACGGCACCAGGTTTCATTGATCTTAATCGCCAGGGTGCCGTTGACCAGCGGCGGGAGGCGCAGTCCGGCTTGCGCGGCCCGGTCGACCAGTCGCCCGCTATCCCTAACTCCGTCCGGGCATTCAAGCATGAATATATTGGTGCCGCTTTCGACGCGCCTGACAGTCAGACCATCGACATTGCTCAGCTGCTCGATGACCGCTTCGCTACTAGCAATGGCTTCACGCCATCTCTCCAAGTGGCCCGGCAAATGGTCCAGCGCCAACAGCGCTGCAGGCCAGGATTGGTATATGCCGCCACCGAATCGTCTTCGGTCGTGGAAAACGTCGTCCAGAAGTCCCGCCTCGCCAGCAATGACGCAGCCGAACGGAGCGCTCAAGTACTTGTAGAGCGAGACATAGACCAGATCGAATGGCGCCGCCATGTCGGACGGTCTACGGTCCGTATATGCCGCTTCGATCATCATGCGGGCGCCGTCGTAGAAAAGAGGCAGGCGCTCTGACTTAGCAAGCGCTATTACATTCTCAAGATCGTCAGCTGGGAAGCGGGCGCCGTGAAGGCGTCGTACCGGGCTCTCTATGGCGACACAGCCAACCGTTGTGGCCACCCGGGCGTTGTCACGACGTTGAAGTTCATCTGTCAGTGCGATAGCGGAGAAGCCTGCGCCCGTGTCATCTAGCGGTACCATGGTGAAGCCGCCCAGCCGGCTGAGATTCTCGCCGCTATCGTTGAATAGGTGGCTTTGGCGATGGACGACAACCCGACCGCCATCGGGTCCAGCCAAAAGTCGCAGTGCCATCAGATTGGCAAGTGTCCCGGTCGGGAACATGACCGCCCGTTCCTTGCCCAAAAGCCCGGCCATCGCCGTTTCAAGGTCAGCTACGGCACCGTCATTGCTGTAATAGTCCGCTTCGACCGATCCCTCTGCCGTCAGTCTGGCAAGCTTCTCGCCCATCTGGCGTGGCGACAGTTCGGGCCCGTCATGGGCAAGGGTGACTTCAAATTCGGGCTTCGATGACATCGGCTATCGCTCGACGAAATCGATGATGCAGCCTTCAGCAAAATCCGGAGGTACCCTCAGCCGACCGCGCGATGCTTCGAAATCAACGCCCTCCCCGGCCAAGAAATCTCTGGCTGTCCGAAGTTCTTCTACCCAATAGCTGCTTGCAATCGCACATGGTATCGTCGGGGGTGTGGCGTCTGGGAATGCCTTCGCAGCGGCATGGCTCGACATAACGTCTATCCACCCACCGTCCCGACACACAAAGCGATCGCCGTGCGGTCCTGGCGTCCGGTTCAGCCCCAGCCGTATCACTCGTGAGGCTGTCACATCCGCTTCATCGGAGACAATCGAGACACTTTGCAGACCGACCGCTGAGTTCGGATGGTGCAGCAGTGCGTCCTGCCAAAGGACCTCCGGCGTGAGATGTTCTATGGCAAACAGCTCAACTTCAGGGACGGCTTCATCGCTCAAATAGACATTGTTGAAGGCACCATGTTTTATGCCGCCGCCAACCAGCGGTACATCGCGGCCAAGCGGAACGACGGGCTGACAGCCATCGGTAACCCGCCGCCACACGCGCTCCACCGCATAGGCATCGCTGCAGCCAAGCGCTACCAACTGTAGCCCGGTGTAGCGCTCGAGCCGACGGGTTACGGAGTCGTGGGGTTTGGAGGCGTCAGTGATGCCTAAAAGCTCGAGATAGCCTTGCTTGAACATGACGCAGTGATTGCCGGACCCAATCTGCTCGAAGGGCCCGTCGGGTTCGGATTGCAGCTTGTGTGAACTGCGGCTTGTGAGCGTAAACCCAAGACGCTGAAAGCTGCCGAACGCATGATCGAGATCGGGCACCACGATGCCGACATGGTCGAGCGAGAAATCCTCCATACCCTTAAACCTCGCTCTTCTGGTCAATCGTGTCCTCAAAGGCATCGACCAGCAGCCGTTCGACAACCACGCGGTCGACCTTTCCGGCACCGTTCAACGGCATCTCGGACACGATTTGGATGCGTCTTGGATGGGCGTAGGCCGGGCCGTTGTCCAGGCAATAGCGGCGCAAGGCACCCTCCTCGACCGTCGCGTCCTCTTCCAGCATCACCATCGCGACCGGCACATGACCCTTGATGGGATGGGGTACCGGCACCACGCTGGCGTCGAATATGGCTGGATGGCCGATCAATAAGTTCTCGACCTCCTTGGGGTAAATGTTCTCACCGCCGCTGTTGAACATGTCGTCGGTTCGACCGCGGAAGAAGAAAAAACCGTCAGCATCACGATGGAACAGGTCCCCTGTCGCCAGCCAACCATCCTTCAGGCGCTTGGCATTCACTTCGGGCAGATTGTGATAGCCCGGCGTTACGCCAGGGTTTCGAACCCAAAGCTCTCCATCAGACGGGCTTTCCTGGCCGTCCTGCCTGACGAGCTTCACTTCCCCTTCTGGCCAGGCAACGCCGCAACTGCCAAACGGCACCTCGCGGTCATCCAGTGGCGACCCAATCATCACCGGCCCACCCTCAGTGAGGCCGTAGCTTTCGCTGATGGAGCAACCAAATGCCTCCTTCACCGCGACCATCAACTCCTCCTGCACCGGCGCCGAGCCTAGTTTCAGCGCCTGTAGCGCCGAAAAATCCAAGCTTTCGATCAGATCATGCTGTTGCAGCAGCAATGTGAAGACAGCTGGGACAGCACCAGCCTGTGTGCAGCGATACTTCGATAGCGTGGTCAGGAACCGGCGAGGTTCAAAATCCGGCAGGATAACCACCGAACCGCCGATATGGAGCATGGGCTTTATCGCGCCAGCCATAGCGTTCTTGTGATAGAGCGGCACGGCGGCGAGCGCACGGTGATCGGGCGTGCTAGGCCAATAGCGTTGGACAGCGCGTACCCACCAATACTGGCCGCCATGAGTCAAGACCACACCCTTTGGTCTGCCGGTCGACCCTGAGGTGTAGGGCTGGAATGACGGATGGTCTGGGCCGATCAAGGGCGGGGTAAATTCGGGCGCCGCGCTTGCGAGGGACGCCTCATAGGATTGCCAACCATCTATGTCAGCGCCGAGGGCCAATCGCGCATCGATGCCAAGCTGCTCAACTACGTCGGCCGCATCGCTATTGCAACCCGGGTCGACGACGGCGGCCCGACATCCGGCATCATTCAGGATGTAGGCGAGCGCGTCGGCCCCAAGCTTGGTATTCAGTGGAACGGGCACGACCCCAGCACGCATGGCGCCGTACATGATCTCAACGAACTCGTATCTGTTGCCGACAACCATGGCCATGCGGTCGCCCGGTTTCAGGCCGAGATCACCAGTCAAGTTTGCAAACCTGTTCAGCCGCTCCTCAAGCGTTGCGTAGGTGACTAGCCGCTCGGACTCCCCGAACAGATCGATCATCGCGACCTTGTCAGGATGGCTCTTTCCGGCCTCGTAGTTCCAATAGCCGAAATTGTCTTTGATCAACTCGGTATTCATGTCGCGATTCCCTTTGCGCGTGCCGCAGCAGCCCTACCAGCGATACCACCGCCCACGAAGCATTCAGCGAGATTGCCGCCGGACATATAGAGGTGACCGAATACGCTGCCGCACTCACCAGCAGCATAGAGCCCCGGGATGGGTTGGCCGAAACTGTGCAGCACGCGCTGCTCCTCATCATGCATGGGGCCGCCCTGTGTGTTTGAGACGATCGGCCAGACATGGCCGTAGACAAAGGGCGGTCTTCTGATTGGCATCATGCTGGTCGCGGGACGATCAAAATCGGCGTCGCCAGCCGCTTCGCAGCTAGCGTTCCAGCGGTCGATACTTGCTTCGAGCTGACCAACTGGGATGTTCATCCCCTTTGCCAGTGCTTCAACACTCTCCGCCTGCCGCAGAATGCCAAGCTCGATCTCTGCTTGGTTGTCGGTGCTCCATTCATAGCCAACGCCGGCTTCATGCCAGGTGGGTCGTCCGAACGGATAGAGAGCGCGTCCATCGTCGTCCGCGACAAGCCATGCCGGCAGTGCTGCGAAACCCTGGATTTCCGGCCGATAGCGGCCGAGCGGCCGCGCGCCAGTATCCTGCAAGTACGGCTCATACTCGTTCATGAAGCGCTGACCATCGCGGTCCAGCAAGATCCAGGGCACCTTTACGTCGTCGGGCGGTCCTTCGCCCGGCAGCCAGTCAGGTACCCGCTTGGTCCGGATACCGAACGGGTAGTTTGGGTCGGGATGCTTGAATCCGTAAGAGCCGTGAAAGTGCCACATATGCCAGAGGCCGGCGCCGGCCTCCTGGGCGAGCCGAATGCCATCACCTGTGTTTTGACGATAGGCGGCGTTGAGAACGGGCTGGTAGGACCAATACTGTTTTTGCAGATCGGGTGCGCCCTCAAATCCACCACAGGCAAGGACCACGCCCCCCTCGGCTCGCAGATAAATTTGCTCGCTGCCGTCAACTCGGCGCGCTCGGACCCCTTCGACCTCCCCCCTCGCGCCCAGCACTAGCCGGTCCACCGCGACACCGCACCTTACCTGGATTCCGCGCTGCTCTAAGTTGAGTTGCAAGAGCCGAAACAGTCGCGCACCCTCAGGCGATCCCCTAACATTTGGAAAGGTTTGAAGTGCATCGAAGCCGTCCAAATCGTCCACATAGACGAAGCCGAAGGTTCGATGGCCTGGAAGCGGATAGTTGGCTGCCGCGACTCTTCGCCCAACCACCGTCGAATGCCCCTCAGCCAACCGATCGATAACGGCGGGCAGGCCCACCATTCCTTCCGCGAGGCGACGCAATACGGGCTCCGGCGTTGTGTCGCCATTGGTGGCGATCAGATAGCTGAGCGCTTGGTCAGCGTTCTCGGCGACGCGAACCCCGCCTGCGGAGCAGACAGAGATGCCGCCGGCCTCATCGGCCTTTTCCAGCACCAGTACGCGCGCCCCGCTATCATGCGCAGCGATCGCTGCCATCGCCCCGGCATACCCGCAGCCCGCGACGATGAC
>JBCCER010000239.1:0-5909 GCA_039030175.1 Pseudomonadota bacterium
CGCATCATCAATGGTCGCGCAGTGCCAGCCAACCAGCCGCTGCCACCTGCGATGCCTGGCTATGCAGACGATTATGAGGGCTACGCCTTCGATCCAGAGGCCGCACAGGCGCTGCTCGCCGAAGCTGGATATCCCGACGGGTTCTCGACAGAGCTCTATGCCATGAACACCGACCCGAATCCGCGTATCGCACAGGCGATACAGCAGGATCTGGCAGCGGTCGGCATTGATGTTGAGTTGCAGACCTTGGCCCAATCGACCGTCATCGCGGCCGGCGGCGAGCCGGACCAAGCGCCGATGGTTTGGTCGGGCGGCATGGCGTGGATCGCCGACTTCCCTGACCCGTCCAACTTCTACGGCCCGATCCTAGGCTGTGGCGGCGCAGTGCCGGGTGGCTGGAACTGGGCTTGGTATTGCAACGAGGAACTGGACGCAAGGGCCGGTGCCGCCGATGCGATGGTGGGTGCCGACCAGCAGGAAGCGCGGCTTCAAGAATGGGAAGACATCTATGTCGCCATCATGGAGGAAGCGCCCTGGGCACCGGTCTTCAATGAGCAGCGGTTTACGATGCTGTCGACCAGGCTAGGCGGCCCGGACGAGATCTTCGTCGACCCTGTGCACATCCCCGTCCATTACGACTATGTGTACATCAATGACGGGAATTAATGCCGGCTACACAATTCACCGGCACGATCATCATTTCGGTTGGGACAATTCGTTTGAGCCGAAACTGACGGTCGCGCCCGGTGAAACGGTGTCGTTCGAGACGGTCGACTCGTCGGGGGGGCAACTCTCCCCCGACAGCACCGTCGCCGATATCGCGACGCTGGATTTCGGCAAGGTCAATCCGGTTACCGGCCCCGTCATCATCGACGGGGCCGAGCCGGGCGACGCGGTCAAGATCACGCTGCTCGAATTCGGTCCGTCAGGCTGGGGCTGGACGGCGAACATTCCCGGGTTTGGCTTGCTGGCCGATCAGTTCGTGGATCCGGCGCTTCATATCTGGAAGTATGACCCAGAGACGCTAGCGCCATCGCTATATGGACCGGGCGGGAAGGTCCCGCTAAAGCCCTTCGCCGGCACCATCGGCTTGGCGCCGGCCGAGGCGGGATTGCATTCGGTTGTCCCGCCAAGACGCATGGGCGGCAATATGGACATCAGGGATATGAGCGCCGGCACGGAACTCTATCTGCCCGTCGAGGTTGTCGGCGCCCTGTTCTCGATTGGCGATACCCATGCCTGCCAGGGGGACGGCGAGGTCTGCGGTACCGCGATCGAAAGCCCCATGTCCGTGACGTTGCAGCTCGACCTGGTCAAGGGCGCAAATCTACCTGGACCGCAATTCGTTACTCCAGGCCCTGTCTCGCGCCATTTGGATGAGAAAGGGTATTGGGCGACAGCGGGCGTCGGGCCAGATCTTTTCGAGGGTGCGCGAGATGCCGTGTCGGCCATGATAGACCTGCTCGGACGCGAACAAGGCCTGTCAGCTATGGACGCCTACATGCTGTGTAGCGTCTGCGCCGATCTGCGGATCAGCGAGATCGTCGATCAGCCCAACTGGATTGTCTCGTTGTATTTTCCACGCTTGGTATTCCACTAGACCAGTTACAAGGGGGGCTTCGGCCTCCCTTCCCTCTCCGAACGGTCACCTCTCGCAATGACCTCGCAACTGCTCGAAATCGACGGGTTCTCGCTCGGCTTCAATACGGAAGCTGGGATGATCTCCGTTGTTGAAGAGTTGTCCTTCGACGTCGCGCAGGGCGAGACCGTCGGTCTCGTCGGTGAGTCAGGTTGCGGCAAGAGTGTCACGGCCATGTCGGTGATGCGCCTTTTACCCTCGCCTCCAGCGCGGGTGTTGAGAGGCGCGATCCGCTTTGACGGTCGAGATTTGGTAGCACTTGACGAGCGCGCCATGCGCGATGTGCGCGGCAACCAGATCGGCATGATTTTCCAAGAGCCGATGACAAGTCTGAACCCGACCTACACAATCGGCTTCCAATTGCGAGAAGCACTGCAGCTCCACCTTCCACTTTCCAAAAAAGAGGCGGAAGAAAGAGCCACCACCCTGATGGACAGGGTGGGCATCGGGGCAGCGTCCCGCCGGCTTGGCCAGTACCCGCATGAACTGTCGGGTGGCTTGCGCCAGCGCGTGATGATCGCGATGGCGATTGCCTGCGAGCCCAAACTGATCATTGCGGACGAACCAACCACCGCGCTCGACGTCACCATCCAGGCCCAGATCCTCGACTTGCTGCGCGATCTGCGCGCAAAGCTGAACACGGCAATTCTGATGATCACCCACGATCTGGGTGTGGTTGCGGAGTTCTGTGAGCGCGTGCTTGTGATGTATGCCGGCCGCGTCGTTGAGCAGGCGGACGTATTTGCGCTGTTTCAGCGACCCCGCCACCCCTACACGCAAGGCCTGCTGCGCTCGATGCCTGCAACCGCCGAGCGTGGCGCACGGCTGCCGATGATCAAGGGCTCAGTACCGGCACCGGGTAAGCGCGGCGCGGGGTGTCCGTTCGCCGATCGGTGCGACCGGGTCCAGGATCGATGCCGTGCTGACAATCCCGAGCTTGCACCCGTCACGGATGAGCAAGCCCGTCATGTGGCATGCTGGAACCCGGTGCCATGACGACGCTTCTGGACGTCCGTGGCTTGACCAAGCACTTCTCCCTGTCAGGCGGCGGGACGCTGAAAGCCGTAGAGGATGTCAGCTTCAGCCTGGCCAAGGGCGAAACCCTTGGCATCGTTGGCGAATCCGGCTGCGGTAAATCCACATTGGCGCGGCTGGTCGTGCGCCTCATTGAACCGACTAGCGGAGAGGTCGATTTCGCCGGCACGCAGGTTAACCGGCTGTCGCAAAAGGCCCTGCGGCTGAGCCGGCGCGATTTTCAGCTGATCTTCCAAGACCCATTTGCATCGCTTGATCCGCGCCAGTCAGTCGGCACCTCGATAGCCGAACCAATGGTGATCCATAAGATCGGCGACCGACGGTCGCGCAAGCTCAAGGTCGTGGAGTTACTCGAGAAGGTCGGTTTGGACGCCGACGCCGCGACCCGCTATCCGCATGAATTTTCCGGCGGTCAACGCCAGCGTATTGGTATTGCCCGGGCGGTCGCGTTGGGGCCGAAGTTGATCATCGCCGACGAGCCGGTTTCGGCCTTGGACGTTTCGATCCAGTCTCAGATCCTAAATCTGCTGATGGATTTGAAGCACGATCTCGGCCTTAGCTACATTTTCATCTCTCACGACCTGTCGGTGGTCGAGCATGTCGCCGACCGGGTCGCGGTGATGTATCTGGGTCGCTTCGTGGAGGTGACCGACGCGGAAACTCTCTACAAAGAGCCCCGCCATCCCTATACCGAGGCGCTGCTGTCAGCCGTGCCCGTTCCGGACCCAACCCGTCGTCGAGAGCGCATCGTTCTTCCCGGCGACATGCCCAGCGCCGAGGCACCGCCCCCTGGCTGTGCGTTTCACCCAAGATGCCCCAAGGCATTCGACCGGTGCCCTCACGACGAGCCCGGCGAGATCGATGTCGGTGTGAAGGATGGCGCGAAGCACCTGGTTCGCTGCCATTTGTACGGATAGCGTCAAGTGGTCGTCTGACGCACGACCAGTTCGGTCTGAAGCAGATAACGGGCGTCCTTCAGGCCAGACGACCTTAGCGTGTCGTACATGAGGGAAACGGCCAGATCGCCGGCCTCGGCCGACCTATTGGAGATCGATGTCAGCGGGGGCTTGGTCAGTTCGCCAAGTACGTCATCGCAGCCCACAATGCTGAAATCTTCGGGGACCCTGACCCCCCGGTGCTCGAGACCGACCAGGATGCCGTGCGCGGTCACGTCGTCGAACGCGATCGCAACTGTCGCGTCAGCGTCGAGAATTCTGTCGACCACTGCCAAGCCGGCCTCAAAGCTCGACACCTGCGCCGGGCATACATAGAGATCGAGACCCTCCTTTTGCGCCGCCTTGCGTACTGCTGTTCGACGCGATTTGTTCGACCATGATCCAGATGGACCGCTGACATAGGCCAGTTTCCTGTGGCCTCTGTCCGCCAGGAACTGAACCGCCTCAGTCATGCCGCTGGAGGAATCGATTAGAACACGCGGGACGCCCGCTACGTCGCGGTTGATCAGAACGATCGGGCGCTGAGCGGCATAATCCAGGATGCGCTGTTCAGGCAGTCGAGACGACGCCAAGATCAATCCCTCGACCTGCCCGATCAGCCGGCCAACCAGGCGATCTTCCTTGCCCGGGTCTTCGTTCGAGTTGCCTAGAAAGACGCAATAGTCCTGCTGGTCCGCCGCATCCTGGGCGGCGCTGATCATTGGTGGAAAGAAAGGATTTGCGACGTCGGGAACGATCAGCGCCAGATTGCTGTTTTTGCCTGTGCTCAGCGCACGCGCCGTATGGTTTGGAACGTAGCCCAGGGAAGCTGCGGCCGACTTGATCCGTTCGACCGTCTCCGGGGTCAACATGAAGGGCTTGGTAAACGCCCGCGAAACGCTAGACCTATTGACCCCGGCCGCTTGCGCTACCTGGCTGATTGTTACTTTGCCGCGTTTGCTCAACGAACCATCCGCATCGCCATCCAACTTATGTAGCTTGGCACAGTACCGCACGAGAAACAAAGTTTGACATGCAACCGGTTGCATGGCTCAATGATGGCGCTACTCTCAGCATTTCAGCGCAACCCGAAACGGATGCGGCCTTGAATCAGCCAGCAGAACAAACTCAGGCACCTCTCGCGACACAGCCGTTCGGGGCGTCCACGGCCATCACCTACCCTTCTCGTAGGGTGATGGCGAACGCGGCCAGCGACGATGTGGGCGTGGCCCTTCGCGACTGCCTGGCAAAAAAGCAGGTCGCGCGGGTGGTCTTGGCTGCAGCGCCTAGCCAAGCGGAGATGCTGGCCGAGCTGGCAATTTTCCAGGACATCGACTGGTCGCGCGTGACCTTGTTTCACATGGACGAGTTCATTGGGTTGTCGCCGGACGCACGGCAGAGATTTGCCGCCTGGCTTGATGCGCACTTCTTCTCCAAGGTGCCGCAGGCGACCGCACTCAGGATCGTTCCGGAACCAGATCCCGAAGCCGAAGCCAAGCGCTATGCGAGCTTACTGAAAGAAGATGAGATCGATCTTGTCTGCCTCGGCATTGGCGTGAACGGCCACATCGCCTTCAACGACCCGCCGGTTGCCGACTTCGACGATCCGCTGGACGTCAAGGTCGTCGAACTCGACCGAACTTGCCGTTTGCAGCAAGTCGACGATCAAGGGTTCCGCACCATTGATGAGGTACCGACCCACGCAGTGACGTTGACAGTGCCGCGCCTGCTGCGGGCAAAGCGCCTTTTCTGCTGCGTGCCCGGCAGCCACAAAGTAGAAGCGGTTCGAAACAGCCTAGACGGCCCCATTACCACCGAGTGGCCAGCAAGTATTCTGCGCACCCATCCCGACTGCACGCTCTATCTGGACAAGGACTCAAATCCCGATGTCTGAAACGCCCGCCATAGACGGCAATGCGCTGTGCCAGGAGTATTTCGGCGCCGTACAAGACCTCATGCAGCGTGTCCTTACCGAAGAGGCAAAGGCCTTGGACGAAGCGGCGGACATCCTTGCGGACGAGATTGCCGCCGATCGGCTCATCCATGTGTTCGGGCCCGGCGGTCATTCGAACCTGGCGACGCAAGAAGTCTTCTTCCGCGCAGGTGGGCTGATGCATATCGACGCGATTCTCGATGAAGGCACGATGCTCGCCAACGGCGCGCTGCGCTCAATGGCGATCGAACGGACGCCTGGATATGGTCGAGTTGTCATCGCCAATCGCGGGCTCGGCGCTCCCGATGTTTTGGTGCTGGTAAACGCCTACGGCATCAACGCGGCCCTCATCGATTCAGCGTTGGAG
>JBCCER010000240.1:0-5843 GCA_039030175.1 Pseudomonadota bacterium
ACATGATTGTTGAACGCCGGCGCATCCGCGCTGCACACGAGATCGACTTGCGGCCCGCCGGAGTTGAAATGCCAGCGCAGCTGCATCACACCGGGCAGCCCCTCCACATGGTCTGAGTGAATATGCGTCAGGAAAACGGCGTCGATCCGCCCGACAGGCATCGGGATTTCCGACAGGCTCTGCACCGTGCCACGACCGGCATCGAACTGCAGCACGACGTCGGAACAGTTGTTTTCCGAATCCCCATACCGCACCAGCGTGCCGGCCCCCGCCAATCCACTAAAGGCCGGCGGCCCGCCTTGCGTACCCGTCAAGGTCACATCCAAGCAAGGCTCCGCCATGGCCGGCTGAGCAAATCCTACCGACATGCAAACCGCCAACAGGGCCGGCAAACTCCAAGATTTATCGATTTTCATCATCAACCTCCTCCCTTTTCGATATTTTTCGGAAAAAGCCGATGCCTGTCAAAGCGATTGGAAAGGGTGGATGTGCGATCTATTCATGACCGAATGCGGTAATGGCATTGTCTTGGCGGGGGAACTCGTTTGGCCGACGCCGCACGACTTGGCCCGCTTCTTGCCGTCTGGCAGACAGGAGACTCTTGGACCTCTCGGATAAAGATGCCATCCGAGCAAAGCCCGTCTATTTGTTCACCAGACCATTGATTTGGGACGTATTCGAATTTCGCCGGCGGCAAATGCCAAATCATGCCTATCGCCCTGATCAAGAGAGATTTCCTCGGGCAACAGAAACTCGATGACCGAGCCGCGATCAGGCCGCATAGGGCCGGAAATGTGCATGACCCCGCAGCGACGGTTTTCCGACGTTGATGTCCAGGTCACTCTGTGACGGGACAGCGCGCCATTCAGCAGAACCGACAGGTTCGGGAAATCTCGATCGGGCCGGACGGCGATATCCAGCGAGATCTCAGCAATGTCCTCGCCAGCAACATTCAGTAGCAATCTCGGATTGAGACTCGGACCGCACCATCGGAAACCATCGTCTTCGGCAAGCATCGGATACCAGTCCGTTCCGCGCGGCTCGTTGTCTTGACGAATTGTTACGCCCGCACCCAACGGCAGCGGCTGCGGCACGTTCATCCCTCGAACCTCATCGCGGGCCAAGTCGCTGGTTTCTTCCGAGTTATGGGTCGCCTCAACCGAAGCGATCTCCGCGTTCAGTGCCCCGGCCTCCCTCGCGACCTCGACCATCCACTGCTGGTCGAGTGACCAGTCTCCGTTCTCGAACTTCGCCAGCACTCGTTCCTGCGCGGACGAGGTTGGTTCGAACCGGGACAGGTACTGCTCAACGGCTTGCCATTTGTGCACCGTGATCTGGCCGGTCGAGCCGAAGGCAAAGCCCATGCGCGCGAGCTCGGATTGGAAGAAGACCGCATAGTGCTGGTTCGGCGGCACCTCATCGCGGGTGCACCAACGAAGCTTCGGAGCCTTATCAGCGCGATGGGAAAACGCCGATGGCGGTGTAAAGACGCTGGGCGAAAAGGGGGCATTGTCCCCAAACAGCCCCGCGATCCTGACGCGAGATCGAGGGTTCGGCGTGTGAATGACGATTCCGGAGCTCACCGCACTCAGTTCAGAACATGCCTCATACTTTGCGAGCAGCAGCTCAAGATGGTTCGGGCACCAGATATCGTCGTCACCGCAATAGGCGATGATCGGCGCGCGCGCTTCATCAAGGCCCCGATTGTTGGGGCCGGATTGAACACCCGATCGCTCAGGATTGTTGATCCAACGCAGCCGCAAATCGTCGACGGTCTCAAGATGGTGCGCCGTGTCGTCGGTGACCGCATCGCCGATCACCAGCAACTCGAAGTCCGGCATCGTCTGCGCGAGGATCGCCCTCACCGACGGCAGGATGTGTCGGCCCCGGTTCCATGTCGCCATCACGACCGTGACTCTCGGCGTCATCGCCGCGCCCTCAATCCAGATCCAAGGCTCGATGCAAGGCCAACTCCTGCTAAGTTTCGAGGGCGTTCACCTTGTCCAGGACCTCCTGCGCAACCCAGAGGCAATGATCGATCTTGCCCGAGAAGACCGTCAAGTAGCCATCCTCATGCAGCGTAACTTCCGACCTGCGCGCGGATGTCGGCGTCGACGACGTCAGCACGGTGCGGATGCCTTGCCAGAAACCGACCAGTTCGGCCTCCCTTGTTTTCGGAACAAAGAAGCCACAGCGTTCGCGAATGGTGTCGAACAGCTCAGCCTGGTTCCGCTGCGCAAGCGCCTCACGATTTTCGGACACCCAGCCGGCGTCCAACTGCAGTGTATTCACCTCGCTCAAGGCGCAATTCACGAGATCGAACAGTAAGTAGGTGCCGTCATGCCCGAGCGGCAGCAGGCACATAAACGGCCCGTCCATGACGGTGATCGAAACGGTTCTAGGTAAATCGAGTTTCACGACCGGAACCGCCACATACTCATGACGGCACGAGTCCACGTCGTATCCCAATTGATCGGTCAATCGGTTCAGGTCCGAGTAGGAGCAGTTCACGACGGCCTGAAAACGCTCTCGACTTCCCTGGTCCGTTTCGACTTCAAACGCCGCTGGACCGCGCCGCGTGATGCCGATGATCTGCGTTTCGAGGCGGACGCCGGCCCCGGCGTCTTGCAGTCTTTTTGTCATCAGAGCGCGCAGGATGGACGGATCGAACATCAGCTCGTCCGTTCCGATGCCAAGATCGACATTCGCGACACGCGGACGATATCGGCTGAGGTCAATGGTCCTGTAGGGAAGATGGAGACGGTCGCAGAATTCCACATAGCCTTGGGCGGAAGTCAGGCTGTTTTCAGATGAAATGAAGTAGTCGTTTGTAACTCCCGGTATCACCGCGGCGGAAAACGCGCTCTTGAACTGAGTGAAACCTCGCGCAGATTGCTGTGCCGTCACTTCGTCGCGCGGATAGTGGTATCCAAAATGCAAGCGGTCGCCGATATGAGTCGTGCCCGACATCAGTTCCGGCAACCGCTCAAACAGCGTCACCGAACAACCTGATTCAGCAAGCCGGATCGCCGACATCACGCCGAAGACCCCACCCCCAATCACAGCTATGTCCATGGAAATCCTTTCGGCGGGCGAGATGAGATGCAGGCGAAATGTTCTGGCTCGACCGCAACAGGCATGTTCAGCAGGCGTTCGATGTTCCTACAGTGAGGTCGAAGCACTGATTCGCGACAAAGTAGCAGACATCGGGGCGTCGAAAGGGTGAAACAGTAGGTGGCTTGAGATGTGCACCAGAGTGATCGAGGACGAGGCGGCAACCATTGACGTTTGACCAACCGAGATGGCTGGCCCTAGCCCCCGCGATCTTCCTGTTCACCTGGTCGACAAGCTATGTCGCCGCCAAATTCGGACTCGGCTACATTGAGCCGCTGACCTTCCTGGTCCTGCGCTTTGCCTGCGTCGTGGTCATCATGGCGATCGTGTTCGCGATTTTGCGGCCGCCACTGCCCGACACTCCGGCACAATGGGGGCACCTGGCAATCGTCGGGTTCCTACTTCAGTCTGTCTATTTGGGCATGTGCTACATGTCGTTTCGCGCCGGCCTGTCTGTCGGCACGCTTGCCGTGATCCTGGCGATACAGCCGATCTTGGTCGGCCTGATCGCGCCTCGCTGGGTCGGCGAAACCATCAGATGGCGCCAATGGGTCGGCCTGCTGCTTGGCCTTGCCGGCACCGTCACGGTGGTCCTTGCAAGATCCCATATCGAGCTACCAACGTTCGCCGCCTTTACCTTGGCGACACTCGCCTTGATCGGCATTACCGGCGGCTCGCTATGGGAAAAACGGTTCGGCGTTTCCCATCATCCGGTCACGCGGACGATGGTGGAATTCGCAGCAGCGGCAATCGGCGTCGCGCCGTTCATGGTCGCCCTTGAGTCCGGTCAGATCATTTGGACATGGCAGCTGATCGTCTCGCTGGTCTATCTGATCGTCGCCAACTCGCTGATCGCCGTTGGCCTCCTGCTCGCCATGATCCGGGCTGGCGAGGTCTCGAAAGTCTCCGCCCTCTTCTTTCTCGTCCCACCAATGGCGGCCGCCTTCGCCTGGCTGATCCTTGGGGAGGCAATGCCGCCTATCGCTTGGGCCGGCATGGCTGTTGCCGGTCTTGGGGTCTTCATCGCCACATCTCGTGACCGCACAGCAGTCTGACCCGGAACGCGAGGGGCGAGGTACCTCAGACCAGCGAAACCACCTTCGCCAGTTCCCGCGCGGCCGCCGCATCCTGGACGGGCGGCATGCCGAAGAGGCGGCGATACTCTCGGCTGAATTGAGAGGCGCTTTCATAGCCCACCCGAAAGGCCACCGAGGCCGCGCTGCCTTCATGCGCAATCAGGCAGCGCTTCGCTTCATGCAGGCGGATCTGCTTTTGGTATTGCAGCGGGCTGACACCGGTCACGTTCTTAAAGCGGCGGTGGAATGTCGTCAGGCTCATCCCCGCCAGGTCGGCCATGGCGCTGACCTCGATCCGGTCGGCATGGTGATTGCGAATGTAGGCCATCGTGCGTCGGATGCGCGCCAGATCGGAATCCGTCGCACCGATCTGCCTCAAGAGCGGGCCGTTCGGACCGACGAGCAGCCGATAGAGCAACTCTTGCTCAGATAGGGGCGCTAGCGCCGGTATCTCGTCAGGCCGATCGAACATGGCGAGCAATCTACCCCAAGTCTCGATCATCAAATCGGAGGCGGGTTCGACGCCATAGCTATCATCTTGCGCCTTACCCGTATCGGGCGCCCGGCGCATTACCTCGCCCAACAACACCGTATCGATTGACAATGCCAAAGCCAGGAAGGGCTGACGCATCGAGGCCTCGGAAACCTGCCCCATGGCTGACAGTTCTGCGGCGATCAACAAGCAGGACCCGGCACCATAGTTCAGTACCTTGTCACCGATGATCGTGCGCTTGGCGCCCTGCAGAATCAGACAAGCGCTAGGCTCATAGATCAGCGGCACAAGCTCTGTCGGTTGATCCATCTTGTGTATGGCCAGCCGTGGCATCGCCGTTGAACCGGCATGGTTCAAGGCAGTCTGGCAGAGATCGAAAAGCGTCTGCATCTCCGACTAATGAACAAGCAAATCACCCCGGGTCAAGGCTTTGGCAGGATTAGGCAAGAATTGCACAGAATCAGGCATCGGCTGAGCAGCCCCCTCATCCATATGCCGACTACTCAAACAACTTGATCGGACAACGTTATGAAAACTCGGAAACTGGGCAGCCAAGGTCTTGAAGTCTCCGCCATTGGCTATGGCGCGATGGGGGTTCACATCGCGTATGGGGCGACCGACGAAGACTCGGCCCTTGCGACCGTGCACCGGGCCTTTGACCTCGGCATCACCTTCTTCGATACGGCAGAACTTTATGGCTGGGGTGAGAACGAGAAGTTCCTCGGCCGCTCCGTCAAAGGCTTTCGCGACAAGGTGGCAATCGCCACCAAGTTCGGGTTCGAGCCCGACCCGGAAGGCGGATGGAATGTCGGGCTCAACAGCCGGCCGGACCATATCCGCCAGGTGACCGAGAACAGCCTTCGCTATCTCGGCACCGATCACATCGACCTGCTCTACCAGCACCGCCCCGATCCCAACGTCCCGATCGAGGATGTCGCCGGCACCGTTGCCGAGCTGATCGGCGAAGGCAAAGTGCTGCATTTCGGGGTGAGCGAGGTGGGCGAAAACACCCTCCGCCTCGCGCATGCGGTGCAGCCGGTGACAGCCCTGCAAACCGAATACTCCCTCTTAGAGCGCGATGTCGAAGCGCTGTTCCCAACCCTACGAGAGCTTGGGATCGGCTTCGTCCCCTATTCGCCCCTTGGGCGCGGTTTCCTCAC
>JBCCER010000241.1:0-5842 GCA_039030175.1 Pseudomonadota bacterium
GACATATTCGGTAAACGCCCCCTGATAAACCCGCGCAATGATAGGGGCGGTGATCAGGTTTTCGTCATCCGTGCCAGGATCGGCGCCATTGGTCAGGACCGCATCCTCAGGCCGCCAACTGAGATGAACCGATGACGCCGCAGGAGGTTCTGTCGATGCGACCGCAACCGTGCCCATCTCCGTCTGCACTTGCCAGCGGCCAGTCCCGTCATCGCTCAGCACGCTTCCGGTCAACAGATTGGCCGCCCCGATGAAATCGGCGACAAAGCTGGTGCGCGGCGCGGTGTAGATCTCCTCCGGCGCGCCTTCCTGTTCGACCGTGCCGTCACGCATCACCAGCACATGGTCGGACATGGCCAGCGCCTCGGCCTGATCGTGGGTAACATAGATGGCGGTGAAGCCGTGCTCGCGCTGCAGGGCCCGGATCTCGATCCGCACCTGATCGCGCAGCTTCGCGTCCAGGTTCGACAGGGGCTCGTCGAACAGCACGATGCCCGGCCGCATTGCCAACGCCCGCGCCAGGGCCACCCGCTGCTGCTGCCCGCCAGACAGGGCATTGGGCAGCTTGTGCTGATGAGGCTCCAGATCGACCTGCTGCAACAGGGCGGTCAGCCGTGCCAGCCGTTCTTCCTTGGCGACCTTATTTTGCCTCGGCCCGAATTCGATGTTCTGGGCCACGCTCATATGCGGGAACAGCGCGTAGGATTGGAAACACATCGCTGTGTCGCGCTTTTCAGGCGGCTCGCCGGTCACGTCCACGCCGCCGATGGCCACCGAGCCCGTCGTCGGCGCCAAAAAGCCGGCGATGACCTTCAACAGGGTCGTCTTGCCGCAGCCCGAGGGGCCAAGCAGAGTGACAAAATCGCCCCTGCCGGCATTCAGCGACACGCCCTTCAGGGCCTGAAACCCATCCTCGAAGGTCTTTGTAACGTTGTCGACACGCAGCATCCGCGCCTCCCCCTAATCAAGCGCCGCCTTGTTTCGCGGTCGCGTGTGAACCTAAAGATCGCGCCTTCACATTAAGTTCACAGTGTGTACTTAATATCTTGCCTGATGAATGATTTCAAGACTATGAATGTCTGGTTAAGTTTTGATGCCCATTCGGGCTCCAAACCGACCCGCGCCGAACGACCGGACCCATGTCGATCCCAGCCATCGCCTTAACGCCGACGGAACGGCGCATTTTGGAGTGGATTCGCGCCCACCCGGGCCACAGCCGGGCCGACATCGCGCGCCTATTCAACATCTCCAAGGCCATGCTGTCGAAGGCCGTCGGCCGCTTTCTGGACCATGGCTTGGTGACCGAGCGCCGTGAGGATGGACCCGCCCAGGGGCGCGGCCAGCCGGCTTTGCTGCTCGACATCGTGCCGGACGCGGTAATTGGCATCGGCATCGAGCTCACCACTCGCAGTCTCGACGCGGTCGCGCTCAATCTCGATTGCAAAATCCTGGCACGCCAGATCGTGGAGCCCCCGCCGGAATACGATCTGGAAACAGTGCTGCCGATCATCGAGGCATCCATTGAGGCGATGATGTCCAAGGCTGGACGGCGCGATAGCATGATCGCCGGCATCGGCTTCGCTGTCCCCGGCATCCTGGACCGACAGGGCCGCATCTCCGAATTGACCCCGACCCAGCGTCACATCCCCTTCCAGGCGCTCAGCGATGCCCTGCGCGCGCGCCAAGGTGCGCCCGTCTACATGGAAAATGATGGCCCTGCCTATGCCGAGGCCATCGCCCCCCGCGCCCCGCGCGACAGCCTGTTCTTCCTGACCATCGATCACGGCATCGGCGCCAAGATCGTCACCGGCCGCCGACTCTATCGCGGCGGTTTCAACCAGGCCGGCAACATAGGCGGCATGCTGCCCGAGCCCGGCCCCCGCCCCACCCTGACGGACCTCGCGAGCCATCTCGGCCTCACGCTCTCGGACCTTACCGATACGTTCCTGCAAAACCTGCTCGACGAACGCCCGCCGGAACTGGTCGACTGGCTCGACCGACGCGGACCGCTGCTATCCGAAGCCCTCAGCGCCGTTGTCCAGCTCCTGAACCCCGAGGCGATCATCGTCGGCGGCGCCTTCCCGCCTGGCTACTACCACGAATTCATCGCCCGCCTCAGCCTCGACAAATACGACGTCCCCGGCCGCATGGCGATCACCAAGCCGACAATGCGCGTCGCCAGCCTGACGGGCCCTGCCGCTAGAGCCGCCGCCTCGGCCACGATCCCGATTTTGCACTTATTGACGGGGGAGGTTTGACGAGGTCGAGCCACCGACAAGTTGTACAGGGTCCGTCTCGCCATGACGCCGTTTTGTTTGATACACAGACGCCATGACAGCCGACAACGAATCCATATGAGCCTCCTAACCTGCGCCATCATCGGTGCCCCCGTACAAAGTGGCGCCAGCCAGCCCGGCTGCCTTATGGGACCGGACGCCCTGCGTACCGCCGGGTTGGAGGCGAGCCTGCGCGATCTCGGGCATGACGTGCGCGATTGGGGCAACATCGCGCCGGAACCTGTCGCGGACATCGTCCACCCCAACAAGGCGATCAAAAACCTCACCGAGACCGTCGGCTGGGCATTGGCGCTGCAAAAGTCTGCTTGTGAGGCCGCGCGGACCGCCGACATGCCGATCTTTCTCGGTGGCGACCACTCCATCGCGATCGGCACGGTGCCCGGCATTGCCCGTCACTCGGCCGAGCAAGGGCGCCAGCAATACATCCTATGGCTGGACGCCCATCCCGATTTCCACACACTTTCCACCACCAAGAGCGGTAATCTGCACGGCACGCCCGTGGCCTATTTCATCGGACTGGACGGATTCGAGGGCGTTTACCCGCCGCTCGCCAGCGCGGTGAAGCCCGAAAATGTCTGCATGATGGGCATCCGCTCGGTCGATCAGGAGGAGCTGGGCTTTCTTGCCGAGCATCCGATCATCGTCCACGACATGCGGGCGCTGGACGAGCATGGCATTGTCGCGCCGCTGCGCGCGTTCCTGGAGAAGGTCGCGGCAGCCGAGGGTGCGCTGCATGTCAGCCTCGATGTCGATTTCCTCGACCCAGAGATCGCGCCCGCCGTCGGCACCACGGTCCCCGGCGGCGCCACGTTCCGCGAGGCACATCTGGTGATGGAAATGTTGTGCGACAGCGGTCTTGTCACCTCGCTGGACCTAGTCGAGCTCAACCCCTTCCTGGACGAACGCGGCCGCACCGCCCGCCTGATGGTCGATCTCTGCGCCAGCCTGCTCGGCCGCAAAGTGCTCGACAGGCCGACACGGCGTTACTAGCCGCCGGCTTTGGTTGTGCTTAAGAAGTCAGCGACGAATCCCAATCCCGGTTGATCTTGCGCTCCTCGACTAATCAGGTATTCACCGCGAGCCGGTCGAACGACCAGCTCTTTAACGAAAGATCGCCTTAACGGAGACCTTCATGATATCGGCGACGTTGCTTTGGCCCGGCTACATGCCCGAGGCGGACCATGATGCGATTGTCGACGCCCATGCCTCGTCGAAACGGACAGGCGACGGCCGTATCGACCATAACCTCACGCTCCAAGCCAGCCGGCGTGGGACCCCGCTTTGGACAAAGGAGATTTCGTTCAAAGTCGACGCGCCCTTCGACGTGCCCGATCTCGCGAATGACGACCCATTCGCCATTGCCGCCTTGTTCCCCGCCATGGAGGCCGGCGGCACGCTGCGCTTTCATGGCAGGGTCAGCCGAACGTTGATCCGCAACTTGCTGGATTATCAAAGCGCCTGGCACACGGCCGCGCCGACTCTATTCCAGCCCTTTACGATCGAGGTGGCCGAAATCGACGACGCGCCAACGGTGGACCCGGGCCCGAACCCAAGCACCATTCTGGCCTTCAGCGGCGGCTTGGATTCGATGCTGGCACTATGCCGCAATGTTTCCGGCGATGCCGGGTCGATGGGCCACCGGATCGATGCCTCTGTGATGATCCATGGCATGGCCACCGGTCGGGAAATTGGCGCCGACGCTACACAGCTGACGCGCGACCTGCGCGCGATGAGCGAGCGGTGGGACATCCCTATGGCCGTCGTCGATACCGACATGGCAGAGAGCGTCGGCAAGCTGGTCTTGTCGCACGGCTCGTTGCTGGCCGCGTGTCTGTCCCTGTTCGCCGGCCAATACGATGTCGGCCTTCTTGGCTCGTCCGTCGTCTTCTACTCGACGAGGCGCGAAATCCTGGGCAGCCACCCGTCGCTGGATCGATTGCTTTCCGGCAACCGCATGACGGTGCGCACGGATGAGGGCCTCTACGATCGTGTCGACAAAGCAGCCTACCTGTCGCGCTATCCGGATGCGGCGGATGATTTGCGCATCTGCAACCACTATCACGAAGCCAACCGGAACTGCTGTCGCTGCGAAAAATGCGTGCGAACCATGTTGTGCTTTATCGCCAGCGGCAATCCTATCCCCGCCGCCTTTCAAGACGGTTTGAACCTGAATGATATCGGTATCGGCATGGGCAAGCAGGAATATTTGGAATGGGCCGAATTCGTCATCAAGGGCGCTAAAAACTACGGCACTGAAGACCACGAAGCCATCAAGATGCTGAGACGGCGCTATCGAAGCAAACGGCTAAAGGTGTTGAGTAAGACAGCCCTCAACCGTTTCTTCAGAGGCAAACGCCGCCATCGCTGGTACGCACTGGAAGATTTCTAAGCGGCCCCCGGCACGGGGTCCGACATTGGCGACCGCCGCGCCCTCCGTCGATCACGGCCGAGCTGTGCCAGCGACAATAGGTGCGCCATGATCGCATAGGGCACTAGAAAAAACGGGATCAGGCCCAGCGGGTACTCCGCCACCCGGTTCGGATTGTCGAAAGCGAACAGCTGCAGGGGTGAGGCGGCGCTGGTGAAGCCGAAGAAAAAGGCCGAGGCGAAGTCCGCAAGCCCAACGGTCGCAACCAGGATCACGGCCCAACCCGGCACCGTGCCGCGCGGATAGCGGATCAAGACGGCTAGGGCCACCAGGGCAGCCGCAAAGTCGCCCCAGCCAGCCGGTAGGGCAAAGCTGCCCGGCAAGGCGCCGCGCGAATACTCAAGGACGAAGACAAGGCCGATCACACGAAACAATTGCAAGCCGATCAGCAATTGCTGCGGCACTCCATCACCCAACAGCCGCCGACGGAACACCCAGGTGAGCACGCCCGCCAGAACGACGTAGAGCACCGGTTGCGCTGGCGTATCGCCGAACAAGGCCTGGCCGAATCCATAGCGCACCACCGCATAGGCGTAGGCGGTCCAGGCCAGCATGATCGCGCTGACCACGACCATTTGCCGGATAGAGGCGCGGCCCGCTACCTGGACCATCATCATATGCCAGAACACGGCCGGCACGCTGAACAAGACAACGGCTTCCGAGATCGCGGAAAAGGACATGGTCGATCGTCTCCCTTGCAGCGTGCAAGACGGGGCCTACCGCGCCCCCGCCGGCTTTTCTGTTTCCCGGCTGCGCGCCCAAACCTCCCGCCCATGCTGGCGCCAGATCTCAAGCGCCTCGTCCCAATTGGGCACCGTGTCGGAGGCATAGCCATAGGTCGAGCCAGTGCCGATGGAAGGGAATGCCTTCATTGCCTGCCGGTGGGCGCCGGCAACCAGAAAGGCCCGCATCGCCGCCTCGTCCCGCCAGACGGTTAGCGTGTGATGCACCCCATCGACGCTGCGGGTCGCAACGGAAATGTTGCCATCCGCCTTACGGGCCTGAGTCATCGACCGCATGGCATGCCAGAAAAAGCGGGGGCCATGGCGCGGACCCTTCAGCCGCAATCCAGTGATCGAGACATAGACTTTTTGATCGCTGACTTTTTGATCGCTCA
>JBCCER010000242.1:0-5835 GCA_039030175.1 Pseudomonadota bacterium
CGAGCGTCTGAGGGCCGGCCCGATGTTCAAGCGCGTTCCTTGGCTGCCCTACTTCATCCCCATCCTGGCCTTCATGGCCATCCTGTTCGTCTATCCGCTGATGGCGGGGCTTGTGACCTCATTCAAACCGGAGCGGCTGGTCGAGATCGAGATCCCGGACGGCTATTCCATAGAAGCGCGGCGCGGCCGCATTGTCGAGGAAGGCGGCCTCGTCGCGATCAATGAGGAAAGCGGTGAGCAGATCCTTGCGCCCGAAACGGGGCGCGTCAGTCGAGGGCGGCGGCTCGGCATAAACTATGTCTTCATCGAGTACCGCGCCTGGGGGCTGGACAACTACAGTTTCTTCTTCTCCGACCCGCATAATCTCGAGGTGCTGCGCTTTACCGCGATCGATCTCGGTGTTTTTGTAACGGCGGCGGCCCTTTTGGTGGGTATTCCGCTGGCCTACAAGCTGAGGCGACCCTTTGCCGGCGTCACTACCCTTCGGGCCATCGTGACGTTGCCGATGGCCTACGCCGGGCTGATTGCCGTTACGCTGATCTTCATCTTCTTCAGCGGGTCGGGCCTCTTTAACCGCTTCCTCATATCGATTGGCTTGATCGATGAGCCCATGCGGCTCATGGGCAACTATGTCGGGCTGCTGTTCGCCTCTGTCTATCAGCAGACCCCCTTCATCTTCCTGTTCCTAATCTCCGCGATGATCGGGATATCACCTTCGGTCGAGGAGGCGGCCCGAACCCTGGGCGCCTCGCCGTTCCAAGTGTTCCGCAAGGTCGCGGTGCCGCTGATTATGCCGGCAATCATCACCGTTGCCGTCCTCGGCTACATCCAGAATTACGGCGCATTCGTCACGGCCATCATTGCCGGCGATCCGTTCCAGAATGAGACCATCCTGATTTCCGCCTACGAGGCTTATCAGCGGGACGTCAATTTCTCGCGGGCGACGACGATTGCCTACATCGCCGGGGCGACAGAGATGATCTTCATCATGCTCTATGTCCTCTTTTTGCGCCGATACGAGACAGGCCGATGACGACAGCAGTCCCAGCACAAGCGCCCGCTAGTCCTTTCTCGGGCCTCATCAGCGTTGCGATGCAGCGGTATGGCGGCATCCCGCTTTGGATCTTGGTTTGGGGCTGGGTCGGCCTGGTGTTTCTGCCAATGATAAACACCGCCATGCAGGCATTCAGCCGTGGTTGGTTTACAGGGCTGCTGCCGCAGGAATGGACGTTCGAGTTCGTGGTTCGAACCCAGCTTGAATTGGACATGGCCAACAAGCTGGCCAACAGCGTGATCATCGCCTTCCTGGTCGTGGTAATCTCGATCGCCATAGCGCTGCCCGCGGCCTACGGACTCGCCCGGTTCAATTTCCGGGGCAAGGCGGTCTTGTCGATCTTCCTATTGATTCCAATCCTGCTGCCGCCGCTGACCTATGGGATTTCCATCGCCCAGATCATGATCGCGATCGGGCTGGACAACACCCATCTCGGCATCGCCTTGGCCCAGGCCGTGGACGTGACGCCGTTCGTGCTGCTGATGTTGCGCGGCGTGATCACGGGCATTCCCGTGGCCTTGGAGGAGCAGGCAGAGACGTTGGGCGCAAACCGCATCCAAGTCTTCCGCCGGGTGATCCTACCGATGATCCTGCCGGGTCTCGCTTCGGCCGTCGCATGGGCTGTGGCCAAATCCTTTTCCGAGGTACCGCTGACGATCCTGGTGTTCGGCGCGAACACGCAGACGTTGGCAACGACGCTATTCTCTAACTTCGACAGCTCGACAAGCTCGCCGTCTCGCGATGCCGCCCTCGTTCTCTGGCTGTTCCTGCCTTCGGCCATCCTGCTGATCGCGACCATGCGCTTCATGAAGGCCGAGACCATCACCATCAAGGGCTGACCTCGCGCTGCCGAAAGCCAAACCCGTAGAGCTTGCCATGAATGACGTTTCGGATTTCGCGACAGGCGGGGACGGACCATGGGCGTTTTCGTTCCGCGCGATCGAAACCAACGCCCCAATGCATTGGGAAGGCCCATGGCTCGATCGTGTCTTGGCCATGATGAGACAGCGGGGCTTCAACGCCCTGGCAACTCACCAAAATGACCTGCTCGACGAACTGAGCCATCTGGATTCGGGTGGCCACGAAGGCGTCGGCGATCTGCGGCGAAAGATGGTTTACAGCCGCGCCAGCTGGATGCGCCGACTGGCCCGGCGGCTTGGCGAGCAGGGTGCTGGCCTCTATCTCGAAGTGAAGGAGCCGTCCTACGCGGATTATCTGCTCGACCTCTATCCCGACCTCGTCGATGCGAACGGTGCGGTCAACCCACTGAATAGCCAGTGGCCCAGCATCCTAAAACGCAAGGTGGAGGCTGTTCTCAGCGCTATTCCCGATCTGGCGGGTATCATCGTCTCCTTCTCTTCGCCGGAATCCCGCGCCTCACCTCACCGATATCTGAGAAAGGAGCAGGAGCGAGAATTCGACTTTGCCAGTTGGCTGAGGTCGATGATCGATGCGATCGCCGAGCCGCTGGAGATGGCCGGCAAACGGCTGATCGTACGCGACTTTTCCTACGGTCGGCAGGAACAGCTCGAAACGTTGAACGTCCTGAAGTCAAGCGATCGGCGCTTAGCGGCAGCCCTTAAGATCACGCCTCTAGACTATTTCCCAGGGTTTCCAAACAACCCGGCCATTAGGGCGATGGGAGACGTTCCAGTGATCGTCGAGTTTGAGGCGGTCGGTGAGGACACGGGGTGGGGTTTGGTACCCAACTGCCGAGCTGCTGAGTTCGTCGACCGTATGAACTACGTTCAAAGCGCCGGGGCTGCCGGCATCATGATACGTATCAACTGGGAAGGAATCATCGGCTGGTCCGCTCTCGACAGTCTGAGCGACAGCAACATCTTCGCGCTTGCAAGACTCATGGTGAAGGGTGCTGCGCAAGATCCCGAGACCCTGGTGTGCGCGTGGATCGAGGAGCGGTATGGTCTCGCCGCCGATTCGCCCCTGGCCCGAGAGTTGGCCTCTGCGCTGGTAAAGAGCCTTGGCTGCATTCGGGAGATCTACTGGTTCGGCAACGTATTTCCCAGGCACAGCCAGATCCCACTGACATGGCAACAAGCTTGGTGGTCCATGCAGCATCACGCACTTTCCCATTGGTATATGGACGGATCGCACGACAGGGATTTCGAGCTGACCGAGGCCAACAGGCATCTTTTATTCAAAGCCAAGGCTGACGCCGTAGCTCTGGCAGAGAACGTTGCCTTAGAAGTTCAGCAGCTACTGAACAGCGACTCTGTGCCAGATGCGCTGCGGGCCGACATGGGGCCATCTTTCGCCCGTATGCCCGCATACTTGCAGGCGTTCGACCTTGCGATGCGCGGCGCCTTCCTTGCAAAGCGTTACGACCGCGATCATGGCCAAGAAGATCGTGATGCGGTCCTATCGATCGCGGCTGAAATGGAGGCTCTTGCTGGAGTCTACGCGGCGATCTCCGAAGCCGATAAAGGCGGCGCGGAGGCTCATGTCGTCGACGTCATGTTCGATCACGCACATCTTCGTTCCTTCGCGAGATCGCTGCGAGAGCTTTAGAGGCGCAAAACCGGCTCTATTGGGGAGCCAGCTTCCGGGTCATGACATCCCCTCAAATCGGATTCTCATCGGAGGTGAGGTCCAGCCAGTCTCGCTCTTGTTGCGACAGAACGAGATCGCCGGCATGTGAGGCATCTTTGACCTGTTCGACTGTCCGCGCGCCGCAGAGCGCGACAGACGGAAACGCCTGGCTGGTCACATAAGCGATGGCGATCTCGAACATGGACAGGTTTTTGGCATTAGCCAGCTCGGTCGCTCTCCGCTTTCGTTGGAAATTTCCGTCGGAGTAGAAGACCCGCACCAAATCCTGATCGCTTCGGTCGTTTGTATTGCCGCGCGAAAAGAACCCTCTGCCAAGCGAAGACCATGCGACGAGGGGCATTTGGTGGCGGGCATACCAGGCTCGATCATCGTCGGATGTGGTGACGGTGTCAGGCCAATAGGGCTCGTTGGCTTTTGCCAGCGAAAAGTTTGGGCTGGAGGCGACAGGGGCGGCTTTCCCCGAGGCAGCGGCATAGTCCATGGCCGCCTGCAACCGGTCGGTGGTCCAGTTCGACGCTCCCCAAGCCTTGATACGGCCGGCGCCGATTTCTTCGTACAACGCATCGACAAGGGGGCCGACATCCAGGTCTGGGTCGTCTCGATGGAACATCCATAGGTCCAACTGAGCGGTCTTCAATCGCTCTAGCGATCCGTCAATAGCGCGATGGATCTGTGCCGGGCTGATCGATGCTCCCCCCGGATGAAGCGGTGCGCAATAGCCAGGGATCAATCCTTTGGAGACAAGGACGATGCGATCGCGCATGCCGGGTCTGGAAGCCAACCAGTCGCCTATGACCATCTCCGAATAGCCATGCTCTTCCACCGCGCCGTAAACCTCGGCCGTATCGATAAACGTGCCGCCTCCGTCGACGAAAGCGTCGAGCAGGCCGTGATCGCGATCGGCGGTGTCGGGGTGGAAGATCATCGTTCCGAGCCCAACAACCGAAGCAGGCGTCGCGATGCCCTCAATAACGATAGTACGCATAGTTCGATGTTCCGTAGTCTCTTGGCGGCTTTGGTATCTTGCGCTACGAGCACTACTGCCGGCCCAAGGAAACTCGCGGCAACTATCGGAATATCACAAGCTTTGTCACCGGTGAGAACGGGGATTGTCCAGCGATCCCGCTGAAATCGGGCCATTGCGGCGATTTTCAGAGAGTGGGTGCCAGAATACTACAACCGCTGTTCAGTTCGGATGCGCGTCGATAAGGGCTTTCAACGTGGCCACCTCTTCTGCGGTAAGATCGGTCAGAGGTGGGCGAACTGGTCCCGCATCAAAGCCACGCAGGCGTACGCCGGCCTTAATGGCAGAGATGGCATAGCCTTTGACACGGCCGCGCAGGGCCATAAACGGATAGAAGAAGGACTTGAGGATTTGCTCGCAAGTAGCGCGGTCTCCTTTGAGCAACGCGGCATAAAAGCGGTTGGCAAGGGCCGGCACGAAGTTAAACACGGCCGAGGAATAGGTCGTGAATCCGGCGCCGAGATAGGCTTCGGCAAACAGTTCCGCCGTCGGCATGCCGCCCAGATAGATCAGCCGATCGCCCATTGTGGCCGTGACTTGACGCACGAGGCCGATATCGCCGGCCCCATCCTTAAAGCCGATAAGGTTAGGACACTCGTCGCACAGCCGAGCTAGCGTATCGGCCTGAATGATGCAGTTGTCGCGATTGTAGACCATCACGCCAAACCCGACGGACTGGCAAACGCGCTTCACATGGGTGTAGAGACCTTCCTGCGGGGCCTCGATCAGATAGGGGGGCAGGAGGAGGATCCCATCGGCACCTGCCTTCTCCGCAGATTTTGCAATACCGATAGCGGTCTCAGTGCCATAGCCGCAGCCCGAAACGACGGCGGTGCTGCCGGCGGCATCCTTTGCGGTCGCCACAATCTCAGGCACTTCGCCCGGCGTCAGGGAAAAGAACTCACCAGTGCCTCCTGCAGCGAACAGAACCGGTGCGCCGTACCCCGCCAGCCATTCGACATGCCGTCCATAGCTATCGGGGGCGAAGCGGCCATCGGCGTCAAAATGGGTGACGGGGAAGGAAAGAAGTCCCGAGCCCAGCGCTGACTTGAGGTCTTGTGGGTTCATTCGTTCATCTCCGTCCCTCTGATGTCATGGGGGATACCCACGTCGACCTCGTGACAACTGTTCGCCTGAGGACCCATTGCGCTGCTGGAAACAGCGCGCAATCGCGCTCGCGAAGCGC
>JBCCER010000243.1:0-5808 GCA_039030175.1 Pseudomonadota bacterium
GCGAGAAGAGCTCAAGCTCTTCCGGGAGATCGTCGACCGCATCAAGCTGATTGGCGAAGGCCCACAGGCCCTCTACTTCGTCGATAAGGAAATTGCTGATATCGCTGCGAAGGATTAGAGCGTTTAGACCTGAGGCATAGTCGCGGGATGGTGCGATAACGAGTTCGCGGTCAAGCCGCTGTCGTTATGGATTCCTTTGACTACCAATCAGGTAAGGCCCATAGACCATAACAAAACCGCCGAATGCAGCGATCCAACACGTGGCCGACACCAGCAACAAGTCTTGACCGATTGACGGTGCTAACCCTGAGGCCACGCGCGCCACCACGGCGATAATCACAAACAGATAAAGGATTGCCGTTCGGACATCGGCGCGAAGTTCGCCACCGGTGTGGCCCAGCGTTGCGCGCGTCATGACCGCTAGGGTCATCAGACCGATGGCTCCCGCCATCAGGAGATGTTGAGCACCAATGGTGTCGGACCCATCCGTCGCAAGGATCGAGAGCCCTAGCGCGAGCGTGCCGATGGGGACGAATGCGTAGCCGGCGTGCAGCACGAAAACGAGAGGCTCGCCGAATGTCGCCTCGCCTTTCCATCGGGCTAGGCGACCGAAGTGTAGCAATCCGGCCATCACCATAGCCGCGCCCGTCAGTGCCCAGCCAGGCGACGCGACCCAGTAAACAAGGGCGAGCATAAGGGTAAGCAGCGCGATCCAATCTAGGCGCGAAGGCGGCGAGGGAAGCGATGTTTTCCCCTGTTTGGTCAGCCAATTACGGGTGAACGACGGCACAATCCGGCCGCCGATGACGGCAATCATCATCACGCTCGCACCGAGACCAATTCTGAGGCCGACTCCATTTGCGGCGTAGACCCCGGCTATGGCCTCCAGGTGGAAGACGGCGTTGCCAGCAATTAGCGTCGTAAGCATCGCCAGAACGATGAGGTTTCGCCAATTTCGGCCTTTGATCAATTCAAATGCAATTGTCGCGGCCAGTGCCACCGGCATCGAGAGATCAATGGCCATAACGACAGCCGGCGTAAGATGGTCCGAGAACGCGACTGCTAAGCGCCCTGCAATCCAAAGGGCAACAAGCGCGGCCAGTGCAGCGCCCATAATTGGCGGCCGCCCTGTCCAGTTGGAGACGGCGGTTAGAAGAAACCCGGCGATGATCGCACTCAGATAGCCGAAGAGAAACTCGTGTGCGTGCCATGAAACGGGATCGAACGCCGATGGCAGCATAGGGGTTCCAGTAAGCATCCCGATCCATAAGAGCATAGCCAGCGCTGCCCATAGCGCACCTGCGAGGAAGAACGGGCGAAGTCCGAGCGACAGAAAGGCGGACCGTCGCCAGCCGAGGCCTCGATCAGCGCCTGCGATCATCGGCGCGATCCTCCCTTCGGGGCAGGGCGCAATCGGCCAAGGTGTAGCGATTGAGATCCTCAATGAACCGTGCCTTCGCCCCTGCCAGCATGCCCTTGAGTTGACAGATCGGTGTAATGACGCACGCGCCGCCATTTGCCGAGAAGCACTCAACGAGTGCCGAGTTGCCCTCCAACGTGGCGACCACATCACCGATACGTAGCGTTTCGGCTGGGCGAGCCAAAACCGCACCGCCGCCCATCCCCCTTCTTGTTTCCACAAAGCCGGCGTCAGCGAGCGCGGCGATCGCTTTGGTCAGGTGATTTCTCGAAATGCCGAATTCCGCCGCGATTTCCGCCGTTGAGTGGAGTCGATCGGGGGCACTGGCCAGACGCATAAGTGCACGAAGGCCAAAATCGGTGAAACTGGTCAGGCGCATGTGTAATCGTGTCGCGGTCAGTGAGAATCGCTTGCAATATCAACTTAGCAGGAATAATTGGTATTTGAAATGCCGATTATAGGAACCGATGGCTAGTGGCGCCAATGGCGATGGAGATATTGGGAGCGGCCCGTGGCGAGCGATCTGGTTCACGGTTGGGGCGTGTGCGCTCGGCCTCGGAGCTATTGGGGTGGTCTTGCCGCTGTTGCCGACGACGCCTTTCGTGCTCCTGGCGGCCTTTGCCTTTGGCAAGAGTTCACCGCGGCTCGCGCGCTGGCTTGAGAACAGCCGCACGTTCGGTCCGTCGATCTTGCGGTGGCGGGAACATCGGGCGATTGCGCCGCGAACCAAGGCTCTTGCAGTCGCGGTCATGGCTGGAGTGTTCCTGGCCAGCGTTATCGCGGCGGTGTCAGCCACCGTCCTGATCGTTCAAGCGGTCTGCATGGCGGGTGCGGCCGCGTTCATTTTGAGCCGGCCAAACGGGCCGTCTTGATATCCCAGCCAGCCCTCGCGGCCAGCCAAAAATCTCCCTGGACCCCAATGGGATCAGAAAGGAATGTGACATGACTAAATTCATGCTGCCGATAGTGCTGGCAACCTTGCCCTTCACGGCCTCTGCTGAAACGACGCTGATCGATACATCGGCCCTACCGGCGGTCGAGGTCTATGAAGTGGCGGAGCTGACCCCACTTGCCCTGACGCCGTCCGGAGTGCCAGCGGTCGTTCTACTTGATCTGGATGCCGGCGATGTCGTGCCGCCCCATGCGACCGAAAGCGGATTGCGTTTGCTGACGGTTCTCTCGGGCAACGTCTCTTGGGGTGACGGCGGCACGATCAATGAAGCCGATGAGATCCTTTATCCCGCGGGGAGTATCCTAACCGTTGTCGCCGGCCAGGATCATTGGCTTGCGGCGCGTAACGGAGATGTACGCCTGCAAATGGTCCTGCTCGATGACGAAGACGCTGTTCCAGGAGTATTGGAGCAAATGCAGTAGCGTTTAGGATTTGAACCAAAGCGGTGACCCAGCGCCATCGCAGCTCACAACTCGTTTCGGCCTAACGCTGGCCGTAACGCCCTTCTTGATGTGCCGGCATCCCGGCCTCGATCCATTGGGTAAACCCGACCAAAAACCGGGTCGCGGCCGGCATGAAGAAGCTGCCGTGATGATAGAAAGGGTCCAGCGAGGTTAACAGCAAGCGGCCCTGCCAAGTCGCATCGTCGTCTACAAGAATTGAGCCGCCATCAGGTGCGTCGATCAAGGAGAGGGCATTGCTGGGCACCCTAAAGGTGCCGTGATAGTGCCAGGTCGCCTCGGCCATGGTCAGGAAGTCGAACAAGCCATGGTCCGGGGCGGCAATCTTGAGTCCCAGATCCCCGTCTGGCTCAAGCCACCACCAAAAGTTGGTCGGTACGGGGGTGAAGTCGATCCCCCGCAGCCATGTCTGCGGTTCTGTTTCCCCCATCGCAATCAGCGTCTTGCCTTGATTTAAGCACTCGGTCAAAAGCCCAGAGCACTCCTTCAATCGGTCCGGGTTTAGGCGGCAAGGGATGACGATTGTGCCAGCGCGCCCGAGGTTGTCCGCGGATACATCCTCGACATAAATGCGCTCGTCGAACCATGTCCCAAGCAGCGGATCGCTCAGGGAAAAATTATGGTAGCTGGTCCCACCATCCAAAACGACGACCGGTGCGCTCACACCGCCAACTCCTCTGCCATGCACCAATGAAGCAGTTGCGGTGTCAGCGCGGCGGCGCTTGTCTTGTCTCTTGCGTACATCCACAGATCGTTTCCGGCATGCATCAACAGCCGGCCGCCCTCTCTGGGATGCCACTGCCAGTCCACGGCACAATTGCCTTGATCGATTGTGCCGATGATCTGCGCACTGGGCGGTGGCGGATTGCAGCCGCGGCCGTAGAAACCTGCAACGCCGCGCCGAAAGGTTAGATCGTCAGGATCGACCCCGCGCCAGACAGGATGGTTTGCATCAACACGTACGCGAAACTGCCTGAGGCGGGGCGAGACAAGCGGCTCGAACCGTTTCAGTTTGCGGTGGAAGGGATAACCAAGAAGGCCATTGAAGACCAGCGTCCCCCCCGCCTGAAAGAACCGGGAGATCCATCGTGTCGCGTTGGCAAAACGGCGCTGGTCGATATGCATGGGCACCAAGAGGGCACCGAACCGATCCGGTCGATGATCCGTCAGCGTTTGCTCAGGAACGGTCTCCAACCGCAGGCCCTCGGGCGCCAGGTCGGAAAAAGGTGCGGCGACACCGGTGCGTGGCGACAGGTAGGCGAGGGGCCTGGTCATGCCTGTAGCCGGTGTGCTGGGTCCAAAATCGGTATCATCGCGGTCGACCGATGATCGCCATGAGCCAGCTCCGCCGCTCGCACCGGCAGCCCGTAAAGGTCGCTAAGATGGGATTCGGTCAAAGTATCCTCGACCGGCCCGACTTCGTGGCGATGGTCGTTTTGAAGAAGCAGTGCCGCATCGGCGATTTCGAGCGCATGCTGCGGGTGGTGCGTCGTCATCACGATAGTCAGTCCGCGCTCTCGGCTAAGCCTGTGAAGCACGTGAAGCACGATCGACTGGTTGCGAAAATCGAGCGCAGCGGTCGGTTCGTCGAGAATGATGATCGGCGCTTCGCTTGCAAGCGCGCGCGCGATTAAGACCATCTGCCGTTCGCCACCCGATAGGCTGGTGACGACGCGGTTCGCGAACCGCTCGATACCGAGATCGGCCATTGCGGCGGCGGCCATGGCGCGATCCTTTGCGCGTGGCGACCCGAAGGTCCCGATCTGCCGCGCGCGTCCCATCAATACGATGTCCATCGCGGTGTAGGCGAATGGTGTCGCAAACCCCTGCGGCACGTAGCCGATATTTTCCGGCAGGTGCAGGGCGCCTTCGCTGGGCGTTATCAGCCCGACCAGGCATTTCAGCAGCGTGGTCTTCCCCCGCCCATTCGGCCCGAGAATGCTAAATATCTGCCCCGCCGCGATGTCGAAAGACAAACGCTGGAACACCCAGCCTCGGCTTCTGGGGTAGCGGTACCCAAGGTCGCGCGCGGCGATCATGCTTGCCAGCCCTGGCGCTGGGTTCGCCGCAGCAGCACGCCGAAGATCGGCGCGCCGATGATCGCCGTCAGCACGCCAAGGGGTATCTCGGCGGCCGTGTGCGTGCGCGCCACCGTATCGACGGCGATCATATAGCTGGCTCCCAGCAGGGCGGATGCCGGCAAGAGCCGCCGGTGGTCCGGCCCGACCAGCATGCGCGCGAGATGGGGAACGACCAGCCCAACCCAACCGACAATTCCAGCGATCGCCACCGTCGAGGCCGTGATGGCGGTTGCGCAAATCAGTGCGATCCATCGCGTGCGCTCGACTGGAACGCCCAGCGCTTCTGCTTCTTCGTCGCCGAGCGACAGGATGTTAATGCCAAACCGCATCAGAACGAGGGGCGTGCCAAACAGTGCAAGAGCGATCGCGACGATCGCCAGCTTTTCGTAGCTTGCGACGGCGAAGGAACCCATTAGCCAGAAGACGATTGCTGGCAAAGTGTCGTTCGGGTCCGCCAGATAGGTCAGCAATGACACCAGCGCCCCGAACAGCGCCGAGACGACGACCCCGGCCAGGACAAGCATGAGGATCGGGGACCGACCATCTTGCCGGCTGACCATGTAGACGATCAGAACGGCAAACAGGCCAAAGGCGAATGCGAGGCCAACCAATGCAGCCGCCCCCAGGGCCAAAAGGATCGCAAGCGCCCCGCCAAACGCGGCGCCCGACGAACCGCCGATCATCTGCGGGCCGACCAGCGGATTGCGAAAGACGCCCTGCAATGTGGCGCCAGCCAAGGCGAGGCCGGCGCCCCAAAGTGCGGCCACCAGCACGCGCGGCGCGCGGACTAGTTCGACCACGCGCCAATCCGTCTCGCCGACGCCGGCGCGCCCTGGGCCGATTCCCAGCCAGCCGCCCGCGATGGTTATCAAGTCCCAAACGGCGACCGGATAA
>JBCCER010000244.1:0-5760 GCA_039030175.1 Pseudomonadota bacterium
AGGTAACCAGCCCCGTGGTGCCGTCGAGCGCTTCGACGATGAACTCGTCCGTGAGGCTTTCCCCCGTGTTCAGGTTCTGAACTTCCGCGAGCGAGTTATCGACCGAATAGGAATATGACCCATCCGGGTTCAGGGCGAGAAACCCTACATTGTTCAAGTCCGGAATGGTTGCAGCGACATTGAACATCGCCTCGCCCTGATCCAGATCGTCGATAAAGATGAAGCCGTCGGCAACAAGGACGCCCGTACCCCCATCATCATCCTCGGTAACCGCGGCATTGCTGGCATCGCCGATGACCGCTTCGTCGTTCGTGCCGGTGATCCGCACTACAACGGTCGATGAGTCTTCAAGAGGAAAACCGCTAAATGCCGCGCTCGAATCGCTTACGGTATAGGGCACAGTAACTTCGAAGACCTCGCCCTCGGCAAGAAAATCATAGGTCGGATTATCTGCAGTCGAGCTGTCGAACGTAAAGGGAAGGTTATCCACAGCCGAAGGCCCACTCGGAAACGGACCCGGACCGAATATCAGGTCGGAGCCGTCATCCGAAGCGGGGCTTCGCGCCGTTACCGTTTCCCCCTGATCCGCGTCCGTCACGGTTAGGAACCCGTCTACAATGAGGGGGCTATCCCCTTCAGTAAGTTCCAGAACCGTTCCGGTTGTAACCGGCGCGTCGCCCACACCGTTAATGGTGAAGGAGACGTCCTTTGTCGTGCCGTCAACGGATTCGATGGTGAACGTATCGATATGGGTGTCGCCGACGTTCAGGAACTGAACGTCGGCGTTCGCGACCGTGTAGGTGTAGTTCCCGTCCTCGTCGATCACCAGGCCGCCGATGGCGTCCGCCGCAGCATCAACGGTTGTTTTGAACTTCGCCTCGCTCTCGATCGGACCGCCTGGGAACGATCCGGAGATCCCCTCGTCAACGTCGGTGATCGAGATGGTACCCGTCGCAATGAGATCGGCGGTGAGATCGCCGAGGAACGGAGTCGTGTCATCCTCGGTGACCTCGGCATTGTCGGGATCACCGATGATCGCCGCGTCATTCGTGCCGATGATCGTAACGGTGACGGTGGAGACATCGGCTAGTTCACCATTGCCCTCAACGGCATAGGGAATGGATACCGTAAAAGTATCGCCCTCGCGCAAACGGTCGAAATTAGCATCCAAGCCGTCGGCCCCTATGCTGGAGTAGACAAATTCAATCTCTTCTCCCGGAAGGTATGGCCCCCGATCATCGATGGTCCCGCTCCCGGCCGACGGGCTGGGAATGGAAACATCCGTGACAAATATTTGGTCATTGGGATCCGCGCTATTGGCAACCAAGGTTGTGGTACCGGTCAGCAGGCCGTCCCCTTCGACGATCTCCAAAAAACCTGGGTTGGCCGTGAGATTCGTCCGATCATTCACGAAGTTGAAGACGAGCGATTGGGTCGAACCGCTACCAATGGGAAGACCACTACTATTATCGAGGTCGACAGCCTGCAGGACAAACTCGAATGAAAGGCTCTCGCCGAATGCCAAGCTCTCAATCTCGCCGACCCCGTTGAAAAAGTAACGAACGTTGTCAAGGTCACCTGGGTCAGCTGCAAATATGTCTTCTATCCCAAAGTCCAACATGCTCATGAGGATTGCAGGGTCTATGCCATCCAGAACACCCGACTCGTCGCTGAGGATATTGAACCCAACGACGCTGACTTTGACAAAGTCGGCAACATCGGGATCCACAATGGTAAAGACGTCGTTGAAGATGAGTTGAGGCGACATCAACTCGAAATTACCGGACCAAACAGGGTCGGCGTTCGTATCGTTGACCTGAACCGTCACGGTTGCGACGTCTTGCCCACCTTTTCCGTCATCGACGAAATACTCGAAACTGTCGGTCCCGCTGAAATCGGCGTTGGGCGTATAGGTCCAGGTGCCGTCGCCATTATCGACCAAGGCGCCCGATGACGGGCCAGAGGCGATGCCCACGAAATTCAGCGTGTCGCCGTCAAAGTCCGTATCGTTGGCCAGCAGGTCCGCCTCGGCAATGATGACCGGTGTGTCCTCGTCCGTCTCAACCGCATCGTCCTGGGCCAGCACAGGGTTGTTTCGCCCGTCGATGAAGAGCGTGTAGTTGTTGAATTCGATCGCCTCGATACCGACCAGAATGTCGCGCTCGACGACATTTCGATCATCGTCCTGGCGCGCGACATAGGTAAGCCTGCGCCCGGCCCTAATGTCGAAATCGAAAATGTCGGCGTCATAAAGCGCGACGTCGAAACCCCTGCCACCGTTCAGGAAATCATTTCCCAGACCGCCATCCAGCAGATCGTTGCCGGCCTGCCCGTTAAGCGTATCGTTGCCCAATCCGCCTGAGACAGTGTCGTTTCCCGACCCAGCCAAAACGAAATCATTTCCGGCGGCCGCAACTAAAAAATCATCCCCACCAAACGAAAAGATAAAATCGTTGTTGTCAGTCCCGTTGATCGCATCGCCAGAACCGCTACCCCAAAGAAAAGCCACAACTTGCCCCCTTATAGCTGTTGCGTTGCTCACCTTAAGCGGGAATTCCTGCATAGACAATATACCTATGTCAATATACTTTTAGGGGCGCCTAGCCCAACCATCGGGCTTTCAGCAGGCCGGAGGTTCTAATAATCGGCTCATAGCAGCAGGCCGGCCGCGTGGATCGAAGGTCGCCATTTCAGAAGCATTCGCGAAAATAGATCGCCCGGCACAGCCCTTGCGGACTATGATGGCGGCGTTGCCATCGCCCGACTCAGATCGTTTTCAGCCCCGGCCCATGACGCACAAACGCTTCACCGCGTGCCCGGCCCCCACCGCGACGCTAAACCATCTGGCCCGATGAGCCGCGTTCGATGAGCCTCCGCCAATGACTAAGGTGAGCTTCGACCGCCAGCCGACATCGTTCGATGTTGCGCGCAAGGCCGGCGTCTCGCGCTCTGCCGTGTCGCGGGCCTTCACGCCCGGCGCCAGCATCTCGGCCGACACCCGCGATAAGGTGATCGAGGCCGCCAACGCTCTCGGCTACCGGGTGAACGAGTTGGCCAAGGGCCTGTCCAGCAAGCGGTCCAGCCTGGTTGGCGTGATCGTAGCGGACATGGACACGCCGTTTCGCGCCGCCCAGATCAACGCGCTGACGCAAGAACTGGTCGCCAATGGCTATCACCCGATCTTATTCACCGCCGACGGGCCGGTGGAAACCGCGCGCACGCTAAACCAGCTCCTCCACTACAGCCTGTCCGGCGCGGTGGTCACGTCCGATGCGCCGCCCTCGGAAATTTGTATCGAATGCGCCCGGCTGGGCGTGCCGCTGGTGCTGATCAACAAGGAAGATAAGCTGCCCACCGTCGACCGGGTTGTCGGCGACAACGACCATGGCGGCGCCTTGGCGGCGCGCGAACTGATCGCATCCGGCTGTACCGATCTGATCGTGGTTCGGCCGCGCCGGGAATCCTATTCGATGGAGACCAGGATCAGGGGGTTCAGCGCCGCCGCCCGGGCCGAAGGGCTGGAGGCGACGATCGTGGAGGCCGGCCCGCAAACCTACGATGGCGGCCGCCAGTCGGTGCCCGCCCTGATGCAGCGCACGATCACGCCGGCGACGGGCCTGTTCTGCCCGATGGATTTCATGGCCCTGGGCATGCTGGACGGGCTACGCACCGACCACGGCCTCACCCCGCCGCGCGACCTGTGCCTGGTCGGCTATGACGACATCCCGCAGACCGCCTGGCAGCCCTACCGCCTCACGACCATCCGCCAGCCGACCGTTCCGATGGCCGAGGCGGCCGTATCGATGCTGATCGCCCGCATCGACAGCCCCACGACACCTCAACGCACCTCTGTCGTGCCGGTGGAGCTGATCAAACGGGATACGACGCGGTAGGGGCTGCGCTAAAGCCGCTGGTTTGATCTGCGCCCATTGCCTCATGCAAAACCTGTCCCAGGACCCCGTGGGCAGGCGCCGCGGATTCGGTCGGCAGCAGCTTCCTGGGCCGACAAATCGATTGCCCGGTTGATATCGACGCCTTTGTTCACCGCCTGATAGATCGGGAATGGCACCCGTATTGATGTGTCGATGTCGCGCCGAAGCCACTCTCGTTCCTCCAGCTTATACAGCGACGTCGACAGCGCGCGATCGGTGATGGTGCCCAGAGTTAACCTGATGGCTGAGAAACGCTGGGGTGTCTCGGTCAGCGCAAGGATCGGAACCGTCCAACTGCGCCGCAGCAGTGCAAAATCCCGATCGTCGGGGACAGCAATCGCAATCCTGTTGGCGGTTTGGGCGGCGATAACGCCGGTCTTGGTCAACCGGAACTCCGGACGCAGCGGATGCCCGTGACCGGGGTTTCGCTCCAAGAGCTTGAGCTCGACAAGATGGTCGAGGCTTGACGCAAAGGACGTTCGGCTCGCGCTTGTCGCTGCCAACAGGGGGGCCTGCCGTCCGGGAACGCCCTGGTGCATAAGTGCCAGTATGTTCAAAGACCATGCTCGAGACGTGAGCTTGACAAGCAATCTGATGTCCATAAAATATAGTTACATTATTTTTTGACTGGAAGGAAGCTCGATGCCGCTTGTCTCTTTGGAAAACACCTTGACCCTTGCGATGTCCGTCCGGGACCGTCACGCCAGTGCGGACTGGTATAGTGCCAAACTCGGGTTTGAGTTGATCCACCATATCGATGACGCCGGCTGGAGCGAGATGCGGACCAAAACTGAGGGCGTAACGCTTGGGTTGGGCGAACAGACCGAACCCGCTCCAGGCAACACGGTCCCGGTCTTTGGCGTGGCCGACATCAACGCTGCACGAGGATCGTTGGAGGCGGCAGGCGTACGGTTTGACGGCGAAACGGAAACCATCGAAGGAATGGTCAGCACCGCGACTTTCTACGATCCGGACGGCAACGCTTTGATGTTGGCTCAAGACCTAACGGTGGCCGGCTGACACCGCAGGCGGGGCCGAGGAAAACGGACTCGCCAACGTCACACGGGCTTTGCGCGCCAGCCCCCACTTGTGGGAGGCCCGACAACAGGGTCAGCGGCGCTTGCGATCTTCGCGACGGGTCTCAGGGCGGGGCGACGTGTCTCAAAAACGGCGCGGAGAACCTTGCGGCCATGATCTGTCGACCGAGCCAACTAACCGACGGCAACGATCGTCGAAACGACGTTGCCGTCTGAGTCGGTAAAGCATCTCTGTTCGAACGCAATCCCCGGAACCTCAAGAAAGACCTCGAAACCATTGTCCAAGGAGGTCTCTGGGCTCGGCCCAAGGCGGTTAACCCCGGTCGCCCTCACCCCCTCGACGCCCTCTCTTTCGACCGCATCCGCGATGCAATTGATTTCTGCCGGGGTCGGTCCCGCGCCGGGGTCAGGCCGATAGGGCTGGCTAGGCTCGGGCGGGCCCGGCATGCAGGCTGCCAGCAGCGCCGTGGCAGCGAGAGACGTCAACAGGGTCGTTAAAGTCGATGTCGTCACGCTCAAGGTCCTTCTTCAGATGTCCACAGCCTTCAGGTGAGCGGCTCACCCTCGGCTCTCAACCTTCCGGTAAGGGAGTATCCTAGCCTCCCGGCTATTCGGCCTCGTGTCCCCAATCGACCAGGTGACTGCCGTGCTCAGGAGGCTAACATTGGCACGGACGATCGCAAACTCACGCGAGACCGGCCTGCGCTCGAACGAGGCCAAGATCGATCGGACCGGGCGGCATCGCGGTTTTTGCTCTCGTTGGTCACCACCCCGAATAGGACGCCTCGACC
>JBCCER010000245.1:0-5711 GCA_039030175.1 Pseudomonadota bacterium
ACCAGCCGCTCCGGTTTGAATGAGGTCACAAGCCCCGCCATCAGCGGATAGACGAACAGGATGGCCATGAAGGCCAGGATGGGGATGAAGTAGGGCAGCCAAGGAACGCGCTTGAACATCGGGCCGGCCCTCAGACGCTCGCCGCTTCCAGCGGCACCGGCACCATTGCAGCCGGATCCAACGCAACGCGAACTGACTCGCCGCCGTGAAAGCGCGGCACACCTTGCTCAACGCATTGAATCGGCTCGGCGCCGTCGGCCAGGCTGACCATGTAGGTGGTCGTGTCACCGTAATAGAGGAATTGGCTGATCGTTCCACCGATCGTGCCGTCACTACTTTCGCTGAGCTTGACAGTGTTTGCCCGGACCAGCGCCTGGATGCCATCACCGGTAGCATACTGTGGAGCTCGATCGGCATCTTCAACCACGATGGGACCAAAGCCTGAATCGATCCGGATAGCCGAGCCATCGATCCCGCTCACCTTGCCGGGGATCAGATTTTCAAAGCCCATGAATTCCGCGACAAAGGCGTTGGCCGGGCGGTTATAGATCTCGATCGGATCGCCGATTTGCTGGATGCGCCCCTTGTAGAGGAGTGCAATCCGGTCCGACAGGGTCAGCGCTTCTTCCTGATCGTGGGTGACATAGATGGTGGTACGGCCCAGCAAATCGTGCAGCCGCTTTAATTCGGAGCGCATTTCCTTGCGCAGCTTGGCATCGAGGTTGGACAGCGGCTCGTCAAACATCAGCATCTGGGGTTGGATGACCAGCGCGCGCGCCAGCGCCACCCGCTGCTGCTGGCCGCCGGACAGCTGGCTCGGCTTGCGGTCCATGAAACCGGCCATCTGGACGGTTTCCAGACTTTCCTCAATCAGGCGCAGACGATCTGCCTTGGAAACGCGGCGCAGACGCAGTCCAAAGGCGACGTTTTCAGCAACCGTCAAATGGGGGAACAGCGCCCAGTTCTGGAATACGAAGCCCACATTGCGCTTGTAGACCGGCACATCGTTGATGCGGACGTCGTCAAACAGGATATCGCCAGAGGTCGGCGTCTCCAGCCCGGCAACACAGCGCATGGTGGTAGACTTACCGCATCCGCTGGGACCCAGCAGGGTCAGAAACTCACCCCGGCCGATGGTCAGGCTGATGTCGTCAAGCGGCTTTAGGAAGTCGCCATAGGACTTGGTGAGGTTTTTCAACGTGACTTCAACGGCGTGAGAGTCACGTTTCGGGGTCGGCTCAGCCACGGTCTCAACCCTCTCTGTCGCTAATGGGCCCAGCAAGCCACCGGGATTTCGGTGGGGCGATGCCGAGACCTACTCGGACTCGGCTCCGCCCCAAATCGCGGACCTAGTCGCCGGTGTAGGCGTGGTTTGCGCCGACCTCATCTTCCCAGATCGTGAAGGCTCGCGTCTGGGCCGAGCCTGAGGGCATGACGGAGAAGTCGCCGTCCGCCACGAAGGTCTCGAAGTCGATTCCAGTGACCATTTCAGTCGTCCGGTCGCGCAATTCCGAATTACTGGCCGCCCATCCGCTTATGGTCAGCGGATAGTGGATAGTGTTGGTGATCATCGCTTGGGCATCGTCGGTAAGCTGGAAGTTCAGGAACTGATGCGCAGCGTCCAACACGTCCCCGTCGACCGTCTCGGCGACGGCCATGGCATGGGGATCGACAAAGGTGATGCCGTAAGGGTTCACCAGCTGTGAATCGCCCGGGATCTCACCACGGTGGCGCAGTTCTGCCTGCCAACCGTAATTCATCGGGATGGCCAGGTTTTCGCCAGACCCCAGCGCGCTGATCGTCGGGCCGGTACCTGCCGTGTATTCACGAATGCAGGACGAAACGCCGGCCATGTACTCCCACGCGGCGGACCAGCTATCGGGATCTTCCAGATCCTCACCCAGCGCTGCAGCCACGGCCAACTTATGACCGTTACCTGGGCCAGAACGGCCGGCGAGGCCTTCCTGCCAACGGCCAGGGTTTTCACAGATCCATGCGGCAAGGCTGTCAAGATCGCCAATCGAGCCAGCGTCCACGGAGGCCGCGGCGAGGACGACTGGCGTATAGTCAGCATGGCTGGGAACAGCCAGCCCTTCCCAGGCCCCGACATAGGGCTCGGCCGGGGAACCGGCGAGGTTGGCGATGTTGCCGATCTGGCCGAGGTCAAGCTCTTGCACCAACCCTTCGTCGGCCAACTGTGAAAGCTGGCTGCCGCCAGCGATGACCAGGTGAATGTCGCTTTCGCCGGAATCCACTTGCGCCGTCACGGCGCCGAGCAGGTCGCCGCCCGAAATACGCACATGCTCGACATTGATGCCGGTGGCCTCTTCGAAGGCCGGGATCAGCTGTTCGACGTAGTAAGGCTCGAACCCGGCTGCATTGTAGACATTCAGTGTGACGTCTTGAGCCATCGCTGGAGCGGTCAGTAGGGCAATGCCGCCGACCAGGAGGCCGATTTTCGTCGAATTTCTCATTGTCGTTTCACTCCCTTGTTTTGCGCTTTTGACAGGTCTTGATGCTCGGTGCTGAAGCCGTCACTGGATTGTCTTCACCGTTCCTCTGCGGATCAGCCTCGGTTCGAATTGGCCAGGTTGCTGCTCTGGGGCGCGCTCCGCGCCCATCGCGCGCAACGCTGCATGGGCCGCCGCTTGCCCCATCTCCAGGACCGGCTGACGGACAGTGGTCAGGCCGGGATAGAGCAGGCTGGCGATTTCGAGATCGTCGAACCCGACAATCGAGATGTCCTCGGGCACGCTGATATCTCGCTCGCGCATGATCTTCATCGCGGCTGCTGCCATGTTGTCGTTGGTGGTGAACAGCGCCGTAATGCCGGGCTCAGTCGCCAGCAGGGTTTCAAGCGCCTGATCAACGATGAAGTAAGCTGCCTCTTCGGTGAAATCCGCCTCGACGACCCAGTCCGGACGATAGACAATGCCCGCCTCCTCAAGCGCGCGACGATAGCCGGCACGGCGGGGCGCGCTGGACGTTGTGATCGTCGGACTCGCCAGATGGGCAATGCGCCGATGGCCGCACTCGATCAGGTGCCGCGTCGCCAAATAAGCCCCTTGCTCGTTGGCAAAGCTCACGCAGTGGCCATTCACTCCGTCGACCTGACGACCAAGAACCACGAACGGTGATTGCCGTCGTGAGAGTTCAGCGATCTCGTGATCGGCCAGACCGTGCGGCTCGACAATCATGGCGTCAGGCTGACGCTGCATCAGGAATCGAAGACAGTCGCGTTCCGCGTCGGCGCTAAAGAAACTTGTGGAAACCAACAGGTGATAGCCGGCGGCCTTGATTTCCGCCTCAATGCCGTTGAGCAGCTCGGCGTAGTAATTGTTGCCTAGCCTGTGGACCATGACGCCGACACAGCCGGACCGCTTCTTGATCAGGCTTTGGGCCTGCGCGTTGGGCGCATAGCCCAGCATCTCGATCGCGCGCTCAACCTTCTCAACAGCGCGCTCTGAGACCGGTCCGCTGCCGTTCACCACGCGAGACACGGTTGCGATCGACACGCCCGCCAGCCGAGAAACGTCTTTGATCGACGTCATGAAAACCTTTCCACTCTTGTGCCACAGACATCGCCAAACCCAGATATTTTATCTGAAAAAGGCAAACCAAAAACTGGAAACGTTTCCACCATAAGTTCGGTTGAGTACGGTGGTCAATATCCTTTCGATTCAGTCTAGTGCGTGCCTGGCGCGTAAGTCTAAGAACGCTCGCGGTTCTGAGGCTTAATCAGCGCCTACTTCGATCGAGCCGACGGGACCTACACGCCAGCGCCTTTCGCTGGTGAGTAGTCGTGGCGAGTGGTCGTCCCATGATGCCCGGGCATCGTTCCTGTGGAATTGAACAGAGTAGCCGATGCGCGGCTGGCCGGACACGTTGGGACCACTGCCATGGACCGTAAGCCGCGAGAAAGCAACCGCATCGCCCGCCCGCATCCTGACAGGCAAATGGTACGAAGGCTCTACCGCGACTTTCCGATGGTGATCGCCCTGGCCCACATTCTCGGACGCAACCGTCCCGCCGAGATGCGAGCGTGGCTCGATGCACAAACAACCATTTTCCGGCGTCATATCGACCAGCGCGAACCAGATGTTGATGCCATGCATGCCGTTTTCGAAGCGGGTGTAGTTGTTGTCCTGGTGAAAGTGAAACTCTCCACCGCCCCCACCGCTCTTGACGGCGGTGAATGGCTGATAAAGCGAACAATCCCCGCCCAATAGGCTATTGGCTAGACCATTCAGACGCTCGCTGTTGATCAGTTGGTCAAGCGGCGATCTCGGCAGATATTGCGAGGTTTGCAACAGCTTATGCGAGACATCCTCGGCACGATGCAGTTCCGAGGTTTTCTTTCCAAGGGCCGCAAGCACATCCAGCACATCTTGTTTCACCGCATCGACAGCACTGTCCTTCAAGAGGCTCGGCAACAGAAGCCAGCCTTCGCGTTTGTAGAATTCGTGCTCATCGCCGATAAGCTCGTAGTTTTCAAGCGGATCAACGGTAAAGTCGGATTCGACAATTCTTGTGTTCAAGGCCATTTGTTTCCCTCACATCAGGAAGCATCATGCAGTGTCTGACAACGACACTAGCAATCCTCACAAACAGAGAAATGGACGAACTGACCGCGCTTTTGTACTTTTTGATCGATGACAGACGACCTCACTTTTCTTCATTGCGACCACGTATCCCGTTGCACAGCGACGGTCGACAAGACATTTCAGGGCTACGCCTCGCTTCAGTTCATGAAGGAGGGAACGCTTTTCCTCTCCTACGACGACGCGCAGTACACACTTGCCGGACCATCGGTTTGGACGGCGTGGCCGGGTCCAAAGACGATCTTTCGTCGCGCAGATGATACCCCCTTTTGGGATCATAGATACGTTGCGTTTTGCGGCAGCCGAGTTTCCTCTTGGATGACCCAGGGCCTGTTCCCAAAAGTGCCGATGAAAATCGACAAGGCCCAATCTCTGTCAGAGGATTTCGACCGCCTCATCCGGTCTGCACGGCGCACTGATTGGGTCGGCCGCGCTCTTGCTGAACGGCAATTGGAAGCTGTGCTGCTGACGCTAAAGGATGGAAGCTACTCGTCCGACAGCAGCGAAGATTTCATTTCGGGCGTGATGGCCTGGATGCGCGAACAGGTCTACGGGAGGCCGAACTACGGGGATCTGGCTTCCAACCTGAACATGGCTGAAAGCACCCTAAGGCGCCGATTTAGGGAAGCCACGGGCACAGCTCTCCACACCCGTTACTTGGAATTGAAACTTGATGTGGCGCGCGAACTGATGTCCGGATCGAACCTGTCAATCGCTAAGGCAGCACATCAGCTCGGCTACTCGGATGTCTACTACTTCACCCGCCAATTTGCGCAGCATTTCGGTGTGCCGCCAGCAACGTTTCGAAAGAGCGTACAGTAGCCGGTCCAAAGCCTCGCGTGCCCAGTACGCGATCCACTGCCGGCGAGCTCAGCTTGCTAGATGAGCCCGGCATCAACGTTGAGCCGGACAAAAAATTGCCGGGCCCGAAGGCCCGGCAGATACTCTACAAACTGTGAAACTGGTGCGAGATCAGTTGACCGTCGCATTCCACAGATAGACCTTCTCGTCCGGACGCGGGGTCCAGTCGATCCGGTTCGAAACGCCGTAGAAGTCCGGCTGGAAGTACATGTGAAGCCACGGGCCGTCATCGTAGAAGACCTGCAGCAT
>JBCCER010000246.1:0-5707 GCA_039030175.1 Pseudomonadota bacterium
CGACCGCGCCTCCGCCGACCGAGACAATGATTTCTTCTTGCCCGTCGGACCGTTGGCTACCGGCCTTCGCCGAATGTGTCGCCGTGACGGATTGGTTTGGTGCGATGAAGCCGGTATGGACGATTAAGTCTTCGATGCGGTCGGCGTAAGGAAAGCTGTCGCCGAAAGGGACAATCGATGGGTCGCCGTGGACCAACACAAGGTCGAACCAGCGCCGGGCGGTCTCCGCCATCGCCAACTCCTTGGCCGGGTCGTCCTTGGCGACCAGAATATCCCGAACCGAACAGGCGATCAGCGGCCTTGGCCGGTTCCTGGTCGCCGTGTCGAGGAGCGGATGCAGCTCGAACCGGAATGCGCGCCGCCCGAAGGGAAAAGTCTCCACGAGAAGACAGTCTGGCCTGGTTGCGTCATAGAGGTCCAGCAATACCTTTTTGCGCTTGTTCTTCCAGTCGTCATCGATCGGCTTTCCGTCTTCGTCCAGGATCGGTGCAAACGACGCGTCGGCAACACGGGCGGGCGGCAACTGGCAAATGTCGGCCTTTCCGAAGTCCATCCGTGGTGCCGGGAAGCCACCATAGGCGACCGTTACTCTGTCGCCGTGCGAGCAAAGCGCTTGGGCGAGCAGGGCGGCACGCCGGACATGTCCGATCCCCAGCAAATGCTGGACGTAAAGCAGAACCCTCATATCGGGTGTCCGTCCAAGGGCAGGTTCAAACGCACCACATCCAACCGGCCTTCGCCATCTAGCGAGAAAAGTTGGCCAGCGGTCAGATCCAGCTTGTCAGGCGGTTTTGTCTCCATGGTCCACCCGACAGCCAGGGCGTAGAGCGCCCTTATGACCCCTTTGTGGGTAACGAGGACGGCGTCGGTCCCATCGGCGGCACGCTGATTCAGAAAATCTTGAAGACGGGTTTGCACCTGGCGGGGCGATTCACCGTTCGGGGCGGCATAGTGCAGGCCGAAATGTCGGCGGGACGGGTCCAGGAGGTCGGTAACCTCCGACAGTTTCAGCCCTTCCCAATCGCCCCAGCCCATTTCGATCAGAGCCGGCTCGGCGATTGGTTCGAGCCCCACACGGCGAGCGGTTTCCATGGTCCGGTCGAGCGGACTGGCAAAACACCGAGCCGCGGAAAACGGCTCAGGCAGCTTGAGTGCAGAGATGTAGTCGGCTGCTTCCGGCGCCAACTCAACGTTCGTTCGGCCTTGCAAGCGCCCCTCAAGGTTCCAAACGGTCGGCCCGTGTCGAATCGCGAGTATCCGGGTCATGACGCTAAGGGATCGAGGACCGCATTGAGCCGATCTACCGCAGCGCTCAGGTCATGGTTGCCGAGAACATAGCGCTGCGCAGCCTTGCCCATTGCAAGACGCTGGGCAGGTTCGTCGAGCAGTTGCTCTACCGCTCGGGCAAACGGTTCTGCCGCTCCCACCGGCGTCAGCAGCCCGGTGCGGCCGTCGTCGACGATGTCCGGAACGCCACGACCGTTGCCCGCAACAACCGGCAGACCGGCTGCCTGCGCCTCCAGCAAGACCATCCCGAACGCTTCGTTTACAGCTGGCCAGGCAAACAGATCGGCGGCCGCATAAAGGCCCGCCATCTCCTTAGGGTCCATACGGCCAAAATGACGAATGCGGTCCGGGTCGAACAGGGAAAGAATGGTGTCTGTCTCCGGTCCGAATCCGACCAGGGCGAGCCGCCAAGGCCGACCGGACAGCCGCTTCATAGCGCCGGCCAAGACCGTGTAGGACGCCTGCTTGTCGCCAGCCCGCATCATGCCGACAGCCAAGATGATGGGGACATTTCCTGCGTCGGGAAACCAGCGCGCCCGCTCTACCGTTCGATTGTGGGACGCGTGCACGTACGTGCCAGCATCCAGAAAAGGCGGCAATCGGTGGATGGGTGCGTTCGGCCCCAACGCCGCACGCAGTCCCGACGCGTCATCTTCCGACAAGGCGAAGATAGCGGTGGCTTGGCACAAAGCCCTTTCGGCTGCCAGAAACCCTTCAGACCAGCGACCCTCGGCTTGCTTGGGGGCGTGGGAGGCTTCGGCGACGATGTATGGAATGCCCAATGCCGATGCGATAGGCGGTCCAATCCAATCGGGCGCCTTATGATACAGATGATAGGTAAACCATGCCTGCGGCCGGTTGCGATCGTCGCGCCACTTCTCAATCAAACGATCGGCGATTTGGCTGCCGCGGCTGCGAATGCGCTGCTGGTTGGCAGGATCGATCCCGCGATCCCATGATCGTAGCTTGGAAGCCAACCGAACCTCATGCCCGCCGCGCCGCAAAGCCTTGATCAACAAGCGGCCTATCCGCCGGTCGCCTGACGGGACCGGATGGGTTGGCGGTTTCATCGGTGCGTAAAAGGCAATACGCACGCTACAGCCCAAATCTCTCCGCCAACCGGTCAAGGCTGACATGAAAATCGAACTTGGCCCGGACATTTTGCGCGCCGTCGGCACCAAGCCGCTCGCGTTCAGCTGGGCTCGAAATCAGGCTCGCTAACGCTTTGGCGAGATCAGGGGCATTGTCGGGCGGCACCAAACCACCGGTCACGCCGTCATCGATCAGTTCTGGAATGGCAGAAAAATCTGTGGCCAGACAGGCAAGGCCGGTTGCCTGTGCCTCCATCAAGACGTTCGGCAATCCATCGCGGTCGCCATCGGCCGCTGGCCTCGCCGCCATCACGAAAAGATCGGCCGCCATCAGCGCCTCAATCACCCGGTCTTGTGTTTGCGGCCCGCGCCAGGCGACCCGATCGGCAAGGCCGAGCCTCTTTGCTTGTCGCTCGAGGTCAGCCAGTAGCGGCCCGCCGCCTATGTGATCAAGACGCCAGTTAAGGCCGTCTGGCAAGTCGGCGACCGCCGCAAGAAGAACGTCCAGCCCTTTCTTCTCGACGGCACGGCCGATCGTCAAGAGCCGCACGGGGTCGGTCTCGCTTGTGCCGTCGCGGCGGGGGCGGCTTGTGGGGTCTGGAAACCGGCTGAAGTCCAGTCCGTGGTAGGTCAGGAAGACCTTGTCAGGCTTGTCCGTCAGCCCACGCAGGTAGTCGACATTGTATTTCGTGCAGGTGGTCAGCCACTGAGCATCGGCCAGCTTTTCGCGGATTTCCCATTGCGGGCTTGTCCAGATGTCCTTGGCGTGGGCGGAGACCGCGTAAGGCAGGCCCCGGATCATTCCAGCGTAACGGGCAACCGAGGTTGGCGTGTGTAGGTAGTTCACATAAAGAAAATCGACCTGGTCCGGCAATTCCTTCGCCAGGACGCAAGCCTGACCAAAGCGACGCCACCGATTGGGTGTCCGGTCGCGTTTGTAATCCTCGCGGAAGCTGCAATAAGCGCGCTCGTATCCCGGCTGCGACCGCGCCCAGTCTCTCGCAGCCTCCACCCGCTCCGGTTCTTCATAGAGATATTCCGGCAGGTAGAGGACCGGTGCGGTGATCTGGCGATTCAGGTCGTGAACCGCCTTGTCCGTGGGGTGACGCAGCGAAACGATGATCTGTTTCTGGCCGCGCTGCTGCAGCCCCAGAATTTCCTGAGCGATGAACGTTTCCGATAGACGCGGATAACCCTTGACCAAAATTGCCGTAACACCGCTCACCATGCTTTTCGACCTGATCAGGCGGTATGCCGCACCGGATCGGAAGCGCTGGCGCCGGGGTGAATGGCCTCTTGAACCAGCCGGTCGACCTCGTCCAGACCGTCCATCATGCCGGGGATCATCGCCTCCGACGGTTTGGGTTGATTGGGGAGTTCTCGCAAAGCCTCGATCATGGTCTGGGTCGGCGTTCCGTTGTCTGCCGCAAGGCACTTTACGAGGCCAATGTCTGAGGCGCGGGTGGCGCGGATATATTGCTCCATTCTGGGCCTAGTGCGGGGAATCAGCACCGCGCGTTGGTCGAAGGACAGGATCTCGCAAAATGTATTGTAACCACCCATGGCGACGACCCCGGCCGCATCGTGAATCAGCCGCTCGATCTTGTTGTCGAAGGTCAGAATTTCGATGGCTGGCAGGCTAGACGCCCTTTCGGTGAAGCCGGCCTGCGCCTCGGCCGACATGAAGGGCCCCAAGACGATCAGCGCCGGCACGTCGGGCGGCGTCTCCGCCTCATAGGCACGCAGAACCCAATCGACCATCAACTCGCCATCGCCGCCGCCGCCGGGCGTGACCAGAATGTATCGTCCGTCCATTGGCAAAGCCGTTGCCCAGGCTGCCTCCGGAACCTTCCGGCGCAGATAGCCGGTATAGACCATCTTGTTGAGAACTGTTGGCGGCACGTCGATGCCTTCCAACGGATCGCAGATTTGCGGCAACCCGTAGACCCAAATATGATCGTAGAGATTTTCGAGCGCCGGCAGCACGTTCTTACGCTCCCACTCCGGCGCTAGCAGGGACGGCTCGTCCATCACATCGCGCAGCCCCAGAACCGTCGGCGTGCCGCGTGACCGCATCATCTCCAAGGTGCCTTTGACCTCTCCGCGCAGGCCCAGCGGCTCCTTGTCGACGATGAACAGATCGGGGTCGAAGATTTCGGCCGTGTGTTCGATGATCGAGGTTCTAAGGGCCAGCGTCTCTTCGGTGTCGATGTGAAGGTTCAGCGAGGTGTATTCGCCGTTACGCAGCTTGATCACGCCCGGGATGCGTATGAAGTCGACTCGGCTGCGAAAATCGAAGCTGCCGATGATCGGCGACCCTGACAAGATCAAAACCGACATTTCCGAATGCCGGGCCACCAAGGCATGGGCGATCGCTCGGCAACGCCTTAGATGGCCCAAGCCGAAGGTGTCGTGGCTGTAGATCAACACACGACTATGATTGTCGCGTTTCGCCATAGCGGCGCCTTCGTAGCGGTGTCTGGAAGGCAAGGCAACTGACCCGATCGCCCCGCCGATCCGCGCGCCGAGCCTAGCCAGACCGTTCCAACAGCACAATACGGATTTACCAACAGGGGGTTGAGCCGCTATCGTCTGCATCCCGTTCGCCGCACAACCAGCGGCGGGCGGGGTCTGTTGTCTAGTCTTAGGGCCCTATGCAGCGTACTATTTTCAGCTTCATCTTTAAGTACTCGAAGCGGCAACAGTTCTTCATACTTTGCGTCACCATTTTCTCTTTGCCGCCCCTCTACTACTCGCTGGATTTGCCAAAACAGATCGTCAACGAGGCGATTGGCGGTCAGAATTTCCCCCAATATATTTTGGGGTTTGAGCTCGATCAGATCGAATTTCTTCTCGTTCTGTCGTTCCTTTTCTTAGCGCTCGTCTTCGTAAACGGCGGTTTTAAGTACTACATCAATGTCTACAAGGGGCGCTTAGGCGAACGCATGCTCCGCCGGCTGCGTTACGAGCTATACACGCGGATCCTTCGTTTTCGACTGCCGCGATTCAAACGGGTGTCGCAGGGCGAGATCATTCCGATGATCACAGCCGAGGTAGAGCCGCTGGGCGGGTTTATCGGCGACGCCTTCGCGCTGCCGGCCTATCAGGGTGGCCTTCTGTTAACCTACATCGCCTTCATCTTTGTGCAGGATCCGCTGTTGGGTGCGGCGGCGATTTCGCTATATCCCATCCAGGGCTACATCATTCCTAGGCTGCAAAAGCGCGTCAACGCGCTGGCCAAGCGTCGTGTGCGCAATATCCGACAGTTATCGGATCGAATCGGCGAGACGGTCGGCGGCATACCGGAGATCCACGCGCACGATACGGCG
>JBCCER010000247.1:0-5530 GCA_039030175.1 Pseudomonadota bacterium
GGCCGGCGCGCCCGGATGCCGTTGGTGAACAAGGCCGAACGCATGCCCAGCCCTCTGATGTGTCGGGTGATCGCCTCGAGATCTTCAGCCCGGCGCAGTGTGGGCTCACCGCCCGTGATCTGGATGTTGGTGCGGGGGCCATAGTGACGATAGATGCGATCGACACGGGCTAGCAGCGTCTCCAATGAAGGGTCCGGCGTAGCCTCCGCCAGATCGGAGAGGTAGCACAGCGTGCAGTCGAGGTTGCAGCGCTGGGTGACCTCTAGAGCCACGCACGCGATAGGAAAGATACGGCCGGCAACTTGCTCTGGGCCGAACAAGCCCAGCCGTTCCAACCGGCCGCGAAGGGGCGCTCGTGGGTCAGCGCCGGCTGGGGGCACAGGCTCGATCAAGTCGTCATAGGGTCCGGCTTGTGGCGCCGCAGTTGGGGCAGCGCCGACCCCAATGACCGGGTCTTGCAAATTGCGCATGGATCGCCTCGTTGTCGTTCCGTTCAGATGGGGCCAAGACGAGGTGCTTTGCCCAAACGGATGATCACGTCGGCGCAACAGCCCGTGAAGCCATCCTCGTCTTGCTCTGGTGACGGCTTTTCGGGCAGCTTGCGGGGCACAGGCTTTCAAACCGGTTCCTTGGGCAGGGCGATGCAGCCAGAGATGACAGATCGTTCTGCGGAGGAATGGAACTACCGCGCCATGCTCGGCCAGGGCACGGCGCGCAATGTCGGCATCGAGCTGAGCAGCGAAAAGCTGGTGTTGCCGTTCCTCTACTCCGCCCTCGGCGGGTCGGTTGTCTATACCGGATTGCTGGTGCCTGTAGTGATCCTGGCAAGGCTCGTTGCCCAGCTTCTCGGTTCGCGGCTGGTTGGTGTTTCGCGCATCACGAAATGGTATCTGGCCTTGGCGACTGCAATTGTCGCTGTGCCGCTCGTCGCCGTTAACTTGGTCGCTCCGGATCTGCCGACCCGCTGGCTGCCGGCACTCTTCATTGCTGCGGCGGCCGTGATCGGGGTCGGCATCGGTTTTGGAACCTTGACCTATCAGGACATGATGGGCCGCGTGCTAACGCTCGATCATCGTAATCGGCTGCTGTTCATCACCGGCGCGATCAGCGGTGCCGTGTCGGCCCTGGCTGCGGTCGCATCGCAATTCGTTGAGGGTTTCGACCGAGAGCTTGAACCTTCAAGCGACCATCTGCACCTGATCTGGGCCGGGGCGGCGATGATGCTAGTGGCCTCTGTGTCAGCCGCCTCAATCCGAGAACCGGCGAAGCCGTTACCCAAGTTAGAGCCGGCCGCGAAGTCAAAAGGCTATGGCACTGCGCTTAAGGACAGTCTGGGCGTCGTCCTCAAACTGTCCTGGCTGCGCCGCTTCATGGTTGCGCGCATTCTCTTCCTGTCTGTCGAGTTGACTATGCCTTTTCTGGCCGTGCACGCGGCCGGGCTCTACGCCGAGACTTCCATCTCGCTCAGCCTCTTCGTGGTTGCCTCCGGGATCGGCCTTTTGGTCGGCGGTCTGCTGTGGCCCAGAGTCGCTCAATCCTCCGTCAAGCGGGTGCTGACCGTCTCTTGTCTGATGTCTTCGGCCGCCGGCATCACCATCGCCCTTAGCCATCTGATACCGGAGATGCAATCGACCGCCACCGAGGCGGCGATGATCATCCTGATTGCCATCGCAACGCAGGGCATCATAACGGGCAGCGCGCTCTATGTCGTTAACGCTGCTACGGACGAGGAACGACCCTACTGTCTGGCGGTCGCCAACTTTCCCACCGGCATCATCGGCATCGGTATGGCTTTGGCCCTTGGCCATATTGCCGAAGGCGCGGGCATCGACTGGGTCCTTGGCGCTTTAGCGGTCCTTAGCGTGCTATCGGCGCTCTATGCGACCACATTGCCGGACGCACAGCGGGCGGCGTGACGGTTCTGATCGGGCGATAACCGTCGCTTCTTGCCCGATCGGTAAGATTGGCCGAAACTAGTTCTTATCTGGGCTAACCAAATTGCTTCAGTGGGGCTCAAACGATGGCGATGCCATTTGCCCGTCGCTCATTTCTCGCTGGTGCCCTCGCGCTGCCAGCCGTTCGATTGGCGCGTGCGCAGACCGTGCGGACCATCCGACAGGTTGCGCATGAGAACGGCTTTCGCTTCGGTTCGGCGGTGGATTCGCCGATCGAAATTCCAAGACTTCGTCAGCTGTATGAGCAGGAGTGCGATCTGATCACGCCCGAGAACGTGATGAAAATGTGCACCACCCAGCCCCGTCTGGACGAAGAGGACTTCGCGCCGTTTTTGGACCTTATCGCCTGGGCCCATGCATCCGACGCCGATGTTAGGGGCCACCCACTGATCCATGCCACGTCAGACAAGCCGCCTTGGATCTGCACGCTGGCCGCCCGGGATCCGGCGGCGGCGCGTGCTGCGATGCTGTACAGAGTCCGGCGCTTGGCGAGGCGCTTTGGCCGGCTTGTCGTCTCGTTCGATGTCGTGAACGAACCGATTGCCGTGTGGCCCTCGGATGACGAGCCGCTGCGGGACGATTGGCTGTTCGAGGGCGATGGCATCGGCTTCATTGTCGAGGCATTCCAGATCGCGCGGGAAGAGGCTGGCGAAGGTGTTGAACTGGTCCTTAATGAGTGGATCTTGCCCTACGACGTCTACATGCACCCGGCTCGTCGAAGCGCGTGCCTGAAAATGCTAAAGCGCTGCCTGGATCGCGGGGCACCCATCGATACGCTGGGCATCCAAAGCCATTTGGTCCCGCGCAATGTCACGAGAATTGATCACCAGGATGGAACGGTCGAATTCCGCCCGCAACTTCGAACCTTCGACCATGATGAATGGCGCTGTTTTCTCGATGAAGTCGAGAAGCTTGGCTTGCGCATTGCGATCACCGAACTCAGCGCCCCGGACTTATTCCTGGATGGTCCGTTGGAACTGCGAAACCGGATCGCCGCAGGCGATGTTGAAGACTATCTGAATGTGACGCTGCAATCGCGCTGCATTCGGGATATCGTCTGCTGGGGCCTGTCCGATGCTGACACTCACTATACCAACGAGGCTAAGCTGTGGGAGGATGCTGAGGAGCAAACAGGTCGCACTATCCAATCGGTGAGCGCGCTGCCCTTTGACGACGATTTCGCAATGAAGCCGATGGCCGAGGCGATCATGCGGGCAATGCGCAATGCTCCGCCGCGCCTGTGAAGCCGGAACTGCGGCCGAATAGTTAGGCGATTATTCGGCTCGCAATTCGACCAAATAGTTGCGAAGCACGCCGCGGTGCTCTGCCTGCCATGTTCCCGTGAACACGCCATCGCCGTCGGTGTCGAGGAACTGGCGGGTTTGAAACCCGAGGTCGAAACTGATCATACTTGGCGATTCCGTGGCTGGGCTGGTCCAGCTCCGATCACCAGCGACAACAGTAGCTCGTCCATCCTGGATGCTGACACGCAGACCTCCCACCCACATGTCCCCACCGTCGCTTGCGTTGCTTGCCGTCTGCGTCCCAACATAATCGCCGGCCAGAGCAGGCAGGCCGAAAACGAGCGCAGCGCCGGCAAGTAAGAAGCCAGTTACCCTAATCTGACGTTGTCGACGTGCCATTTTGTGGTCCGCTATTTGCCTGTATTTTTCCAACTTTGGGATTATTCAAGATTGAAATGCGATTGTCATCTCAAAACTGTACAGCCAGGCTAAGGCTTAGAGGTGTTTTGGCTTTAGCGAGAATGACCGTCTAATAGATAGAAAACTTCTGGACAGATTTTGAATGAAGACGCTATGTATTTTTTTCGTGATTTCAATAATGGATCCCAAGCGGCGTTGGGATTTCATTGCCCTCTTTTTGAGGTGGGAGCTTGATATTATTTCAGTATATAGAATGCGCTAGCACTAAGCTTCGTCTTCGGGAAGAGAGATCCTCGGAGCGAAGAATGACGTGCAAATATTTGCCATGATGTTAAGATAAGGTCTGCACACGTGTGCAAATGAGATTGAGAATATGTCTGGGACCTACACGCTTGTAAGTATCGCCGGGGCGGTCGCGCTGTTGCTGTGGGCAACACGCATGGTGCGCACCGGAGTAGACCGTGCCTATGGCGCGGAAATGCGACGTTTGCAAAAGCGAGCCGCGTCGACGCGGCTCGGCGCTGCGATGGCAGGCTTGGCACTCGCGATCGGGCTGCAAGGGTCGACTGCGGTTGCGCTGCTGATCACCGGCTCGATCGCCAGCGGGATCACGACCGCCGGCGTAGGGCTTGCAGTCCTGCTGGGGGCCGATCTGGGTTCGGCCTTGGTCGTCCAGGTTCTGTCGCTCGACCTATCCCTGATGATCCCGCTGCTGCTTTTGATCGGCGTCACCACCTTTCTGACGGGCAACAGCCGCGCGGTGCGCCAGGCGGGGCGCATCATTGTCGGCATTGCCTTGATCTTGGTCGCGCTGAAAATGATTGGCGACGCCTCGGTGCCGCTGCGGGAAAGCCGGTTGGTGCCGATCTGGATGAGCTATCTGGCAGGCGACCCACTGACCGCATTCCTGATGGCAGCTCTGTTGACCTGGGCCATGCATTCGGGCGTCGCCGCCGTCCTGCTGATCGCGTCCCTCACCGCCAACGAGGTCATATCGGCACCTCTCGCGCTGGTGCTTATCCTCGGCGCTAATCTGGGCAGCGGCGCCATCGCGGTCGTGTTGACGCGTAACCAGCCCCGGGCAGCCCGACACGTTCCGCTTGCCAATTTGATTGTTCGGGGCGCTTGCGCCATCGCGATGCTCGCGGCGCTGAGTTGGACGACCGTCGGCGATCTGCTCATAGGCTTGCTGCCACCAGCCCAAGCCGCGGTCCTATTCCATGTCGGCTTCAACGTCGCGGTCCTCATCGTCGGCCTATTGGTCCTGCGGGGCGCGATCGGTTTCGCCGAACTGATCTTGCCGCCCCATGCGTCGGCATCGCAGGCCGAAGAGCAAGCGATGCTCGCGCGCAGAACCTCGCTTGACCCGGACATGGTCCGCCAGCCACGCCAAGCGCTCGCCGCCGCAATTCGTGAAATCTTGAACATGAGCGACACGGTCTCGGTGATGCTGCGCGAGGTCATCGACGTGTTTGAGACGGGCGATAAGGCCAAGATCCAGCAGATCGCACTGCTGGACGATGAAGTCGATCATCAGCATACCGAGATCAAACTCTATCTCGCCGAAATCGGTCGCCAGGAATTGTCGACCGAGGAATCGCGCCGCTGCCTGGAACTGACCGGCTACTGCATTAAGCTGGAACAGGCCGGCGATATCATCGTCAAAAACCTGCTGGCGCTGGCGGCCAAGAAACGCACGCTCGGCGTCGATTTTTCCAAGCAAGGCTGGCGTGAGTTGCGAGCCCTGCACGACTGTGTGTCGGCGAATTTGCAATTGGCGCTGAACGTTCTGGTCTCCGCCGACAAGGAGGCCGCGCGCGAGTTGATCGAGGAAAAGGACCGGGTGCGCGAGTTGGAGCGGATGACGACCGAAAAGCACATCGCCCGCCTGCGCAGCGGCTCGGTCAAGAC
>JBCCER010000248.1:0-5479 GCA_039030175.1 Pseudomonadota bacterium
CCAAGGCTTACCTGCTGAATGGGCAGCCAACTGGGCAGTGTTTGCGCCCATTCATTGATCGTCGAGCGATCGATGGCATTTGGCGCTGCGTACAGGAGGCCAAGCGCACAGATGGCGATGACCAGAATCTTCTTCCAACGAGGAAAATGAAGCATTGTTTTTGACTATCTCGGCGATCGGTGCCGCCTCAGCGAAAGGGGCTAGCGCCCCAAACTATTGCCGCGAGCGGTCTTGCTCCTCGTCCGCAGGCTCGTCGCCTTCAGCCTCAACTTCATCCTCATCCTGATCGTCAGCATCATCCGGCTCTTCTTCGATGAAGTCGTCGTCATCATCGTCGTCTTCTTCCGGCGGTACATACTTTTCAAGAATGTTGGTCAAGGTGCTGCGTACTGCCTTGATCTTGACGCCCTGCGCAATCTGGACTGTCACCTGGTCATCGCGCACACGCGTGACAGTACCGATGATGCCACCGCCCGTTACGACCTTGTCTCCACGACGAACCGCAGCAAGCATTGCGCGATGTTCCTTCATGCGCTTTTGCTGCGGTCGGATCAAAAGGAAGTAGAAGACGACAAAAATCAGGACCAGCGGCAACAGCGTTACGATAAACGAGCCTCCACCGGCTGCCGCATCCTGCGCATAGGCGGGCGTAATAAGCATTCACGGATCTCCAAAATTCAGCCCTGACACGGGTTCGCGCGGGACTATAGCCACCTGTGGCCGACTTGCAATGGAAACCGGAACAGCGGCATTCTCCCGCGCCCACCCGTTGGTCGTAAATGAGGATTCCAAGGTGACGGACCAAGAGCTAATTCCACAGTTGAAGAAAATCGCCGATGCTTTGGAACGGCTGAGCCCCTCCGCGACGCCAACAGCGGATTTCGATAGCGCCGACGCTTTCGTCTGGCACCCGGAAGGCAGCCTGCAACCAGTTGCCCAGGTAGCCTATGTGGACATGATTCTGCTGCGCGGTATCGCCCTGCAGCGTGACCTGCTGCTGGAAAATACAAAGCGGTTCGCGGCCGGCTTGCCCGCTAACAACGCTCTCCTTTGGGGCGCGCGGGGCATGGGCAAGAGCTCGCTCGTCAAGGCGGTGCACGCGGACGTGAATCGTACCACGACTGATAGGGTCGCCCTGGTCGAGATCCACAGAGAGGATCTCGAGACGCTACCGCGCCTGTTGAATCTCCTTCGCGGTAGCGGTCGGCGATTCATCTTGTTCTGCGACGATCTGTCCTTCGATCAGGCCGATACCAGCTACAAGTCGCTGAAAGCCGTCCTTGAAGGGGGAATCGAGGGCCGGCCCGACAATGTGGTCTTCTACGCCACGTCGAATCGACGTCACCTGATGCCGCGCGAGATGATCGACAATGAGCAATCCACGGCCATCATCGCCGGTGAAGCGGTGGAAGAAAAAGTCTCCCTCAGCGATCGATTCGGGCTTTGGCTCGGCTTTCACGCCTGCAACCAGGAAACATACTTGGCGATGATCGAAGGCTACATCGATGCCTACGGGCTGAACGTTGACCAAGACGCTTGGGAAGCCGAAGCGCGCGAATGGTCTATCACACGGGGCTCACGGTCCGGTCGCGTTGCCTGGCAATATATACAAGATCTCGCCGGACGTTTGGGCGTCCGCCTTTCAGACAGACCGCCGGCGAACAGTTAGAGCGCCGGCAGCCGAGTCATCGGGTCGATCGCATCGCTGCCCTGCCGAATCTCGAAATGCAGTTGCGGCGTCGTGACGCTGCCCGTATCGCCCACGGTAGCGATCGGTTGCCCGGCCTGAACTTCCTGGCCGCGTTGCACCATGATGCTATCGGCATGCGCGTAGGCCGTTACCCAACCGTCGGCATGCCGGATAAGCACGAGATTGCCATAGCCGCGAAGCTCGTTGCCCGCATAAGCGACCGTACCTGCCTGCGCAGCACGGATCGTCGTGCCCCGGTCGGCAGAGATATTGACGCCGTCATTGTTCAGGCCGTCTTCGGTCGGGCCGTATTCAGACACGATGGGACCGACTAAGGGCCACAGGAACTGACCATCTTGCGGTGCGGCCACCGTTTCCGGTGCCGGGGCCGGATTTGGACTAGCCGCCGGATCTGCTGGGATCGGCCCTGGTAAGGTGGCTGCCTCGGCCGTGTCCGGAGCCTCAGCCGTTGCTATGGGCACGGTTTGTGCCGGGGCATCGACGGCAGGAGGCTGGGCTAACTGTGCTGGTCCACCTGTTGGTGCAACTGGTGTTATTGGCGGAAGATCCGTGACAATCGGAGTGGCAGTGGCGGCCGCGGTCGGCGAGACAAGACCTGGCGCTGGTACGGCCGGCGTTGAGGCCACGCTATCTCCCGGCAAGGCGACCGGCGGTAGCAGCAGGCGCTGCCCCGGTGTTAGCTCATAGGGAGGCTGCAGATTGTTAAGCACCGCAATCGACTCTGGCGTCACACGATAACGTGCAGCGACCTGATCAAGCGATTCTCCAGGCACAACGGTATAGGTCGCCTGCGCCGAAAAGGACGTCTGTTGCTGCGGGACTTCCTCAAGTGGCGTGACCGAAACGACGGGCGCGGGAACGGCGTCGGGCGTCTCAGCCACGCTCCCAGGCGGTGGCGGTTGCCAGGGCTGATAGTCGTCCGGCACAGAAAAGATCGCGTTGCAGCCCGCCAAACCCGCAGTCGCGAAGATCGCTGCTAGGCGCCAGCAACCTCGTCTTCCGGCATGTCCGGTAGCAAGGGTACGAATCGAACCGGCCACAATTCCTCCCGCTCCAAGCCTTTCTCCGTCCGGGTCAGGCGCACAATCCGCTGGTTGCGCTTCTCATCCCCCATCGGGATCACCATAATGCCTCCCATGGCCATCTGGTCGACCAGCGCCGGGGGAGGATCGTCACCGCGATTTGCGGCGGTTACAATGATACGCTCAAACGGTGCCTGTTCCGGCCATCCTTTCATACCATCGGCGGCTTTGGCCGTAAAATTGTAAATATGCAGATCCTCTAGGATCCGCTTTTGCGCAACTTCCAGCAGGCTCTTATGCCGTTCAATTGTGTACACACGACGGCAAAGTTTGGCCAAAACTGCAGCTTGATAACCCGATCCGGTGCCAATTTCGAGCACTTTGTGAAGATCGTTCACCATAAGTGCTTGTGTCATCAACGCTACGATCAGGGGTTGGCTGATCGTTTGTCCCCGCCCGATGGGCAGCGCGATATCCTCGTAAGCCTGATCTTGGAACTGTTTGGGAACAAAAATATCCCGGTGAACCCGTTCCAAGGCGCCCAGAACACGGTGATCCGAGACGCCTGAGCGGCGCAGATGCATTAGCAGCCGGATTTTCCGTGCGTCGGTCATTGCGCGAATAAGGGGCGAATCAACATGGGCGACATCCTATCCCAGATGATCGCGCCTGCAGATCACATCCGAATCGGATCTGCCTCAAAAGCGTCAGACAGGGGTCCGATCGCTTCATACTGGGTTAGGTCCAAATGAATCGGCGTCACTGATATGGCTTTGTCCATCAGAGCATGAACGTCGGTGTCGTGCGGGATTTCGTCGGTACTGCGTGAGGTGCCGATCCAGAAGTATCGTCGCCCCCTAGGGTCAACGCGTTCGTCTAGGACATCCGCGATCTTGCGATTGCCATGAGCGACGACACGAACACCGCTGACCTCATCTGGCTCAATTCCAGGGAAGTTGACGTTGATCAGCACCTTATCTGGCCAGTCCACTGCGACGGCCCTGCGGATTACCTCCGGCCCCCATTTTTCTGCCAGAGACCATTGCGGCGACGCCCCGTCCAAAAACTCCTGACTCAGCGCCACAGCACGGACGCCAAGCAGTGTTGCCTCCATGGCAGCGGCAATCGTTCCCGAATAGGTCACGTCCTCGGCGATGTTGCGCCCATGGTTGACGCCGGAAAGAACCAGGTCGGGCTTGTGATCGCGCATGACATGGTTGATGGCCAGCAGCACACAGTCGGTCGGTGTGCCGTCAACGGCAAAGCGCTTTTCACCGATCTCCCGCAGGCGCAGCGGTCGGTGGATGGTCAACGAGTGTGACGCGGCGCTTTGTTCCGCTTCTGGAGCACACACCCAGACATCGTCCGACAGAGCATGAGCGATACGCTCTAGCACTGCAAAACCGGTGGCATGGATGCTGTCATCGTTGCTCAAGAGAATGCGCGGGTTGTCCGGCAATTTGGCCATTAGCTCGATGCCTTTTCGGATTCAATGACGGTCAGCCCGCCCATATAGGGGTGCAAGACTTCGGGTATCTCAATCGACCTATCAGCGGTCTGGTATGTCTCCATGACAGCGATCAATGCTCTACCGATTGCCACGCCCGAGCCGTTGAGCGTGTGCACGAAACGCAGGCCTCCGTCGCCATCCGGCCGGTAGCGGGCATTCATGCGCCGCGCCTGAAAATCCGCACAGGTCGAGCAAGACGAGATTTCACGGTAGGCATTTTGACCCGGTAGCCAGACCTCTATGTCGTAGGTTTTTCGCGCCGCAAAGCCGAGATCGCCTGTGGCCAGCGAAACCACGCGATAGGCAAGCCCAAGCTGCTTGAGGATGGTCTCCGCACAAGCTGTCATTCGCTCATGCTCTTCGTCCGACTTCTCCGCTTCGGTAATGGATACCAATTCCACTTTGTCAAACTGGTGCTGGCGGATCATGCCCCGTGTGTCCCGACCGGCGGCCCCTGCTTCGGACCTAAAGCATGGCGTCAAGGCCGTGAATCGCATAGGCAGCGACGCCGGATCGACGATTTCATCGGCGACGAGGTTGGTGAGTGGGACTTCGGCAGTTGGGATCAGCCAATGGTCGGTTTGGGTGCGGAACTGATCTTCGGCAAACTTCGGCAACTGACCGGTGCCAAACAAAGCCTGATCGCGCACCAGCAAGGGCGGCTGAATCTCGGTATAGCCGTGATGTTCGACATGTGTGTCGATCATGAACTGGCCCAGCGCACGTTCCAACCGGGCCAAGGCGCCACGCAGCACAACAAACCGGGCTCCCGAAAGCTTCGCGGCGGTCTCAAAATCCATAAGACCAAGCTGTTCGCCGATCTCAAAATGCTCCCGTCGACTGTTAGCTCGATCCGGCTCGCCCGCCTTGCGGATCTCGACATTGGCGCTCTCGTCCGGCCCGTCGGGCACATCGACGGCAGGTAGATTCGGCAAGCCCGACAAGTGCATGTGGAGGGAGGATGCAACAGTGCGCTCCTCCTGCTCCAATTCCGGCATACGGCTCTTGATCCGGGCGACTTCAGCGATGGCAGCTTCTGCGTCGCCTCCTTCACGCTTCAGCTTGCCGATCTCCTTGGACGATTCATTGCGTTTCGTCTGCAACTCTTGCAGTTCGGTTTGGATCGATCGACGGCGTTGATCCAAGGATAGAAGATCGGAGGCTTGCGATGGCAGGCCGCGACGGGCCATCGCCTTGTCGAACAATTCGGGGTTCTCGCGGATCCAGCGGATATCC
>JBCCER010000249.1:0-5415 GCA_039030175.1 Pseudomonadota bacterium
AGGCCTGGACATACTCCTCCTCCCGCAAGGAGAGCATGCGCGCGCGGGCCATGCGGTAAATCCCGCCCCAGCCCGTCAGGGTGAAGATGATCATCAGATTGGCCAAAGACTGGCCGAGAATGGAGACCAGCAGCAGCACCAAGATGATCTGGGGGAACGCCATGAAGACTTCGGACACGCGCATGGCGAACCAATCGAGCCAACCACCGACATAGCCGCTGTAGATGCCGATGAGCACGCCGATGATTGCGCACAGTATCGCGCTGCCTAGACCGACGAGGATGGAGACACGTCCGCCATAAAGCACGCGGGCGAAAACGTCGCGCCCAGTGCGATCCGTGCCGAACCAGTGTTCCCAAGACGGCGCTTGGGTCATCGATCGCAGATCCACCGATTTGGGGTCGTAGGCCGTCAGCAAGGGTGCAAACAGGCTGATCAGAATGATGAATGTGAAGACCACGAGGCCGATAACCGCCAGCCGGTTGTTCAGGAACTTATTCCAAAACCGGCTGCGCCGCTGCTTCTTGACCGCCCCTGCCTCCTCCCGATCGCGGATGCGGTCGAATTGTGTGTCGAGCTTCGTACGACGACGTTTGCCTGTATCCGGGTCAGCGATGGTCATGCGCCTACTCGCCCAACCGGACGCGCGGATCGATTACCGCGGTTAGGATATCGACGATCAAACTGGCGAGCAAAACCGCGATGACAGAGAACAGCGCAATCATCATGACCAGCGGATAGTCTTGAGCCCGCACAGAGGCGATGAACTCATTGCCAATGCCCGGCCATTGAAACACCTGCTCGATGACAACTGTGCCGCCAATCAGGACTGGCAGGCGGAAGCCGATCAGCACGATCACGGGGGTTAGTGCGACGCGGAAGCCATGCAGTAGATTCACGCGCCATCCGGGCATGCCCTTGCTGCGCGCCGTCCTGACGAAGTCCTTACTGAGTGCATCCAGCATCGACGAGCGTGCGTAACGCATCACGCCCGCCGTCATCATGATCGAGAGGACCAGCGCGGGCATGACCAAGTTTGGGATACGGTCCCAAAATGAGTCGTCGCCCGGCATCAGCCGTCCGCCCACGGGCAACCATTGCAGATTGAGGGAAAACACGAGGATCGCGACGAGACCGATGAAGAAATCGGGGACCGATACGCCCAGCATGCCGACAGTGGTTAGGGCCTGGTCGGTTTTGCTGCCCCGCGTCAGGGCGCTAATCGTCCCCAAGATGGAGCCAGCGATGCTCGAAATCACCAACGCTGCGATCGACAGTTCCAACGTGGCTGGCAGCCTGGTCAAGAAGATGTGCGCGATCGGCACTCCGCCGCTCAAACTATAGCCGAACTCACCTTGCAGAACGCCGGTGAACCAAATCCAATAGCGTACAAAGAAAGACTGGCCGAGGCCCAGGGATTCGCGCAGCGCCTGCAGCCGTTCCGGATCCATACTGCCCATGGCATCCGGCGGTATCATATGGGAAACCGCGTCGCCGGGGGTCAGCTCAAGCCCCAGATACACCAGGAAGCTGATGACGATTGCCATCGGCACTAGCGTGAATAGCCGCCTGATGATGTATGTCGGCATAGACCTCTTTCGCTCACCGGCAGGCAAAAAAGAGGAGGGCGATCAGCACCGCCCTCCTCTTAGATCAATCTGCCGTTAGGCTCAATCAGACCCAAGCTTACTGAGACATCGGGAACTGATTGATCCAGAACATCCGAGTGTACGGAATGTTCACCGGATAGACGTTCATGTGATCGAGCGCTTCCAGCGCCGCAACATCAGGCACGTTTTTGGTGTAGCCGACATCAGCGCGGAAGGCTGTCGCGTTGCGCACCAAGTTGACGTCGCCATCGGCAGACGGCAAGGCGATCACCCGGTCGATATTCGCGACACCACCATGATAGTCCGGGAACGGCACCAGTGTGGTGAAGTCGTTCATCCGAGCCTCTTCGATCATGAACGGGCCCGAACCGATGGGGAATTGCCAAAACTCATTCTGCTGCAGCTGCAACGGGTCGGCCCCCTCGAAATACGACGCCGGCAGGGGTGCAAACTGGCTGAAGGCCAGTAGGACATTCGGGTCGACTTCCGAGAAGGTGAGTGTGACGGTGTTTCCATCCACAGCAATGCCGCTTATGTGATCGGCATCGCCCGCGAGCAGTGCTTCCGCTCCTTCGATCCGACGCAAGGTCGCCAAGACGACGGCGTTGGTGATCGGAAACTGAGCGGCGGCTTCGATGCTCCAAGCGACATCGTCGCCCGTGATGGGTTCGCCATCGTGCCAGGTCAAACCGTCCTTCAATGTGAAGGTGAAGGTCAACCCATCGTCGCTCATCTCATAGGTTTCGGCCAACTCGCCGCCAATCGGCACCAAGTTGGGGTCCGCCTCCAAAATCGTGTCGAAAGCGTACCTGTTGTGCACCCAAATCCCGAGATTCTGCCACGGCACCTCGAAGAACTGCTGAGGGGCAGCGTTGGTGTAGATCACGCGCTCGCCGTCATCGTTGGGCTCGACGATCCAGTCGGTGATGCCCCAGTTGTAGTTGTACTGTTCGTTGCCGTACGGGTGCCCATTGCGGTCGACCCGGTCGCTTTCGAAGATGTAGAGCTGTTGGTAGTAGAGCGGCAGGATGTAGGCATTCTCGTTGATGATGCCTTCCATTTGCTGGAAGCCGTCGCGGTGGACGTCCGGATCGGAGGTGCTGTTCACCATCTCGACCAGCTCGTTCATCTCTTCGATGTTGGGGATCGACGGCATCAAACCGTAGCCGAAGCGGTTGAAATATTCCTGCAACGCCAGCGCTGCCCGCGCGCCGTACAGAATGTCCCAATCGATGTTGGCCGGGCCGTCTACGGGATCCTCCGGTGGAAGCGCGATCTGGGCGCCCACATCGCCTTCGAGCAGGCGATAATTCATCTGGATTCCGACATCCGCCAAATAGGCCTGAATGACCGCCATGAAGTCGGCGGTCTGCTGGTCGGGATAATAATAGACGACATCAAGGACGCGGCCTTCGTCCCAACCGGCCTCGGCGAGAAGCTCTCGCGCCCGATCTGGGTCGTAGTCGTAGGCGTCCATGCCATCCGGATAGAACTCCGAATTGGACAGTAGACCGGTGGCGTTGATCGCCGCCCCTTCGAACAGCGTGTCGGCGATCGTCTGCATGTCGATCGCATAGGCGATGGCCTGGCGGACGCGCGGGTCCGATAGCTGGTTGTCGTTGATCGCCTGCGCAGAAGCGGTGGTGACCACCGACACCTGCAAGACCAACGCCACCATGAGTGTGAGAAGCTTTTTCATTCGAGTCTCCCTGTTGTCTAGAGACGGCTGCGCTTCGCCGGCTCACCCGTTCCGCTCTTGTCTCGATCGCCGCGCGGCCCTCGGAATTAGGATCGCAATCGGTTTTGGGAAATGTGAGATCGGTCTCCTTCTGACATCGCCTATTTCAGGATCCCGAAGCCGGCACTTCGACCGTGGAACCCGGGGTGACTGCGCCGGCGCGGCCGCGCATTTGGCCGTCGAGCCAATCTAGCGCGACGCCCAAAAAGTGACCTAAACAGCGCCTTTCAGCCATCTTGGACTCAATTGACAAGCCAAGATATACCGTTAACATAACAACATACTATTTCGCACCAAGTCAAGCTGGTGCTCCGCCATTTGCGCCGCTGTTTTTTGGGCCGATGGCCCCTCCCAAAACGAGGGTGCAAATGCACAAAGTCATCGTGATCGGCACCGGCGGCATTGGCAAACGCCACCTGCGTGGATTGGTCGAAACCGGGCGAGTGAAACTGACCCTCGTAGAGCCCGATGACGGCCGAAGAAAAGAGGCCGAGGCGCTATTCGAACACGACGGCTCTCATGCGACACTGAAAGAAGCTGGTCTCGCCAGCCATGACTTGGCGATCATCTGCACGCCTGCCCATCTGCACATCGCACTAATGAGCGACTGTGCCGCCGCCGGAGTCCCATTCCTCGTCGAAAAGCCCTTGGCGGTCTCGATGGACGGCGTGGACGAGGCAATAGAATCCGTACGCCGCGCGGGCATCTTGGCGCGGATTGGCTACATTCGCCGTATCGCGCCTGAGGTCCAGGCACTGCGTCAGCAAATTGACACGGGCAAAATCGGGGAAATCAAGCTCGCCTACGTCAATTCATCCCAAGAGTTCCCCAAGTACCGGCCGGACTACCGCACCACCTACTATTCGCGGCCTGAGATGGGCGGCGGCGCAATCCTCGACGCCGCGAGCCATTCGTTCGATATGCTGATCTGGCTGATGGGCCAGCCCGTCACCGTCGGTGCAATGTATGACCATCTCGTGCTGGAGGGCAGCCAAACCGAAGATACATGCTTGGTAACCATCAGGTTCGAGAGCGGCGCCATGGCCCATGCCGCGATCAACCAGTTTCAAAAGCGCAACGTGGCGTCGATCGAATTCATCGGAACGCGCGGCAATTTGGAGCTCGATCACTCGACCCTCAACTTCGCCGACGATGACAGCGGTGACTGGTCGGAGAGCCGCGACTTCATGAACGGCCTTGTGCCGACAGAGGCGCATCAGGCGCGGTTCACGATGCAGGCCAATGCCATGCTCGATGCGATCGAAGGCAAGCCGGACATTTTGGCCACACTCGACGACGCTCGAACCAACCTCATGGTAGCCCTTGCGGCCAAGCGCTCATGGCAAGAAAGACGGTTCATTGACCTCGCTGAGTGAGGGCGCCGCGCTGTTCTCTCTGACCGGCAAGACAGTGCTCGTGGTCGGCGGCGCCGGCTATCTCGGTGTGCCTGTTTGCACCACTTTACGGGAACTCGGGGCAAATGTGTGCATCGCAGATGTTGACGGCAACCGGCTCGATCAGGCCATGCGAGAGATCGGCGAAGCAACTGGCGACGGGGCGATCAGCCAGCTCGCGGTCGACATTGGAGATCAAGAGTCGGTCGAGGAATGTGTCTCTGCCAGTGCTAGCCAGCATGGCAGTCTCTGGGGGTTGGTCATGGCCACCTCTGGAGCAAGCGGCAAACCCTTCGACGAGGTAACCGCCGACGATTTTGACCGCGCCAACAGGATCAACCTTACAGGCACCTTCTTGCTCGCACGGGCGGCTGCGAAAATGATGTGCAATGGCGGCAGCATTGTTCTTTACTCGTCTATGTATGGTGTGGTCGCGCCGGTCCCTGACAATTACCCCGGCAGCATGCCGCCAAACCCCATCGAATATGGGGCCGGTAAGGCGGGCATTAATCAGATGGTCCGCTATATGGCTGCCCACTATGGGCCCCGCGGAATCCGAGTAAACGCCGTCACGCCAGGCCCTTTTCCCCATCAGGGCGTAGTCGACGAACACCCCGACTTCATTGCCAATCTTGAACGATCGACGATGCTGGGCCGATTAGGCCGCAGGCAC
>JBCCER010000250.1:0-5412 GCA_039030175.1 Pseudomonadota bacterium
CCGATCAACTGCACGTCCTGGTCTCGATACGGCCAGACGATCTCCCGCGCGACGTGATGCGCGCACTCAACCAGATAGGCAACGACGATGACGTTGCGGATGCCCTTGCGGCCGTCTGCCCGCGGGTAGCCTGTAAGGGCGACTTGGGATGCTAGGCTGGTCACGCGTCACCTTCCAGAAAGCGTTGGTCGCCCGTCAGCGTATAGGTCGGCAAATAATCGCTCTTAAGGTTGTGCGTGTGAACGACAGCACCTTTGGCGATCGGTTCGGTGACCGATCCTATGGGCGTACCGTATTTCAGGACTTTGTCGCCTACCGCCAAGTCGTGACGGGCTAGTTTGAAGCCCACGGGCGCATCTTCCGGCACCGTCACCTGCGCACCGTCGATGGCGGCCTTGTCACCGGCCGCCAAGGTGACGCAAACCGCGAGGACGTTGTCATCCGGGCTTAACAACAGCAACTTTCGATCGGCATCAGTGGGTCGGTCAGAATTTGCCATACTTCAAATATGCTTCCTGTGGGTCCGTACCGGCGAGAATCGCTGTGCGCACCTTGTTCTCGGTGGCGATGGCGACCTCTGACTTGGCCACCACCTCCTCCGCAACATCGCGCGGAATGACGCAAATCCCGTCGCGGTCGGCGCAGACATAGTCGCCCGGACGAATTGCAACGCCACCGATCTCTATCGCCACGTCGAACCCGTCGGGCAGCCAATAGCCGACCACATCCTTCGGCGTGAGATACCGGCAAGAGACCGGAAAGCCCATTTTCAAGAGAAAGTCGACGTCACGGCAGCCGCCATCGACGATGTAGCCTTTGACGCCCCGCAATTGCAAGGTTTCGCCAGACAGCTCGCCCATATGGGCGATGGTGTGATCGTTCGGCTGGCAGATCACGACGTGACCTGGCTTTGCCTTGCTCAAGAAACCTGTCCATTCCAGCAAGGTCTGGTGAGCATCCGCCGAAGGATCGACATGGCCGCGCAAGGTAAAGATCGGGCCGGCCACGATCCGGTCCGGCAAGATCGGCCGTATCTCAGGCGGCAGCACGAAGTCGCGCAACCCCATATCGCGCATCACATCATGCACGACGCCGGTGTAGCACTTCTCCAGCCGCTCGGTCAGCGGGTCAGTAATCCCGTCAGTCATGGTGAAACACCTCTTCCATCATCGACCATTGCTCGCCATCCGCCGCACTTTCCATACGAACCTGGCACGGATCGGTCAGTTCCCACCATTTCTGCGTTGTGGGGTCGGCGGCCATTTTGGCGGCGTCCGCGGCGAAATCATCGCCATGATATTCCCAGTATCCGAACAGCAGATTTTCGGGCTCGCGCAGAAAGATCGTGTAGTTGCGGATATTGCAATCGCTGATCTTCGCCAGAATCTCCGGCCACGTGTCGGCGTGCAGGCGCTTGTATTCGGCGATCTTCTCCGGACGGATACCGATCACCATACCCATGCGCGTCATGACGCCGCCTCTGTAATGATGTGGTGACTGCCCGAGATGGACTGTGCCTTCACCGCGTCCCAATCCCAGGCAATGCCGATGCCAGGCGTATCGGACGGATAAGCGCGGCCGTCTTTGATGGTCATGCTCGCCTGGGTCAGCGTGTCGAGTTGCGGGATGTATTCCACCCAGCGCGCGTTCGGCACGGCGCTGCAGAGAGACACATGCAGTTCCATAAGGAAGTGCGGGCTGATCGGGATATTAAACGTCTCGGCCATGTGCGCCGCCTTCAGCCAAGGCGTGATGCCGCCAATGCGGGCCACATCCGCCTGGATGATCGAGGCCGCCTCGCGCTGTAGATATTCACGGAAATGGCCGGTGCTATAGATGCTCTCGCCGACGGCGATAGGCAGGCTGGTTGAATGCGACAGCCTTATGTGTCCGCCGAGATCGTGAGCCGGCAATGGCTCCTCCATCCAGGCGACGTCCAGCGGTTCCAATAGTCGCGCCCGACGGATTGCCTCATCGACGCGGAACGCCTGATTGGCATCGGTCATGATCTCGAAGTTCGAGCCTACCGCTTCGCGCACCGCACCGATCCGCGCGACATCCTCTGCCGGAGAGCGGCCGATCTTGATCTTCGAACCGCCGAAGCCCAGCGATTTGGCGTTCAGCGCGTCTTCGACCAGGGCCGGCGCCTCGATATGCAGCCAGCCCCCTTCTGTGGTGTAGAGCGGTACCGATGGTTGCGCTCCACCCGCCATGATGTGCAGCGGCAGGCCTGCCTTGATGCAGCGCAGGTCCCACAACGCGGTATCGATGGCTGCGAGGGAGAGTGAGGTAATCGCGCCAACGGAAGTGGCGTAGGTCTTGAACAACAGGTCCCGCCAAATTCGTTCGACTTCGGCCGCGTCTCGGCCAATCAGCTCTGGCGCCAACGTGCGTTCGAGAAGGGCCATAACCGACGGGCCGCCGGTTCCAATTGTGTAGCTGTAGCCGGTACCGACCGCACCATCGCTGTCAGTGATTGTGACGATCGGGGTTTCCTGGCTGACGAAGGTCTGAACCGCATCGGTGCGCAGCACCTTCGGCTTTAGATCCACCATCCGCAATTCGACGCGTTCGATAGTGGCCATGACGTCAGACCTCCAATGAACGACCGGTCGCCGCATCGAATAGATGCAGACGGTCGACGTTGAGCGCAAAGCCGATCTGCTCGCCTTCGGCAACCGGCCTGGGATTAAACATTTTCGACAGAACTTCTTGATTGCCGAACTCTGTGAACAATAGCGTCTCCGTGCCCAGAGGTTCGGCGATGGATACGGTCTGGTTAAAGCGCATCAAGGCGCCGTCGGTCTTCAATTCATGGCCCTCTGGCATCAAATCTTCGGCCCGAAACCCCAGCACCACGTCTTGATCTGCTTGGACTTGACCGCGTAACCGGCCTGGAACGGGCAGCGCTAAATCGCGGGAAATCGCCACCACGGGCTCACCGTCCTTGCTGCCGATTTGGCCGCGCACCTGGTTCATAGGCGGTGAGCCGATAAAGCCGGCGACGAAGGTGTTGGCCGGCCGCTCGAACAGCTCCAGGGGCGAGCCGACCTGCTCGATATAGCCGTCGCGCATGATGACGATGCGATCGGCCAAGGTCATGGCCTCGACCTGATCGTGGGTGACGTACACCACCGTCGTCCGCACCTTTTGGTGCAGACGCTTGATCTCCGTGCGCATCTGCACACGCAGCTTAGCATCCAGATTCGACAAGGGCTCGTCGAACAGAAAGACGTCTGGGTGGCGCACGATGGCGCGGCCCATGGCGACGCGCTGGCGCTGGCCACCGGACAGCTGGGCAGGTGTGCGATCCAACAGTTCGCTGAGGCCCAGGATATCGGCCGCCTCGCGCACGCGCTCGTCAATGGTCGCTTGCGGCTGCTTGGCGATTTTCAGCGAGAAGCCGAGATTCTCGCGCACCGACATGTGCGGATAGAGCGCATAATTCTGGAAAACCATGGAAACGTTTCGCGCCCGAGGCGGCAGGTCATTGACCATGCGGTCGCCGATACGTATTTCGCCGCCGGAAATCTCCTCCAGACCTGCGACCATTCGCAGTGTCGTGGATTTGCCGCAGCCCGATGGGCCGACCAGGACCACGAATTCCTCATGGGCGATGTCGAGGTCGATGCCGTGGACGACCTCGAGCTTGCCGTAGCGTTTGACCACCTTTTGAAGATTGACGGTTGCCATGGCCCCCTACCCTTTGACGCCGCCGAAGGTCAGGCCGGCGATCAAGTGTTTTTGGACAATGAATGTGAGGATCAGCGCGGGAATGATGATCAGCACCGCCATGGCGCACATGCCGGCCCAATCGATGGTGAACTGGGCGCTGAAATCCATCAGGCCCACCGGCAAGGTGCGGCTGTCGGTCGAGCGGGTCAGGACCGATGCCAGCGCATACTCATTCCAACTGATCAAAAAGGCGAAAATGCCGGCCGAAGCGATGCCAGCCCGCGCCAGCGGAAACTCAACCTTCCAAAAGGCCTGCCAGCGCGTGCAGCCATCGATCTGCGCGGCCTCGGACATTTCCACCGGCACTTGGCGGAAGAAGCCGTCGGTCAGCCAGATGGTGAACGGCACATTCATCGCGACGTAAACGATGATCAGACCGAGCGGCGTGTCGATCAGGCCCAGCCGGCTCCAAACCATGAATAACGGCAGCGACAGGGCGATGCCCGGCACCGTCCGGGACAGCATGAAGCCAAGGAAGATCGCGTTCTTGCCCCGGAAGCGAAACCGCGCAAAGGCATAGCCGCCGGCCATGCCGATAAACACGGCGACGAAGGTCGAGGTCAGCGCGATGATCAGCGAGTTCATGAAGTAGGAGCCGACAGGAATAGCGATCTGTTCGCCGCCGACGCCGAACATGCGCAAGAAATTGTCGAGGTTGAAGTTCTCCGGCCACCAGATCGCGGGCCGCGCCAGAATCTCGCGGTTGGGCCGAAACGCGCTGAGGACGACCCAAGCCCCCGGCAGACAGATGGTCATCATGACGAACAGGGTCGCCACCCAGACCAGCGCCTTGCGCATTCCGGTGACCGGGCGCACTAGGCGACCCCGCCCATATAGCGCCGCGCCGCCAGCAGCTTTTTGAAGAAATAGGCCGTGAACACGATTGACAGGATGATCGAGACATAGGCCATGGCGTTGGCCCGCCCCATGCGCGCGTCGTCATAGCCGACCCTTGCGATCATGGTCCACAGCAGCTCGGTACGCCCCGCCGGCCCGCCGCCGGTCATGACATTGACGATGTCATAGGCGCGTGCCACGTCCAGCGACCGGATCGCCAGGGCGATGAAGACGAACGGCATTAGGAAGGGCAGCGTGATGTGTCGGAAGACCTGCCAGTTCGTGCAGCCGTCGACTTTCGCCGCCTCGATCGGGTCGCGCGGGATCGCCATCAGGCCCGCGAGCAGCAAGATCGCGAAGATCGAGGTCGACATCCAAACTTCGGCGAAGATGATCGAGAAGTTCGCCAGCCACTCATTGACCAGCCATGGGATGGCCTGATCGGTGACGCCCACCGCCTGCAGCGCGTTGTTCACCACGCCGATATTATCATTGAAGATGTAGCGGAATTGGAACCCGACCAGGATCGGCGAGAACATCATCGGGAACATCATGATGGTGCGCAGGGTGCGCTGGCCCCAAGTGATCTTGTTGATCAGCAGCGCCAGACACAGGCCGAGGATCAGTTCCAGATTGAGCGCGATCGAAAGGAAGATGAAGGTGCGAAGGAACGCCCACCAGAAGTCTGCGTCGTTGAAGATGCGGATGTAGTTTCTGAACCAGACCCAGTCCCACAGCGTCTCCGGCCGGATCAGGCGGTAGTTGGTGAAGCTGGTGTAAAGCGAGAAGATCAGCGGGACGAGAACGACGAACAGGATGATCGCCATCGACGGGGCGATC
>JBCCER010000251.1:0-5377 GCA_039030175.1 Pseudomonadota bacterium
CCGTCCGCCTGCCTCAAATCGTACTCGAAGAACCCGGCCACCACATCGTTACTGAGCACGAAGTCGCCGTCCGACGACCCCCCAACCTCAACCACCAGGATGCCGTCCGTCGGGCCTTCTCCGGTCAGGCCGCCGGGCCCGCCGGTGTTGGTGACGAAGACATTCGTTTCGCCCGAGGTATCCCCGATGACGACCAGCTCATCGGTGATGTCGACCTCTCCGTCATTGAGGAAAGTGTCGAGATAAAGATCGCTGCCGGCGGTGTAGTCGCCGGTGATGGTCAGCACATCGTCATCGCCATCCAGCCCGGCGATCGGGTCGAAGCCATTGTTGGACAACAGGATGGAGCCGAAATTCTGCACGTCGCCATCCAGGGTCTGAGCGCCGATCGCGGCCAAGGCGCCGTCCGGACCGATGACGAAGGGCACGCCATCGGCCAGAACGATATTAGCCCCGTCCAGCGCCAGCACGCCGCCGCTTACCCCGGCCTCCTCGAAGGGCAGGGCGTTGGTTCCCGTCAGCAGGAAGTTGGAGTCGCCTTCCTTAAGGAAGATCGGCTGGAACCCAAAGAACTGCTCTTCGCCCTCGGGCGTATTGTCGCCATCATCCAGCGTCGCCAGGTTGAACGTCGCTTCACCGGTGGGGCCGCTTAGTACCAGCAGATTGTTCCGATCGTCTCCATCATTGGCGAACACGAAGTCATCGTCGAAATTGAAGCCCGGCTGCAGTTCCAGCGTCGTGTTGCCGCCGATGCCAGTCGCGTCTATCGCAGTGCCACTGCCGCCTGTGACCGTCGAAGCGATCGCTAGCTCGGCATCGCTGGTGTCGGATCGAACAATGATACCATTGGTGCCGCCTGTGACCGTTGTCTCTTTTGCCGTCGTGACCGAGAGCAGCCCTGTGCCGTCATTTTCGGCAAAGATGCCGGCGTCGGTGGTGCCGGTAACCGAGCCTAACGTCGTGATGGACGATGCTCCGGTGCCCTCGTTATTCGCGTAGATACCGAACTGGCCGCCAAGGACGTCAGCCGCAGCCGAGATCGTTATGTCGGTGCCTTCGTTGAAGGCTGCGAGACCTGCTTGAGCGGTGCCCGTCACCGGACCGCTCGACGTTATCGAGACAGCGCCCGTACCATGGTTGTTCGCGTAGATACCTAACTCACCGCCAAGGACATCAGCCTTAGTCGAAATCGTTATGTCGGTACCTTCGTTAAGGGCTGCGAGACCCGCAATAGCAGTGCCGGTGACGATGCCGGTAGCGATTACCGTCAGACTGCCGGTACCTTCGTTCACGGCGACTATGCCATATGTACCGCCGCTGACATCCGTAGCCTCAATGGTTAGATCGCTAACTAGGTTCTTGCCGTAAATCCCAACCTGACTACTGCCCTCGACAGGGCCGGCTGCGGTGATGCTCAACGCGCCGCTGCCATAGTTTTTGGCTTCGATACCGGTCTCGCCACCATGGGCTCCAGCGACGGAGATCGTCAGGTCCGTGCCCGAATAATAGTTTTTTGCGTAAACACCGAAATTGCCGGTGCCTGTCACCGTTCCGGCCGTAACGCTAAGCGCGCCCGAGCCGAAATTTTGGGCGGCAACGCCATTGCCGTCGCCGATGACATCGACGGCGTTGATAGTCAGACTGGTCCCAGAATTTTGACCGAAGATACCATTGCCGTCCATTCCGCCTGTCACCGTTCCGGTCGCGGTTATGTCGAGCCCGCCGAAACCCTCATTGACGGCAAATATGCCGCCGTACTCACCGTCGACGGAGTCCGCCGAAACAATAACATTCTGGCCGTATCCGGAACCGTAGGCATAGATGCCGATGCCCGCCGACGCTGTTATGGGCCCGGACGCCGTTACGCTGAGATCGCCGGTACCCAGATTTTTGGCATAGATACCGCCATAACCCCCGCTGACTGTGGTGGCGGAGATCGTCAAATCATTGCCGGTAATCTCGTTATAGGCCTGGATGCCATATCCGTCCGTCGATGAAACTGCGTCCATCGCGGTAATGGCAAGGGTGCCGCCATTGCCGTTATGCGCGCCAATACCCGCGTCGCTTCCGCCTGTAACCTGGCCCGTGGTCGTGATCGCAAGGCCGCCCTTGCCATCATTTCGGGCGAAGATACCGTTGTCGCCAGCACTGACGGCCCCGGCTGAGATCGCCAGGGTCCCGGTGCCGTAGTTCCTGGCATAAATGCCATTCCGATCAGCGGTGACATCCGCCACATCGATCGTCAGATCCGTGCCGTCGGCCCCTGCATTCCGTGCGGAAACGCCGTCGCGGGTCGTGCTGGTGAGCGGGCCGGTGGCCGTTATCGTGAGAGCGCCCGTGCCGTTATTCTTAGCATAGATCGCATCGGTATCGCCGTTGACGCTTGACGCGATGATCGTCAAATCGGTGCCGTAATTGCGGCCGTCGATACCGTTGCCGCCGCTGCCCGTTACCGTCCCGGTCGCTGTAATGGCAAGCGCGCCGGCGCCGTAGTTTTTGGCGTAAATCCCATCCTCGCCGCCGCTGACGCTCGACGCCGAGACGGTCAGGTTGTTGCCGCGGTTGTAGGCAAAGATGCCATCGCCCTGATTGCCCGTAACCGGACCGTCGGCCGTGAGGCTAAAGTCGCCCGTACCGTTGTTCGCCGCGTTGATCCCGCGATCGTCACCGCTGACCTGGGTGACCGCGATCGTCAGATCGGTGCCATCTCCCGAGTTGAATGCAAACACCCCATCGCCGGCGGTCGCAGTCACCGCTCCCGTGGCGGTGATCGACAGGGCGCCCGTACCGAGATTTTGGGCGGTAATGCCGCCCTGATCCCCAATGACACCGGCAGCCGAGATCGTGAGGTTCGACGTGCCCACCTGATTAACGGCATAGATGCCGCCCTCGGACGCCGACGATACCGTGTCCTGCGCCATGATTGTCAGCGCGCCGCCATTGGCGTTCTTGGCATAGATCCCGAAGCCTAAAGCGCCAGTGCTGGCAACGGGGCCTGACGTAGAAACTGAGAGATCGCCGGCGCCGTCGTTCCACGCCCTGATGCCGGTATATCCGCCGTTGACGCTCGCAGCCGAGATGGTCAGGGCGCCGCCGCCGGTGGCGTTAAAGGCCGAAATACCGCTGTTATTGACCCCGGTCACCGTGCCGGTCACTTGGATCGTCAGATCGCCGGTGCCGACATTCTCGGCCTTGATGCCGTACGTATCCCCCTCGATTGGCGAGGCGTTCAGATCGATGAAGCTCTGGCCGGCATTGCTGGAGATATCGATGGCCGGTCCGGCAGCCGTGGTGATGCCGAACCCAGGATCCGTTGTGCCCGTGACCGTGTTGCCGACCAGCGGCTGAGTGGTGTCGCCGGGGACCGCAGGACCCGAGCAGACGAAGTTGCCCGACGCCGGTGGATTCTCGATACAGCTTCCCGCCTGCGCCGTCTGGCTGTCGTAGCTAGCAAAAACCGCCCCTGCGAGGGCGGTGCTGAGAACGAGGCGGGCGCGAATGGTTTTGGCAACGTGCATGTCGGAACGGTCTCCGGATCAGGATTGGTGACAGCCAATGATGGTTTGGATCATAGGATTTACCCGGGCAGGGCGCGAGCCATTTTCTTGCCGTTTTACCGTCTCGATCTTCCCAGTCGGACACGTCTTTTTAGCGGTCGGATGCGTGCTGCTCACTTTGCTTGAACTGAACGGCGCGGCGCCCCGTAAGGGGCCTCAGCGCCTTACCAGGATCATCCGGTTGACGACGGCATGGGCGCCGGGCTCGATCGCGATCACCTCTATTCGGTTCTCGCCGGTCAGTCGTCCGCGATGAATGGTTTCGTCGTCCAAATCGACCCAAAACACGGTTTGGTCGTCCCAGTCGACGACGCCGAAGATGGTCTCCGGCAGAACGTGGCCGAGGCCGATGCGACCCTCGAACTCGGGGCCATGGGGGTTGTTTTCATAGACAATCGTGCCCCTGAAGACGCCACCGACCTGTTCTTCGATCACCAAAACGGCCGCGTCCCGTTCGTCAAAGGCGCGCAGCTCTCCGCTCCAATGGCCAACTTCGCCGCCTTCCATAACCCAGTCGCCGATAAGGTCGGGTGCCGGCGTTTGCGCAGACGCTGAGCCCGGCGGTCCGATAATGTAAAGCATGAGTACGGCGATAAGGGTCCGAAGCATCAATAGCCTCCTGAAAGCAACATGTCTGGGTGGATCAACAGGGCAAGATATCAAGACACCACATTTCAGTGGTCGGAGACACCCTTTCGGTATTGCCTTTAGGTTAGGTTCGCCAATCGACGGACCGCACGATTTCCCCGGCGATCTCAGTCACGGTGCGATGATCGGTTTCGACGGTAAAGTCAGTCGGGCCGGTCTCGGCCAGCGACCGGGATAGCTCCAACGACCGCTTAGCGTGCCAATCGTAATCCGAGCCGATTTCACGGCTGGCGACACGCGCGACAAGGGTCTCGTCCGATGCGGTCAGCCGGCAAACGATCGGTTCGGAGCCCGGGATGATTTCGGCAATCTTGTCCACGTAGCCCCCTGTCTCGGCAACCCGGGCAAGTATCAAGTTCTTCGATCCCACCTCAGCGCAGTTGCGCCAGACATCTTTGAGATTTCTGTGCGCCAACGCGCTGCCGAACCTGTCGTCGGCTGGCCTTGGGAAGGTGTGGGCCAGATTGTCGAGATCGACGAAGGTGTGCGCGATGTTTTGCTCGCTAAGAAGCAGGCTCACTTCGCTGCCGACACTGCTTTTGCCGACACCGACAGGGCCGCTGACGATCAAGACGATGGGCGCCCTCTCAGTCATGGCTTTGGTCTACAAATTGCCGAGGCTAGCGCCAAGCCTCTCTTGGAGCAGGCCATGTCCCCTCCATGGTTCTGGCGGCAATCGCTCAAGGTTCGTTGTCGCTAACGAGTGTGCCGGCTCACCAAGGGAAAACGCCGGCCTGGGTTGCTCCAGGCCGGCGCTTGTGAGTTGGGTCTTGTGCCCTTGAGGCTTAGCTGAGGAAGATCTCCACGCGCCTGTTTTGCGGCTCGCGGACACCGTCCGGGGTCGGGACCAGCGGGTTCTCTTCGCCGAAGGCTCGGATCACGATCTCGTCCGGTGCAATGCCGCGCGCGATCAGGCCGTTGGCCACTGAGTTCGCTCTGCGCTCCGACAGGCCCAGATTGTACTGGGCGCTGCCCGACAGGTCCGTGTAGCCGTCAAGCCGGATCGACGCGTAGCCGGCCTCGTTCGCCACCACCACCACATCGTCCAGCACCAGATTGGCCTCAGGCGTCAGATCCGCACGGTCCCAATCGAAGAACACGATGAACGCAGAGGTCGGTTGTTCCACCACCACCGCCGGCGGCGGGGGCGGAGGAGGCGGTGCCGGGTTCAG